>NZ_KI912266.1:6993175-7012045 GCF_000235425.2 Pseudofrankia saprophytica
GTCGCGACCTCGGCTCGGCGGCCACGCGGTGGGCTTCGCCGGCCCGGCTGGCACGGCTCGCTGGGCATGACGGCGTGCCCGCGCGAGCTCGGCCAGCATCGCCGGGGTGTGCCGCACGACCCGGAAGGTCCCGCCCGGCTCCTCCGACCAGCGGACCGGGATCTCGGCGATCCGGTAGCCGAGCGACCGGGCGAGGCTGAGCACCTCGACGTCGAAGCCGAAACCGTTCGCCCGCGACAGGCCGAAGAGAACCTTCGCCTCGGCGTGCCGGAACGCCTTGAAGCCGCACTGGGTGTCGGCGAGGTCGAGGGAGACCAGCGAGCGGGTGAGCTGGTTGAACGCCCAGCTGCCCAGGCGGCGGGTGGCGACGCGGTCGGCGCTTCGGCCGAGCCGGCGCGAGCCGAGCGCCACCTCGGCGTGCTCCAGCGCCGCCAGCAGCAGCGGCAGGTCGGCGACGTCGGAGGCCAGGTCGGCGTCCATGAACACGATGGCCTCGCCGACGGCGGCGGCCACCCCGATCCGGACCGCGGCGCCCTTCCCGTTGTTCCACGGGAGTCGGATCACCCGGCTGTCCGGCACGTCACGCAACAGCTCGGCGGCTACTCGGGCGGTGTCGTCGGTGCTGCCGTCGTCGACGACGATCAGCTCGGCACCAGGAAGGCGACGCAGGACGTCCGAGAGGACAGGGAGCGACCATGGAAGCCGGCGGGCCTCGTTGAATGCCGGAACCACGACGCTCACGGGCACCCGGTCCAAGTCCCACCCCACGCTGCGCCGACCCCGTGCGACTGGCGTTTGCCGGCCGTCGCGCGAATAGTACCTTCGTGCTATTTGCCGAGAAACATCGTCCAGGGACGAGTCCGACGTTCCGGAACTTTACTCACCTGTCCGACACCAACTCGTTGGACAAGTTGACCGATGGCGCGTCGTTGCCCGTCCGTTGACGTCTACATTGACGTGACAGTGCGGTACGACCGACACGAACCGTCCCTGACCGGAATGCCACAGAACGTGCACATACCGAGGGCACAGCGGCGGATCTCGCCGCTCGCGTCCACCGCCCCGGGGTCACGGTCGCGCATGGTCGACCGCCTCCACTCACCCCCAGCCGCCCCCCGTTGCTTCTGCCGTGGGCGACCAGTGGGCAGTGAATGATCATTCAGTGAACCGGCTGCGGACGGACACCCCCCACGTCGCCGACGGTCACGACGGAGAATGGTCTCCCTGCCGTCCACCGCCCGTCTCCAGCCGCGCGGCCGGCGACGGCGCGAACGGAGGAGACATGGCCGATCCGGGGCAGGACCGAAGGCGGGACGGCTGGCGCGACGGTGACGGCGCGCTGCGCGGGCTCGTCGGCGCGGGGCGCAGCAAACTCAGCCCGAGCGCGGCGATGCGGGCCCGTGACGTCGCCCACCCGGACGCGGAGGATCTGGCCCAGGCCGAAAGGCTGATCGCCGAGCGGCTCCGGGGACGCGCCGGCGCCGACCGGCCCGGTCTCGACCGGGCGGCGAGCGACGGGGCGCGGACCGCCCGGCCCGGCGGGCGGCCGTCGCCTGGCTGGCTCATCCGGCGCGGCCAGCCCGCGCCACGGGACCGACCCACGTCACGGGACCGACCCGCGCCACGGGACCAGCCCATGCCGCCAGGCCCCGCCTCCGGTCAGACCGCGGGGGGAGCGGGAGCGCCTGAGGGGACGGGGGGAAGCTCGCCGGTGCGCTCGTAGGCGGTCAGCATCCGCAGGCGGCGGGTATGGCGGGCCTCGTCGGAGAACGAGGTCGACAGGAACACCTCGGCGAAGGCGAGCGCCTCGGTGACCTCGTGCATCCGGGCACCCAGGCTGAGCACATTGGCGTCGTTGTGCAGCCGGCCCAGGCGCGCGGTCTCCTCGGACCAGGCGAGGGCGGCGCGCACCCCCGCCACCTTGTTGGCGGCGATGGCCTCGCCGTTGCCGGAGCCGCCGATGACGATCCCCAGGCTGCCCGGCTCGGCCGCGACGGCCGCGGCAGCGGCCATGACGAACGGGGGGTAGTCGTCGTCGGGGTCATAGTCGGTCGGCCCGTGGTCTATCGGGGTGTGGCCGAGCTCTGCCAGCCACTCGCCGAGGGCGGCCTTCAGGTGGTAGCCGGCATGGTCAGAACCGAGATGGACACGCACGATGAGCCATCATGCCCCCTCCGGCGGGGCCACGAGCACCCAGAGCCCAATAACGCTACCGAGTGCCGAGATCCTGCCGGGCCGGCGATGGCGCGACGATCACTGCCACGCCACCGTCGGCCGCGGCCGCGCGCGTCAGGACTCGCGGGTCAGGACTCGCGGGAGACGAGGCCCGCCGGCCGTTCGATCGGCTCCGGCGTGGCGGCCGGGTTCTGCCGGACCAACCCGCCGAAGGTCGCGTCCACGCTCACCGCCGGCGCGTCGAAGGTCAGGTTGTCGAACGTTGGCCCGACGTCGCGGGTCCGCTTGAGCTCGTAGAAGCCCGGCGTCTGCGCGACGAGCAGGAAGCCGTCCCACAGCCGGCCGGCCGCCTCGCCGGTCGGCGCCGGCGTCATCACCGGGCCGAACAGCGCCACGTCGCCGACGGCGACCACCGGCGTGCCGACATCCATGCCGACCCGGCCGATGCCCTCGGCGTGGCTCTCGCGAACCCGGTCGTCGTACTCGGTCGACTCGGCCGCGTCGGCGAGCGACTCCGGTAGGCCGACCTCGGCCAACGCAGCCTCGAAGACGCTCCGGCTCCATTCGGCCTTGTCGATGTGCCGGCGCCGGGCCAGCGCCGTGTAGAGCGGCCCGAGCACCTCGTCGCCGTGCGCGGCGGCCGCGGCCACGGCGATCCTGACCGGGCCCCACATCAGCGGGATCATCGACTTGTAGGGCTCGGGAATGTCGTCACGCCCGCCGTTGAGCACCGCCAGGCTCATGACGTGCCAGCGGACCTCGACGGAGCGGACCTTCTGGACCTCGAGCATCCACCGGGACGTCAGGAACGCCCATGGACAGCTCGGGTCGAACCAGAAGTCGGCCACTACCGCCGGCCCGCTCTCGGCCACCGATGACACAGTTTCGACGCCTGTACCTGCGGTCATGTGCTGTCTCCTGTCCGGACGGCGCACCCGACGGGCCATCGCCCGCCGCGTTCCCCCTCCGGCGTCAACCATCCGCCGCGGGCGGTGCCTTCCCACTTGTGGCGAGATATCTCGCCACCCGGTTGATCACAGCCACGGTCGGCACGGCGACGACCGCTCCGGGGATCCCGGCGAGCACGCCTCCGGCCGACAGCGCGATCACGATCGCGAGCGGGTGCAGCCGCACCGCGCGGCGCATCACCAGTGGCTGCAACAGGTGGCCCTCGACCTGTTGGACGAACAGCACCACGCCGAGCACGATGATCGCCGGCACCACTCCCTTGGCCACCAGCGTGACCAGGATGGCCGCGACGCCAGCCGCCGTCGCGCCGATGATCGGGATGAACCCGCCGAAGAACGTCAGGAGTGCCAGCGGAGCGACCAGAGGCGTGCCCACCGCGACCAAGCCGATCGAGATGCCGATGGAGTCGACGACCGCGACGAACACGGTGCCGCGGATGTAGCCGGTGAGGGTGTTCCACGCCTCCACCCCCGCGCCGCGGACCCGCTCCTCGGCGGTCGCCGGGAACCGGGACACGATCCAGTCCCAGATCCCGGCGCCGTCATAGACGAAGAAGAAGGTGGCGAACAGCGTGACCAGGATGGTGGTGAGCACCTCGAACAGCACCGAGGCTGTTGTGATCACACCGGACAGCACCTTGCCCCGGTTCTCGCTGAGCGAATGCTGGATGCTGTTGACCAGGTCGTCGATCTGCTTCTGCGACAGGTTCAGCGGACCGTTGATCAGGTAGTCGCGGACCTGGTCGATACCCGCGCTGACCTGGTCGATGACCTTCGGCAGTTCGTTGGCCGCGTTGAAGCCGACGGCGACCGCCGCGCCGCCGATCAGGATGAAGAAGGTCAGCAGCGCGATGAACGCCGAGGCGAGCCGCGGCACGCCGATCCGCTGCAGCCGGTGCGCGATCGGGACGATCAGCGCGCTGATCAGCAGGCCGGCGACGACCGGGATGACGACGGTGCGGACCCGCCCGATCGCGACCACCACGACGTAGACCGCGGCGCCGACGACGAGCAACCGCCACGACCACCCGGCGCTGACTCGTAACGCCAGCGGCACCGCCCGCTCGGCCCGCTCCCGCGTCGAGAGCCGGGCGGCCTCCTCGGCCGCCGCGGCCCGCCGCGCGGCGGCCTCGGCCCGGCGCGCCGCCGCCTCGGCCTCGGCCACCTCGGCGGCCCGGCGGACGGCGGCGGCTCTGGCCTCCCGGCGCGCCAGGACCCGCCCCTGCAGGTTCGCTCGAAGGCGCCCGCCCCGAGGGGGCGCTCCGGCGCCCGGTCCGTCGTCACCCGGTCCGTCGTCACCCGGCCCGTCGTCCGGATCAGCGCGGTCGGCGCCAGCATCGGCGTCGACGTCGCCCGCGTCGCCCGCGTCGCCGACCTCGTCGGTGCTCCCAGTACTGTCGCCGTCCGCGGCGCCGCTCCCGGCGCCGCCGCTGTTGGCGGGGTCCGCGACCTCGGCGGTGTCGTCGACCTCGTCCGTGCCGTGGGCGTCCGCGTCCGGCGTGTCGTCGCCGCCAGGCGGCGACGGGTCGGACTGCTCTCCGCGCGCGGCCCGTTCCACCTGGGGCTCTCCTCCGGTCGTCCGGTCGTCCGGTCGAGCGTCGTGCCGGATAGCCGGCGCTCAGGGTCGGCGACCAGCGCGTAGCGCACCGCTGAACCGGCCGGCCGGACACGCGGCCCCGAGACTACGCCGGAATCGTCCCACATCGTTGACAGGCCGCCGGCAGCTCGACCCAGCACGCCCAGCGGCGGGCAACGCCGTGAGCGCGGGCACGGCCCGGTCGCCCACGCAGCGTGGAAGACTGGCGGGAATGGTTCTTCCGCCGCGCCTCCGGAGGCCAACCGGAGCCACCTGGCCAAAGGAGGCGCGAAAATGTCCTTCTTCGCGCCTCCGGAGGCCAACCGGAGTCATCTGGCCAAAGGAGGCGCGAAAATGTTCTTCTTCGCGCCTCCGGAGGCGACCGGAGCCAAGAGAGGATCCGAGTGCCGAACAACCTCACCCGTGACGAAGCAAGCAAACGCGCCGGGCTGCTGAACGTCTCCTCCTACGACGTCGAGCTCGACCTGACAACCGGTCACGAGACCTTCGCGTCGACGACCGTCGTCACGTTCACCGCGACCGAGCCCGGAGCGACGACCTTCATCGAGCTGGCGGCGCCGGCGGTCCGCGAGATCGCGCTCAACGGCGTCGCGCTGGACCCCGCCGAGGTGTTCGACGGCGAGCGGATCACGCTGGCGAACCTCGCCGAGTCGAACAGGCTCGCCGTCGTCGCCGACTGCGCCTACTCGCGCACGGGTGAGGGCCTGCACCGGTTCGTCGACCCGGTCGACGAGGCGGTGTACCTCTACACCCAGTTCGAGACGTATGACGCCCACCGGATGTACGCCTGCTTCGACCAGCCCGACCTGAAGGCGGCCTTCACGCTGAGCGTCACCGCCCCGGCCGACTGGAAGATCATCTCGAACAGCCCGGTCGCGGCGGTCGCCGAGGCCGCGATCGGCGTGCGCGTGACCCGGTTCCTGCCGACCGTGGTGATGTCGACCTACATCACCGCGCTGGTCGCCGGCCCGTATCACGAGGTCCGCGACCACCACGACGGCATCGACCTCGGGCTGTACTGCCGGCGCTCGCTGGCCGAGTTCCTCGACCCGGCGGAGCTGTTCGAGATCACCCGGCAGGGCTTCGACTTCTACCACCGGGTGTTCGACTACCGGTACCCGTTCGGTAAGTACGACCAGCTGTTCGTGCCGGAGTTCAACGCCGGCGCGATGGAGAACGCCGGCTGCGTGACGTTCCTGGAGGACTACGTCTTCCGCGCCAAGGTGACCGAGGCGCGCCGGGAGCGGCGCGCCGAGACGATCCTGCACGAGATGGCGCACATGTGGTTCGGCGACCTGGTGACCATGCGCTGGTGGGACGACCTGTGGCTGAACGAGTCGTTCGCGACCTACATGTCGGTGCTCGCGCAGGTCGACTCCACCCGGTTCACCAACGGCTGGACGACCTTCGCGAACGCCGAGAAGGCCTGGGCGTACCGGCAGGACCAGCTGTCGTCCACGCACCCGATCGTCGCGGACGCCGTCGACATGGACGCGGTGCGCACGAACTTCGACGGCATCACCTACGCCAAGGGCGCCTCGGTGCTCAAGCAGCTGGTCGCCTGGGTCGGCCAGGAGGAGTTCCTCGCCGGCCTGCGCAGCTACTTCCGCGCCTACGAGTACAGCAACACGGAGCTGCGCGACCTGCTCGACGAGCTGGAGAAGTCCAGCGGGCGCAAGCTCACCGCCTGGTCGCGCGACTGGCTCGAGACCACCGGCGTCAACACGCTGCGGCCGCGGTTCGAGACCGACTCGTCGGGGCTGTTCACCGCGTTCGACGTCGTCCAGGAGCCGGCGTCCTCGCCGCCGACCGCGTCCCAGACGCTGCGGCCGCACCGCGTCGCGATCGGCCTCTACGACCGGGACGAGCAGGGTGACCTGGTCCGCCGCGAGCGGGTCGAGCTCGACGTCGTCGGCGAGCTCACCGAGGTGACGAAGCTGGTCGGAGCCCGCCGCCCCGAGCTGCTGCTGCTCAACGACGACGACCTGACGTTCGCCAAGATCCGTCTCGACGACCACTCGTTGCGGACGCTGGTCAGCGACATCGGGAAGGTGCGGGCGTCACTGCCACGCACGCTGTGCTGGGCGGCGGCATGGGACATGACCCGCGACGCGGAGCTCGCCGCCCGCGACTACGTCCAGCTGGTGCTGTCCGGCGTCGATGCCGAGGACGACATCGGCGTGGTGCAGACGCTGCTCGCGCGGGCCGCGCTCACGCTCGACAGCTACGGCGACCCGGCGAACCGGTCGGCGGCGCTGCGGGCGCTGTGCGCGCGGGCCGAGGAGCTGATGCGGGCGGCGGGCCCCGGCAGCGACCTGCAGCTGGTGTTCACGACGACGTTCGCCCAGGCCGAGGACCCCGACCAGGTCGAGAAGATCCGGGCGATCTTCGAGGGCCGCGACACGATCGAGGGCCTCGCGCTGGACACCGAGCTGCGCTGGACGCTGCTGACCCAGCTGGTCGCCCGCGGCGTCTACGGCGACGCCGAGATCGACGCCGAGCTGGCCCGCGACGCCACGGCGGCGGGTGAGAAGCGCGCGGCCACGGCACGCAGCGCCCGACCGACCGCGGAAGCGAAGGCCGCGGCGTGGGCGGCGGTCATGGAGTCCGACACGCTGTCCAACCATCTCCTGGTGGCGACGCTGGGCGGCTTCTGGATCTCCAGCCAGCGGGAGCTGACGAAGCCCTACGTGGACCGCTACTTCGCCGAGATCGCCGAGATCTGGAAGACGCGCAGCTTCGACACCGCGCAGACGATCACCCAGGTACTCTTCCCCGACGGGGTCATCGAGCAGGCAACGGTCGACAGGGTGGACGCCTACCTGGCGAGCGAGGACCCGGCGCCCCCGCTGCGCCGTGCCCTGGCCGAGGGCCGAGACGGCCTGGTCCGGGCCCTGACCGCCCGCGCCAAGGACACCGCGGCGTCGTCGGCTTAGGCCCCGCCGCCGCCCGGCTCCGGCCTCAGGGACGGAGCCGGGCGGCGGGGTCGCAGGCCGGCGAAGGCGATCACCGAGGCCGCCAGGCTGCTGGCGGCGACGAACCACCAGCCCTCGTGGAAGGCACTCACCAGGTGCTGACGCGCCGGAGCGCCGACGACGGCGATGAGGACGGCCACGCCGAGGACGCTCGCGACCTGGCGGGACATGTTCATCACCGCGCTGCCGGTGGCGAACCGGTCGGCTGGCAGGACCGTGGTCGCGCCGGCGGTCAGCGTCGGCAGCACCAGCCCCACGCCGACCCCGGTCAGCAGCATGCCGGGCAGGATTCCCGCCGCGTAGTGCGTGTGCAGTCCTACCCGCAAGGCCCACCAGGCCGCTCCTACGGCGTAGATCAGGGCGCCGGTGCCCGCGACCCGCCCGAGGCCGAACCGGGCGACCAGCCGGCCCGCCAGCAGCAGCGCCACCGGCGGCACCATCGCCGGCCCGGGGGTGACCGCGAGGCCGATCTTCAGCGCCGACCAGCCCCAGGCACTGTCCATGTAGGTCACCAGCGACAGCAGCATCGCCGCGAACGCGACGCTGAACAGGAACAGCGCGCCGATCGCCGGCGAGAACCCCGGCGAGCGCAGCACGGAGAGCTCCACCACCGGCGCCGGGTGGCGGGCGGACCGCGCCACGAACCCGGCCAGCAGCAGGGCGGCGCCCGCGAGGCTGCCGATGACCGCCGCCGACCCCCAGCCCCAGTCGGACGACTCCACCAGGCCGAGAGCGAGCAGGCCGATGCCGGCGGTCAGCGCGAGCACGCCGACGAGATCCGGCAGCGGCCCGGGGTTGTCCTCCCTCCGCCGCGGCAGCACCCGCGCGCCGAGCACGAGGGTCGCGATGCCGACCGGCAGGTTCACCAGGAACACCCACCGCCAGTCGGCCTCGACGAGCAGGCCGCCGGCGACCGGGCCGAGCGCGGCGGCGAGCCCGCCGACCGCCGCCCAGCCACGCACCGCGGCGGCCCGCCGCGCGGGCGGGGTGGCCGCGAGCAGCAGAGCCAGGCTCGTCGGCAGCAGCAGCGCCGCGCCCGCCGCCTGCGCGACCCGGCCGACGACCAGCGTCACGATTCCCGGGCTCGCCGCGCACAGCGCGCTCGCCGCGGTGAACAGCGCCGTCCCCAGCAGGAAGCCGCCCCGGTGCCCATACCGGTCGGCCAGCCGCCCGGCGGGCACCAGCAGCGCCGCGAAGGCGATCGCGTAGCCGTTGAGCACCCAGGACAGCGTCGACAGCCCGCCACCGAGGTCCCGGTGAATGTCCGGGAAGGCGATGTTGACGATGAACAGGTCCAGATTGGACATGAACACCGCCGCGGACACCACGCCCAGCACCACCCGTGCCCGCCGTCTCACCCCGGGCTCGGCGGCCGCGGGAGGCGCGGCACCGGTCGCCGTCCGCGCCGCGGGGACCGACACCGGCCCCCGCTCGGCCGCCGGGGGCGCCGTCCGCAACGCGTCGTCCACCGTCAGAAACCTCCTCGCCGCCGTCCGAGCCTCGGACGACCATCTGAGTTCATATATCGAACTCAGATGGGCCGCAAGGGTCCAGGGCGCATCGGTGGACGCCGTGGTGCGACGTCACATCCGAAGATCAGGTAAGCGCGAGGCCCGGGCCCTGCTCGACGGGTGCCGCCCGGGCCGTCCGCCTCGCTATGCCAGGCCGGGCTGAACCGCGCCTGGCCGAGACACGCCGGGCCGAGGGGATTCGGACGGCGGTCCGGCCGCGTCCGCGAGCTGACGGAGCCCCGAGACCAGGCCGCCGACCAGGTCGCCGACGGCGAAGCTGGACGTCATCGCCAGCGTGGCGAGCGAGGCGGCCACGTCGGGGATCCGGCGGCGGGCGGCCGGGGTGGTGGCGATCCGGACGAACCGCTGCCCCGGCGAGACGAGAATGAGCACGGCGGCGGGCTGGCCGTCCGCGATCTCGCCGAGGATCCGGTCAGCGGCGGCCTTCGGATCACCGGAGACCGCGCCGACGCGGACATGAAAACCGATACCGGTCTGCCGCTCGGCTAGAAGCCGCGCGTGGTTCAGCCGGTCAAGCTGGTCCTGGCGGAACGCCTCACCAGCTGCCACTGGCTCCGCCGGAGCCCGGCGCCGCCGTGTCCGCGGACTTCTGCGCCGTGGGCTCGGCGTCCGGGGCCGCTCCCTCGCCGCCGAGCCAGACCTCGCGGTGGTCCCAGGGCTGCCCGGGCCGGTAGCGGTCCGAACTCTTGCCGCCGGACAGCGCGGTGATGATCAGGGCGACCAGGAAGCCGCCGACGATCGTGCCGCCGTAGATCAGCCAGGACGACAGTGGGGAGAGCGGATCCGGGCTGTAGTGCGTGCCGATTCTCCCCCCGTCCGCGAAGGCGGCCGTGGAGAGGAGCGGAACGGTCAGAGCGGTCAACGCGGCGAGCGTCAGCGCACGACGCGCCCCGCGGCGCACAGGACGGCGAGTCACGGTTCCGAAGACTACCGGCATCGGTTCTCTTGCGAGAGCCGCATGGTCCCCCCGTGTTCTACCGGACGTAGACCGTTGAGCATCCGCCCCGTCAGCCCAAAACCAGAGCTCCATCGGCGCCCCGGACCGGGGCCTTCCGCCGGCGGGCCCGACGGCCCACCGGCGCGGGGTTCAGGTGGCGGCCGGCGGATCGGCGGTGGACACCTCGGACAGGATCTCGACGAGGCGGGCGACCCTGGGGTCGACCATCAGGTCCTCGAGGGTGATGGCGACGCCGCGGCCGTCACGAAGCGGTAGGCGCCAGTTCGGGTAGCTGTCGACCGTGCCGGGCAGGTTGGGCTGGTGGCGGTCGCCGACGGCGTCGCCGGGGGCGGCGAGGATGATCCGCGCCGGCGTGGCGACCAGCAGCCGGTGCATCCCGAGCACGGCGGCCCGGACGAGGGCCGGGTCCAGCTCGTCGCCGCCCGTGGCCGACTTCTCGGCGGCGGCCGGGTCCTCGGTGTCAGCCCGCTCCTCGGCGGCGGCCTGGGCCGCGGCCGGGTCCTCGGTGAGCAGGCCGTGGGCGCGCAGGTGGGTCAGCAGGCCGTCGCGGGCGGCGCGCCAGTCGGCCGTCTCGTCCGCCAGCGGCCGGGCGAGCAGGCCCCGGTCGGCGCGGGCCCTGACGTGCTCGCCCAGCAGGAAGCCGGCGGCGGTCGGCAGGTCGTGGGTGGTGACGCTGGCCATCGTGTGCTCCCGCCAGGCGCTCGGCGGGAGCGGGACGCCGTCGGCGTCGTTCTCGAACCACAGCACCGACGACCCGAGCACGCCGGCGTCGGCCAACCGGCTGACGACCGTCGGCTCGACGGTGCCCAGGTCCTCGCCGACGATCACCGCGCCGGCCCGCGCCGCCTCCAGCGCGATCACGCCGAGCATGGCCTCGGCGTCGTAGCGGACGAACGTGCCGTTCGCGGCGCCCGCACCGGCCGGGATCCACCACAGCCGGAACAGTCCCAGGATGTGGTCGACGCGCAGCCCGCCGCCGCGGGCGAGGACCGCGGCGACCATCTGGCGCAACGGCGCGTAGCCGGACGCGGCGAGCCGGTCCGGTCGCCATGGCGGCAGGCCCCAGTCCTGGCCCTGCTGGTTGAACGTGTCCGGCGGGGCGCCGATGCTCGCGCCCGCCGCGTAGGCGTCCCGGCCGGCCCAGGTGTCGGCGCCGGCGCGGTCCACGCCGACGGCCAGGTCGTGGACGACGCCGACCCGCATCCCGGCGTCCCGGGCGGCGGCCTGCGCCGCCGCCACCTGCCGCTCGCAGCGGTCCTGCAGCCAGCGGTGGAACGCGACCCGGTCGGCGAGATCGCGCTGGGCCGCGGCGACGGCGGCGGGGTCATGGTCGCGCAGCCCGGCGGGCCAGGCCCGCCAGTCGGGGCCGTACCGCTCGGCGAGCGCGCACCAGGTCGCGAACTGGGACAGCTCGTCATCCGCGGCCTCGCCCCCGCCACTGGTGGCGGTGGCGGTGGCGGACGGCGAGGCGGGGACGGGGCCGGGGACGGCGAACAGCAGCTCGAGCGCTGCCCGCTTGGCCTCCCAGACGGCGTCCCGGTCGATCAGGGGGCCGAACTCGTCGTCGCCGTCCGCCGCCAGCGCTGGAGTGGCCGCGTTGCTCCCGCGCGCCCGCGCGGGCGGTACGGCGCCGTCGCCGGCCTGCGCCTTGCGCGCCGCGGCGGCGTAGCCGTCGACGGCGGCCCGGGTCGCCTCGCTGGCGGCGGCGTACTCGGGGGTGTGCTCCGGGCGCAGGTAGAGCGGGGACAGGAAGCGCCGGCTCGTCGGGTAGTAGGGCGACGACTGGACGGGCATGGTGGGCGCGGCCGCGTGCAGCGGGTTGACGAGCAGGACGTCCGCCCGCCCGCCGGCTGGCGAGCCCGACCAGGCGGCGAGCTCGGCGAGATCGGCGTAGTCACCGATCCCCCACGAGCCGGCCGAGCGCAGCGCGTAGAGCTGCGCCATCCAGCCCCACATCCGCCCCGATCCCGAACCCGTGGGCCCGTCATCCCTGGGCTCGGGCACCCGGTCGGGCACGGCGACGACCTGGGTGCGGCTCTCCCGCCCGCCCGCGCGCACCCGCAGGACATGGTCGCCCAGCGGCAGCCCGGCGGGCAGTAGCGCCGGCACCGCGGCGAGCTCCTCGCCGTCGACCTCCCGCCGCTCCCCCACCGGGCCGAGCGGTACCGCCACCCGCCCGCCGCCGTCACCCAGCTCGAGCTCGCAGCCGACGGCGCCGTCGGTGGCCGCGGCGGCGGCCACCGACGACGGGCCCGTCGCGGTCGCCGCGAGTCGCGCGGGCAGGCGCAGGATGACGGGCCGCGGCGCCGAGGCCTTCACGACCACGCTCGCTGGCGAGAGCAGCCGCCACGGGGCGGCCTGAACGTCGGCGAGCGCCGCCGCCGGGTCGGCGGTGTCGACGCCCATCAGCTCCAGCACGCGGCGCACCGCCGTGGCCGAGACGGCGACCGGCTGGTCGTGGGCGTCCAGGTAGCCGGTCGCGACACCGTAGGCCCCGGCGAGCGCGGCGAGCGCGGGGTCGACAAGATCCATGACGAGCAGCCTAAGGCTCGGCGTCGGCGCCCCCGCCGGGGCTGTGCGGGTCGGGGCGACCGGCGGCGGTGAAACCGAGATAGGCGCGGCGGACGGCCTCGTCGTCAGGGTCGCGAGGATCCGGCCGGCCCGGCGTGTCGCGCGCCCGCGGGCTCGCCGGGCTCGGCGACACGGGATTGGGCGCCCCAGGGCTCGGCGCCACGGGGCTCGGCGCCACGGGGCTCGGCGTCTCCGGTGGTCGCTCGGGCAGGAGATCGGGCTCCGGTGCCGCCCAGGGCTCCCCCGGCTGAGCCCGCGGCCCGTCCCAGAGTGGTCCCGGCTGCGTCTCCGGCGGCGCGGCGAGGGGCAGCCACATCCGCATGCGGGCGCCGCCGCCCGGGGCCTCGCCCGCTGTGACCGTGCCGCCGTGGGTGTGCACCGCGTCGGCGACGATCGCCAGGCCCAGCCCGGACCCGGGCAGGCTGCGGGCGTCGGTCGACCGGTAGAAGCGCTCGAAGACGTGCGGGCGGTCCTCCGAGGAGATGCCGGGCCCCTCGTCGCTGACGATCACCTCGCCGGCGGCGGTCTCGACGCGCACGGTCGAGTCCGCCGGGGAGAACTTCACCGCGTTGTCGAGCAGGTTCGTGACCGCCCGCTCCAGCATGTTCGGCCGCCCGTCCACCCAGGACGCAGCCGACGCCACCTCGATCACGATGCCCTTCGGGGCCGCGCGCCGCCGTGCCCGCGCGACGGCCGCGGCCACCACCTCGGCCAGGTCGAGCCGCTCGACCTCCTCCACCGGCGCCTCGTCGCGCGCGAGCTCGACGAGCTCGCTCACCAGGCCGGTCAGCTCGCGCGTCTGGCCGTCGACGTCGCGCAGCAGGTCCGCCCGGTCGGCCGCGGGCAGCGCGCGGTGCGGGTTCGCCTCGGAGCGGATGAGCAGCTCGATGTTGGTACGCAGGCTGGTCAGCGGGGTGCGCAGCTCGTGACTGGCGTCGTCGACCAGCTGGCGCTGCCGTGCCTTGGAGGCCGCGAGGGCGCGCAGCATGCTGTTCAGGCTTCCGGCGAGCCGGGCGATCTCGTCGGTGCCGGTCACCGGGATGAGCGCGGACAGGTCCTGGGTGCGGGCCACATGCTCGGCCGCGGCGGCCGTGGCGTCGACCGGCCGCAGGGCCGCGCGTGCCACGAGCAGACCGGCGACCGTCGAACCGCCCACGCCGACGATGCCCACGACCAGCATCACCAGACCGAGCTCGCCCAGTGTGCTGGTCACATCCGACATCGGGCGGGCTAGCTGAAGGCCGAGCCTGTTCGGCGTCATCTGGTAGTCGGAAGGGAAGGGGCTGTTGGCGAAGTTCTTCGACGTTATCCGCAGGGCGACGGTGGCGACGCGGTACTCGTTGCCGTCGACCTTCACCGTCCGCAGCCGGAGCTGGTCGTCCTGCGCCTGCGAGACAGCGATGTCGGCGCCGTCCACCGGCAGCTGGACGTAGTCGGTGGGGTTGGACGGCCCGAGGATGGTGCCGTTCGGCCAGAACACCTGCATGCGCAGGCCGAGCGGGTTCGCGTAGATCTGGATGCGGTCGTCCTCGAGGCTGTTGGGATCGGGCCCCTCGACGTACCAGAGCTTGATGTTGTCGCCCGCGACGTTGACCTGCTGGCGTAGCTGATCGTCGATCGAGTTGCGCAGGACGACGTTGGTCGCGCCGAGCGCGACGCCAGCGACCACCGCGATCCCGGCCAGCACGGCGGCGCCGACGAGCATCGCCATCCGGTTGCGCAACGCGAGCCGGGAGAACCACCTCCGGCGCCGCTGGCGCGGCGCGATGACGGTGGACCCGACCCGGGCTCCCGCGTGGCCACCGCCGGTGGAGGCATCGGCCGGGCGGATGGTGTGCCTGTCGGCGAGGAGATCGAACGGGTCGGTCATGAGGGTGCCGGGGTCGGCGACTGCTCACGCAGCACATAGCCGACGCCGCGGACGGTGTGCAGCAGCCGGGGCTCGCCGGCCGCCTCCAGCTTGCGCCGCAGGTAGCTCACGAACACCTCCAGCGAGTTCGACGACGGGCCGAAGTCGTACCCCCAGACCCGTTCCATGATCATGGAACGGGACAGCACCTGGCGCGGGTGGGTGAGGAAGAGCTCCAGCAGCTCGAACTCGGTCTTGGTGAGCGTCAGCTCCCGGCCGGCCCGGACGACCTGCCTGCTGCTCGGGTCGAGCGCCACGCCGCCGTAGCTGAGCACGCCCGTGCCGGCCGCCGCGGCGGAGCCTGCCCTGGCGCCGGTGCGGGCCGTGAGCGCCGAGCGGCGAGCGAGCGCCCGCAGCCGGGCGAACAGCTCCTCCAGCGCGAACGGCTTGACGAGGTAGTCATCCGCCCCGACGTCCAGGCCGCTGACCCGGTCGGCGAGCCCGTCACGGGCCGTGAGCATGAGCACGGGTAGGTCATCCCCGCGGGCGCGCAGCTGCCGGCAGGACTCCAGCCCGTCCATCCGCGGCATCATCACGTCCAGGATGGCGATGTCCGGCCGTTCCCTGGCGATCAGCTCCAGCGCCGCGACGCCGTCGGCCGCCGTGGCGACCTCGTACCCCTCGAACCGGAGCGACCGTTCCAGGGACTGCCGAACCGCCGCGTCATCATCCACAACCAGTACCCGCACGTGCCCAGTCTGCTCCGGCCGACGCCTCTCGGGGCTGTCCCGACAAAGGGCTCAGGGATATCTCGCTCCCCGTTCAGCATCCCTTCAGGCGGCGCCGGCCGGCCGCGCCATCCGCCGGGACGTCACCGGATGCCGGGCGAGGCAGGGGATCCCGGGCAGGCGCCAGGAGGCGAAGGGCGCCTCCGTCGGCCCGCGCCGCTGTGGGGACGCCAGTCCCCGTACCACCGTGGAGACGCCAGTCCGGCGCGGGCCAGGCGGACGGCTCAGGTCGCGGAGCCGCCGCGCCCGGCGCCCGGGCCCTGGGACGGCACCGGGCCGGGCTGGGCCGGTGGGTCGATGCGGGGGATCTCGTCCTCACCGAACTGCGGCGGCGCGCCGGGTTCCTCCTCGTCGTCGCCCTCCTCGGGCGACGGCTCGTCGTCGTCGTCATCGACCATGACGAGGCTGCGCTGTACGGCGCCCAGGTTGATGCCGGCTCCGACAAGGGCGAGGCGCAGGCGCTCGCGCAGCTCGCGGGCGACGTCCCACTGCTTGAGCGGCAGGGTCTTGACGGCGACGCGCAGCGTGTAGCCGTCCGCCGTCATCGACTCCATGCCCCAGACCTCGGGCTCCTCGATGATGAGCGCGGCCCACTGGTCGTCACGCCACATCGTGTGGGTGGTCTCCAGCAGGACGTCCTTGGCGCGGGCGACGTCGGTGTCGTAATCCAGCGGCACGTCGAGCACGGTGCGCGCCCATTGCTGGCTCTTGTTACCGATTCTGGTGATCTCGCCGTTGCGGACGTACCAGACGGTTCCCTCGACGTCGCGCAGCCGCGTCATCCGGAAGGTGACCGCCTCGACGGTGCCGGAGATGGTGCCGCCGACGTCGACGACATCGCCGACCCCGTACTGGTCCTCCAGCAACATGAAAATTCCGGAAAGGAAGTCTTTGACCAGGTTCTGTGCGCCGAAACCGACAGCGATTCCGAGTACGCCCGCGCTGGCGACGATCGGCGCGAGGTTGATGCCGAGCTCGCCCAGAACCAGGATGAACGCGATCCCGTAGATCACGATCGACACGACGCTGCGTAGCAGCGAACCGACCGTCTCCGCGCGCTGACGGCGCCGTTCCAGCAGGATCGCGCTGTCGCCGAACAGGCTGCCGCGCAGCAGCCCGCCGTTCCCGGTCACCGACGCCATATGCCGCGTGGTCCGTTTGATCAGCCGGTGCAGCAGCGATCGAATGATGGTCGCGACCAGCAGGATCAGGATGATCGTCACCGGTGTGCCGAGGAAGACCTGGGCGCCGGAGGCGAGATAGTCGCTGTGCGTCGAGTCGTAGACGGTCCGGCACAGGAAGCCGGGCGGATTGCCACAGGCGTCCATGAGCGCGGCCTTGACCCCGTCCAGGCTGACGTCAGGCAGGCCGGGGCTTGGCGTGGGGGACGTCGACAGCGACGGTGTCGGCGTCGCGCCGGCGGCAAGTGTCAGGGGCAGGGGCACGGCCTGGTCCTCCTCCTCGGATGGTCAGATCCTCGGTCGGTCGACTCCTCGGGCGGGGCGCACGCCGGCTGGCGGCGGCGAGCCGCTCACCGCGTCGCCGGACCACCGGGTCGCCGGTATCGCCGGGCGCGCGCCGAGGCACGCCTGGGCTGCCTGCGCGCGGCGGCGCCGCCGGGTTCGGACGGGCCCAGCCGGGACGGCACGTCCGTGCCCGTCACAGGCCCACGGCCAGCACCTTACGGGGTGCCGCACACACCCGACTGATCGGTACCCGTCACCCGGCCCGGGTCGCGGCATGCCCACGACGCGCCCACGGAGGGGGAGCGCGCGGGGCCAACGGGGCGGCACGCAGCGCGACAGCGCGGTCATCTCACCGATACCGTGGCGTGACAAAGACGACCAGATATGCCCATCGCCACTTTCACCGACCAGATGACCATGCAAACACGCTCGCGTTCCGCGCCGGAACACGGTTGACTATCCATTGTCACCGGAGACGCTGGTTAGAACGGGCTCCCGGGTGGGCGCCCGCCTCGACTTCGGCAGGAGGTCCGCGCGTGGCAGAGGCGCTGGTTCTCAATGCCACGTACGAGCCCCTGTGCGTGGTGTCCCAACGTAGGGCACTCATCCTCGTCCTGACGGACAAGGCGGTGGTGGTCGAGTCCGGTGGGCTGGTGCTGCACTCCGCATCAGCGTCCGTCGAGGTTCCCGCCGTCGTCCGGTTAGCGCGGTTCGTGCGGGTTCCCTATCGCTCGCAGGTCCCGCTGACTCGCAAGGGCGTGCTCGCTCGCGACCATCACCGGTGCGTGTACTGCGGCGCGCCGGCGACGTCGCTCGACCATGTCATCCCTCGGTCCCGTGGGGGCCCGCATGTCTGGGAGAACGTGGTGGCGGCCTGCGGCCGCTGCAATCATGTTAAAGCGGACCGCGCCGTCGCTGATCTCGGCTGGCGGCTCCGCACGGCGCCGCGCGCGCCGAGCGGAGCCGCCTGGCGCATTCTGGGCAGTCGTCGCATGGATCCCCGCTGGTCCCAGTACCTCAGCACCGAACTCGGCGAGGCGGCGACCGCTTAGTCTCCGGTTCGCTCCGTGCGGGCACGGCGCTACGGCCCCTTCCCTTGCTTCGCTGCAGGAAGGGACCTCCGCGCCGTGTCCTCCTCCGCTCACGGGCGCTCCGGCGACCTCGCTGCGGCCCAGCCCCGTTCGCTTCGCTCCGGGGCTGAGCCTCCGCGAGGCACGCCTCCGCGCCGGACAGTCACGTCTGGCTTGAACGTTACCAATTCAAGATCATCACAGTCTCGGGGGCACGCCGCCGACCCTAGGCCGGCGGACGGCCGAAGGTTGGCGCGTCGTCGGGAGGGGCCTGGCGGAGCAGGTCGAGGTCGAACCAGACCCGTTTGCCGCCGGGGGTCGTCTGGACGCCCCAGGCGTCGGCGAGGGCCTCGACGAGCAGCAGGCCCCACCCGGACTCTGCCTCCGGGTCGCCGCGGGCCGCCCGGCCAGGCTTTGGCAGTGTCGCGCCCTCCCGGTCCTCGACGCTGATCCGTAGCCGAGCCGGCTCCGCCCACACCCGAAGCGTCAGCTCGCTGCGCGCGTGCTTGATCGCGTTGGTGCAGATCTCGCTGACCAGCAGGGCGGCGTCGTCCGCCCGGCCCAGGGCGCGTGCCCCCACCACCGCGCGCACCGCCGTCCTCGCCTGCGCGGCGGACGCGGCCACCGGCGGCAGCGCCAGCTCCAGCAGCGGCGGGCCTGCGGCCTGCGTGGTCAGTACCAACAGCGCCGTGTCGTCGTCGGTGTCGGAGGGCAGGTCGGCGGCGAGCAGGCTGAGCTCCAGCAGGGCGCGAGCGGCGTTCTGCGGCCACTGGCTGTCGTCGAGGTCGACGGTGTCCGGCCCCGACCAGCTGCGGACGGAGAACCCGCCCCGGGTGCGGCGACGACGGTCGCCGCCGCGGCGCCGCTCGATCCCGCCGGGCGGGCGGCCGGGGCCCGGCGCGCGCCGGTCCCGGGTACGCC
>NZ_KI912266.1:7012145-7052761 GCF_000235425.2 Pseudofrankia saprophytica
CCGGGTGGCGGCGCCGCGCCGCGTCGATCTCCGCGCGCCGCGCCGCGCCCCGGCGGCGAGTGAGCTGCTCACCCATTCCGACGCGCAGCAGGTCGAGGCCGTCAGACAGCGGGCGATGACGCGACTCGACCAGGCCGTCGGTGAAGAACACCAGGCTGGAACCGGGCGGCAGCTCGACGGCCGACTCGACGAACTGCGCGGGGTCGCCGACGCCCAGGGGCAGCCCGGGGTCGATCTCGAGGTAACGCGGATCGTCGTCAGGGGGCACCAGCAGCGGCGCCGGATGGCCGGCGCCGGCCAGCACGACCCGGGCGCACTGGTGGTCCGGCCCGTCCCCGGCGGGGTCGGCGTCTCGCGAGCCGGCGACCGGCGTCGCGGCGCGCGCCGGCTCGTAGATGCCGTACAGGCAGGTCGCGAACGGCAGGCCCGGCAGCGAGGAGACCATCACGTCGAGCCGGGCCAGCAGGTCGGCGGGCCCCCACTCCTCCAGCGCGTAGGCGCGCAGCGCGGCGCGCAGCTGGCCCATCACCGCGGCGGCGCGCAGCCCCCGCCCCATCACGTCGCCGATCGCGAGCCCGACCCGGCCGTCGGCCAGCGGGATGACGTCGTAGAAGTCGCCACCGACCTCCGTGCCGGCGGTGCCCGGCCGGTACTCCATCGCCACGTCGGCGCCCTCGAGCACGGGCGGGTGCGCCGGCAGCAGCGAGCGCTGCAGCGCCCGGCCGGCCTCCTGGGACTCGCGGTACATCCGGGCGTTGACGAGCGCGAGCGCGGCCCGGCCCGCGAGATCCTCCGCGAGTGTCTGCTCGACCTTCGTGTACGGAGGGTGGCCGTGTGCCCGACTCAGAGTCAGGGCCCCGATGACCTGGTCGCCGTACGGCATCGGCACGGTCATCGACGGCCCCCAGCCGAACTGACGGAAGCGCGCGTACTCCCGGGAGTCGGGGAACAGCGAGCGGCGCAGCGTCGGGGTGAGGTCCTCGATGCACATCGGCTCGCCGGTGCGCACCACCAGGCCCGGGGCGTAGTCGTCAGTCACGCGGGGCGGGTGGGTGGCGGTGAGCGCCCGGACGTAGGCGGCGGCCTGTGGGTCGGCATGGTCGACCAAGACCAGGTCGAGCACGTCGCCCTCAGGCGCACGCAGCCAGAGCATGGCGCCGTCGCCGAGGCGCGAGCGCGCCAGCTCGATCACCATCTCGATGATCCGATATGGCTCGAGTGAGCCGCCGAGCCGCAGGCTCGCGGCCGACAGGAACGACAGGCCCTCAAGGGCGGCCCGCTCCTCGGCGTGCCGCCGCCGCGCCCCGCGCAGCGAGCGGACGGCGCCCCACAACAGCTCGGCGCCGCGCGATCCACCAATCCTGGCCGGCCCGGATCCGCCGGGGGTGTCAGCCTCGGCCGACCCGCGGCTGCCGACCGGCCCGACCAGCCCGATCGGCAGCTCGGTCGCGACCGCCGGGTCGTTCTCAGTCGGCGAATCGGTATTCGCCGGCACGTCAACCGCCATCGCCACCTCGGCCGCCGGCGGAGCATCGGCCGCCGGCGACGTGTCAGCCGCCACCGGGAGCTCGGGCGCCTGGCATCCCGGCTCCGGAAGACGGTCCCGTCCCTCCGCACCGAGAGCCCTTAAGCGAGAACTCTTCGGAGTGGAACGATAACGGGCAGTCACGTCGTCCACTCGGGAAGTGTAGTTCAGCTAACCCAATGCTCGCTTGGTGAGAACATCTGCACCTTGCGCAACGAGGGCCCACCAGCCGCGACGACAGCCGGATGTCCTCCGCGCCATGACATCGGCCGACCTCGACGACCTCGACGGCATCGGTGATCTCGGTGCCCTCGGTGCCCTCCGTGACCTCGCCGATCTCGCCGATCTCGCCGACAGCCGGCGCCGCCAGCGGCTTGAATGCCCCTATGGCCCTGACCCCCGGCTGGTGGCGCGACGCCGTCTTCTACGAGGTCTATGTCCGCAGCTTCGCGGACGGCGACGGCGACGGGATCGGCGACCTCGACGGCATCCGCGCCCGGCTGCCCGAGCTGGCGGAGCTCGGCGTCGACGGCCTCTGGCTCACGCCGTTCTACCGCTCGCCGATGGCCGACCACGGCTACGACGTCGCCGACCACCGCGACGTCGACCCGCTGTTCGGCGACCTGGCCGCCTTCGACGCGCTCCTCGCCGAGGCGCATCGCCTCGGCCTGGCCGTGCTCGTCGACCTCGTCCCCAACCACTCCAGCGACGCCCATCCCGCCTTCCAGGCGGCGCTCGCCGCCCCACCCGGTGACCCGGCGCGGCACCGCTACCTGATCCGGCGAGGGCGCGGCGCCGCCGGCCTGGAGCCGCCGAACAACTGGATCTCGACCTTCGGCGGCGGGGCCTGGACCCGCCTCGACCAGGCCCGCCGTTTCCCGGCCTCCGCCGCGGCGACTCCGCCGACCACAGGCGACGAGGTGGCCAGAAGCGACCAGCCGGCCAAAGGCGACGAACCGGCCGAGTGGTACCTGCACCTGTTCGCGCCCGAACAGCCGGACTGGAACTGGTCCGACCCGGCGGTACGCGCCGATCACGAGCGGACCCTGCGGTTCTGGCTCGACCGGGGGGTCGACGGGTTCCGCATCGACGTCTCCCACGGCCTGATCAAGGACGACGAGCTGCGTGACAACCCACCGGGGCCGGCCGCCACCCCGGCGACCAGCTTCCGGGAGAAGCTGGAACCGCGCGTCTGGGACCAGGAGGGCGTGCACGACGTCTACCGGTCGTGGCGCACGCTCGTCGACGGCTACCAGCGCTCGGACGGCCGCGAGCGGGTGCTCGTCGGCGAGACCTGGGTCGAGGACCCGGACCGGCTGGCCCGCTACGTGCGCCCCGACGAGCTGCACCTGACGTTCGCGTTCTCGCTGCTGACCGTCGAGTGGTCGCCGGAGCAGTGGCGCCGGGCGATCCAGGAGGGCCTCGCGGCCACGGCCGCCGTCGGCGCGCCGCCGACCTGGGTGCTCGCCAGCCACGACGCGACCCGCCCGGTGACCCGCTACGGCGGCGGCGCGGCCGGCCTGCGCCGCGCCAGGGCCGCTCTGCTGACGCTGCTGGCGCTGCCGGGCGTCGTGTTCCTCTACCAGGGCGACGAACTGGCCCTCCCGCAGGTGGACGTGCCCCCGGAGGCCCGTCAGGACCCGGTCTGGGAACGCTCGGGGCACACCGCGGCCGGCCGGGACGGTTGCCGCGTGCCGATGCCGTGGTCGGGCGACAGGCCGCCGTTCGGCTTCGCGGCCCCCGGCGTCATCCCCTGGCTCCCGCAGCCCGCCGACTGGTCCGCGCTCACCGTCGAGGCTCAGCGCGCGGACCCGTCGTCCACCTGGCGGCTGGCCCAGTCGGCGCTGGCGGTCCGCCGTTCCTTCCAGGAGCACTCCGACCAGGAAGACCCTGACCAGGAAGGCCCCGCCGGGACCACCGGCCTCGGGTGGCCACGGGTCGCGGACGGCGTGCTGGCCTTCGAGCGCCGCGTCGTCGCGACCGAGCCGGCGCCGCCGCGGTCCACGCCCGCCGGGGCGCTCACGGACGCCGCCAGGAGCGCCCTCGCCGAGGTGCTCACGCGCGCCGGCCACGATGGGCCGCCCGCGGCCGGTCAGGGCGCCGGGCTCGTCCTGAGCTGCTTCCTGAGCACCGGGGCCGAGGCGCGGATCCCGGTGGCCGGCCGGCTGCTGCTCGCGAGCGACCGGGTCGAGCACGACGGCGAGACCCTGGTCATGCCACCCGACACCGCCGCCTGGATCATCCGGGCGGCGACCGGCGACGACGGCCGCGCGGCCTGAGGCGAGGCCTTCGGGCCGGACCGTTCCTCGGCGCGGGTCAGCCCACGGGCAGAATGGAGCGGTGAGCCGACAGCCGTCGCCTGCCCAGCCGACCCCCGAGCCGGCGCCAGCGCGACCGCCGGCGGACGCCGCGTCGCCCTCGGCGGACGCGGCGCGTCCCCCCTCGGGCCCGGCCCAGCCCATGCTGCCCGTCGGGCCGCCGCCAGGAGCGGACGAGACGTTCTACGCGTCCGTCGGCGGCGAGGAGACCTTCCGGCGGCTCGTGGCCCGCTTCTACGAGGGGGTCGCCGCCGACCCGGTGCTGCGCCCGCTCTACCCGGAGGAGGACCTCGGCCCAGCCGAGGAGCGGCTGCGGCTCTTCCTGATCCAGTACTGGGGCGGGCCGACGACCTACCACGAGCGGCGTGGCCATCCCCGCCTGCGGATGCGGCACGTCCCGTTCGCGATCGGCCCGGCCGAGCGGGACGCCTGGCTTGCCCACATGCGCGCCGCCGTCGACTCGCTGGACCTCTCCCCCAGCCAGGACGAGACGCTCTGGTCCTACCTCGTCTACGCCGCGGCCTCGATGCAGAACCGTCCCTAGCGAGCCGGGACGGCCGGCGCCGCGGCTTCCACGGTGCCCATCGTGCCGAGCGACCCGGAGACGGCGAGCGCGGGCGCGGCGGCGCCGCGCGGCAGCAGGAGGGTGCCGACACCCGCGATCGCGATCCCGACGAGGTCGAACACGAGGGCCGCGATCATGGCGTCGGCCAGGCCGCCGCGGTCCGCCACCGCGAAGAACACGGTCCCCATCCCGGCGACGCCGAGGGCCGACGACGCCTGCTGGGTGGTCGTGAGCAGTCCGCTGACCGCACCGCTGACGTCGGCGGGCGCGCCGGCGAGGACCGCGGCGACGAGCGCCGGGATCACCAGGCCGTTGCCGGTCCCCACCGCGAGCAGCGGCGGCATCAGCTGGGCTGTCGGAATCCCGGTGCCCTCGGCGGCGACGAGAGCGAGCATCCCGATCAGGCCCGCCGTGCTGATCAGGGCACCGACGGTGAGGGTCCGCGGGCCGTACCGGGCGACCAGGCCGCGCGCCGCCATGGACGACAGCGCGAACGCCACCCCGAGCGGCCCGAACACGAGCCCGGCGTTCAGCGGCGACCGGTGCTGCCCCTCCTGCAGGAAGATCGTGGCCGCGAGCAGGAAGCTGCCGAGGAAGGTGAAGAACCCGAAGCTGACCAGCAGCCCGGCGATGGTCCGCCGGGTCCGCAGCACGGCCGGCGGGACGATCGGGTGGCCGCCCGTCCGGGCGAGCCGGACCTCCCAGCGGCCGAACGCGGCCAGCACCAGCACGCTGGCGGCGAGCGCCACCCAGGTCCACAGGGGCCAGCCCTCGTCCCGGCCGAGCGTCAGCGGGACCAGCACCAGACCCAGCCCGGTCGCGAGCGCCGAGAGTCCGATGAGGTCGAGCGGCTCGGGCCGGGCGGCCTTCGACTCGGCGAGCAGCCGCCAGACCACCGCCATGGCGACGATCCCGATCGGCACGTTCACCAGGAAGATCGGCCGCCAGGCGAGCCCGAAGAGGTCCGCGTCGACCAGCAGGCCGCCGATGACCTGCCCGGAGACGGCGCCGAGGCCGATGGTGACACCGAAGAACGCGAACGCGCGTGGCCGCTCGGACGCCGGGAAGATCACGTTGATGATGGCGAGCGCCTGCGGCACCATCGCCGCCGCGCCAATGCCCTGCGCGAGCCGGCCGATGATCAGCGTCGCCTCGCTCGGGGCCACGCCGCACAGCGCCGAGGCGGCGGTGAACACCCCCATGCCGATCAGGAACATCCGCCGGCGGCCGGAGCGGTCGCCGAGCCGTCCACCGGTGATCAGCCCGGCCGCGTAGGTGAACGAGTAGCCGGCCACGATCAGCTCCAGGCCGGCGTCCGACGCCCGCAGGTCGCCGCCGATGCTCGGCGCCGCCACGTTGACGACGAAGACGTCGAACAGCGACATGAACGTGGCGACGAGGATCGCGGGGAGCACCCGCCAGCGCCGTGGGTCCGGTTCCGCCGGCTCGCCGGGCCGGGCCGAGCGGGCCGGCCCGGCCGCGCCGGCGGGCGCGGGAACGGCGACCGGGGCACGGCTGGCTGTGCTGGGCGAGGACAGCGGCGATGAGGGCGCACCCGCGGGCGTCTCGGTCGCGGGCTCGTCGACCTTGTTGGAGGCCATCAGGCTCCTCGACTCGTAGTTCGAGATCCGTCGAACTACGAGAAGTCGTCCGTGGCCCAGGGCATTCCCGGGAAACGATGCGAGCCTCGCGGCGTTCCTGACTGTGGTTGTCTGGTGGCCCGGGGCCGCGCCCCGAGCCGAGGGCTGGGAGGTGGGTCATGGGCACGCTGCCGATGCCGGCGACCCAGGACATCGATCTCGTCACCGTGCTCGCCTCGCTGGGCGACCCGTCCCGCCTCGAGATCGTCGGCGCGCTCGCCCAGGTCCAGGAGGCCGCCTGCGGTGAGCTGCTCGCCGGCCGGATGGCCAAGTCGACCCGCAGCCATCACCTGCGGGTCCTGCGCGAGGCCGGTGTCATCGCCACCCGCGCCGAGGGCACCCACAAGTTCTCCCGGCTGCGCCGCGACGACCTCGACGCCCGCTTCCCCGGCCTCCTGGACGCCATCGTGACCGGCGCGCTCCCGGCAGCGACCATCCCGCCACCTGCCACCCCGCCAGCGGCCACTCCAGCGGCGGCCACCCCGCCGGCCGCCGCCAGTGCCGGCCCCGCCCAGGCGCCGTCCTGATCGACCGCCGGCCAGCCCGGCGTCCCAGTGGCCTGGCGCGCGACAGCCAGCGTCAGGTGAGCACCGCGGCATGGTGCGCGGACCACTCGGCCAGCGCCCGCAATGGCCCGGAGGCGAACGACTCGCCCAAGGTCGTCAGCCGGTACGCGGAGCCAGGGCCTTCCTCATGAGTCAGCAGGCCCCGGGACACGAGGCGGCCCAGCGACTCGTGCAGGACCTTGTCACTGAGGCCACCGATCTCGCGGATGAGATCAGCTCGCCGGCGGGGTCCACGTCGAAGGGCCGTGAGCACCACGGGGTCCCAGGTGTGGGCCAGCAGTTCCGCGCCCGCTCGCACATGACAGTCGGCCACGAAGGTTGGGCAGTCCACGTCGTTCAGTCTCTCGCCTTTTCGCCTACCAATCGGTAGGACCGGGATCTCTAGCGTCCACGGCATGACCGATATCGGAATCCTCGGAACCGGCAACCTCGCCACCGCGCTGGGCACCCGCTGGGCGCGCGCGGGCCATGACGTCGCCATCGCGGGCCGTTCCAGCGACCGCGCCGCCACGGTCGCGGCGACCGTCGGCGGCCGTCCGACCACTCCGGCCGCCCTCGCCGCGGCCGAGGTGATCGTGCTGGCGATCACCCCGGCAGGCGTGCAGGAGGCGCTGACGCTGGCCGAGGCGACGAGCGGGGCGTGGAACGGCCGGGCACTCATCGACTGCACCAACGCCGTCGACTACGCCACGGGCCAGTTGCTGGTGCCCACGGGCTCCTTCACCGAGCGCGTCGCGGGGTGGGCGCCCGGCGCGCACGTGGTCAAGGCTCTCCACCTGTTCGCCGGGCAGATGTGGCTCGACGACCCCGACGCGCCCCGCACCGTCGCCGTCTGCGGCGACGATCCGGACGCGCTGGCGCTCACGTCCCGCCTGATCACCGACCTCGGGGGCCAGACCGCGGTTGTGGGCGGGCTCTCGGCGGCTCGACAGCTCGAGGAGGCCGCCGGCTTCGTCATGAGGCTCGTCGCGGCTGGATACAACCCGAGGACGGCCGTGCCGGACGTCACCCCGGCGCGTTAGGCGAAGGCCTTGGGCGCCGTTCGGGCCTCCGGTCGCGCTGGCTTCGCCGCCGTCGCGCGGCCGGGAGGCCCGCCAGCGGGTGTCAGGGCGCGCGCCGGTCCGTCCTGGGACGGTCCCAGCCG
The DNA here is from genome assembly GCF_000235425.2 of Pseudofrankia saprophytica. Lineage (NCBI taxonomy): Bacteria > Bacillati > Actinomycetota > Actinomycetes > Frankiales > Frankiaceae > Pseudofrankia > Pseudofrankia saprophytica. The sequence goes on from NZ_KI912266.1 coordinate 7,019,904, forward strand.
GGCGTGAGGGCGAACGGAAGGGCGCGCCAGGCCGGCTCCGGGCGAAAGTCGTGCCAGGTGCCGTCGAACGGGAAGAGCCCGGCCTCGACGTCCTTGATCAGTCGTTCGCCCTCGGCGCGGACGGCGGCGGCGTCGCGCACCCAGTAGCGGTCCGGGAAGGCGAGGCGCTCCTCGAGCTCGTCCTCGTCCTTCCACTCCCAGCCACGGTCCGGCCAGACCCAGATGTCGAGATCCTGGTCACAGCCATCGACACCGACGGCGCCATCGCCGTCACGCCAGCGGGTGACCGGCTCCTCGAGGTTGACGTACCAGGCGTCGAACTGGCCACGCCAGTCCCAGAACCACCAGACGCTGTGCGCCCGGTCGGGCGGGATCAGCATGAAGATGTCCGGGCCCCACCAGGTCGTCCGGGTGAGCACCGTCCGCTGCGTGATCCACTCGGCGAACGGCATGTCCCGGATCCCGCGGCCATCCTCGCTCATCCGGACCGCCGCCGGACCGCCGTGCGGGATCCAGACCCGCAACCCGCGCTCGTCGTCGCCGACCACGACGCCGCAGCGGACGAAGACCAGCTCGTCGTCGGTGAACATGCGGTGCAGGATCAGCTCGCCCGGCTCGAACGGCGGCCCGCCATGATCCACAGGCCCCACGATAGCGCCTTTCGGAGGCGCCTCGGCCCGGACGGCGCGGCGCGGGTCGGCCAAACGGTGGGAAACCGGTGACAAACGGGCACGTGCGGCCTCCCCTCCGATCACCGCGTCGCCGGGACCGCGGCACGGACCAATAGGGTTGACGCATGGCGCAGTACGTCTTCCAGATGCGCAAGGTGCGCAAGGCCCACGGCGACAAGGTCGTCCTCGACGACGTGACCCTGGCGTTCCTGCCAGGCGCCAAGATCGGGGTCGTAGGTCCCAACGGTGCGGGGAAGTCGTCCCTGCTCAAACTGATGGCCGGGCTCGACCAGCCGAGCAACGGCGACGCCCTGCTCTCTCCCGGCTACACCGTCGGCATGCTGGCTCAGGAGCCGGTGCTCGACGAGACCAAGGACGTCCGCGGCAACGTCGAGGACGGCGTGGCCGAGATCCGCAAGGTGCTCGCGGACTACGAGGCCATCAACGAGAAGATGGCCGACCCGGACGCGGACTTCGACACGCTTCTCGCCCGGCAGGCCGAGCTGATCGACAAGATCGAGGCCGCGAACGCCTGGGAGCTCGACAGCCAGCTCGACCAGGCGATGGACGCGCTGCGGCTGCCGCCCGGCGACGCCGACGTCTCCAAGCTCTCCGGTGGCGAGCGGCGCCGCGTCGCGCTGTGCCGCCTGCTGCTGGAGGCACCCGACCTGCTGCTGCTCGACGAGCCGACCAACCACCTGGACGCCGAGTCGGTGCTCTGGCTCGAGCAGCACCTGGCCCGCTATCACGGCGCCGTGCTGGCCGTCACCCACGACCGGTACTTCCTCGACAACGTCGCCGGCTGGATCCTCGAGCTCGACCGCGGCCGGGCACATCCCTACGAGGGCAACTACAGCACGTACCTGGAGAACAAGGCGGCCCGCCTCAAGGTCGAGGGCGCGAAGGACGCCAAGCGGCGCCGGATGCTCTCCCAGGAGCTGGAGTGGGTCCGCTCCAACCCGAAGGCCCGGCAGGCCAAGAGCAAGGCCCGCCTGTCCCGCTACGAGGAGCTCGCGGCGGAGGCAGACAAGTCCAGGCCGCGCGACTTCGACGACATCCAGATCCCGCCCGGCCCGCGGCTGGGCAGCCTGGTGATCGAGGCGAAGAACCTGACCAAGGGCTTCGGCGACCGGGTGCTCATGGACAACCTGTCGTTCAGCCTGCCGCGCGGCGGCATCGTCGGGATCATCGGCCCGAACGGCGTCGGCAAGACCACCCTGTTCACCATGCTCACCGGCGAGGCGAAGCCCGACTCGGGCGCGCTGACGATCGGCGACACCGTCGACATCTCCTACGTCGACCAGAGCCGGTCCGGCCTCGACGGGAAGAAGAACGTCTGGCAGGTCGTCTCCGACGGGCTCGACCACATCATCGTCGGCAAGGTCGACTTCCCGAGCCGGGCGTACGTGTCCTCGTTCGGTTTCAAGGGCCCCGACCAGCAGAAGCCGGTCGGCGTGCTCTCCGGCGGTGAGCGCAACCGGCTGAACCTGGCCCTCACCCTCAAGCACGGCGGCAACGTGCTGCTGCTCGACGAGCCGACGAACGACCTCGACGTCGAGACGCTGCGCTCGCTGGAGGACGCGCTGCTGGAGTTCGCCGGCTGTGCCGTGGTCATCTCCCACGATCGCTGGTTCCTCGACCGGGTCGCCACCCACATCCTCTCGTGGGAGGGCGACGACGAGAACCCCGCGAAGTGGTTCTGGTTCGAGGGCAACTTCGCCGACTACGAGGCCAACAAGCTCGAGCGCCTCGGCCAGGAGGCCGCCCGCCCGCACCGCGTCACCTACCGCAAGCTCAACCGCGACTGAGGCCGTCCCGTGCCGGACGCTCCGCGCCCGACGCCGGGCCGGGAGCCGGGGCCAGAGCCGCAGGGCCGCCGTCACAACGACGGCGGCCCCGCGGCGGTGATGTCATGGGCGCTGTCATGAACGGCTCGCCCGGTCGAGGCCGAGGCGCGGCACGCGGCGCGGACACCCGGTGGCCAGGCGACGCGGTTAAGGCGGTCTGACCGGGGAATCTCGCCGATGCGCTGTTCGCTGCACGAAACACGCTGCCGAGAGGCGCCGGCGGTCCTCCGGACCTCCGTTCATCGATGCTCCTTCGCAACCACCTGAGCATCGACGGCCTGTTCACTGGATGGCCGACTTTCAAGTCAGGCCGCCAGGCTGGTGAGGCTTCTCTGGCCCTTTTCCGCCGCGTTTCCTGGTCAGTAGTCGTCATTGGCGGCCGGTCATCACGGCTTGCCGCGCCACGTTTGTCATGCGTTCTTCTGGAGGTCGCCGCAGTGACTGCCACCCGTTACCCGCCCGCGACGTACCGGCCCGTACGCAACTTCTCCGGAACGATGATCCAGCCGACCAGGGGCCTCATCCCGCACGTGCAGGTGGGTCATGGCTCGCTGTTCCACTGGTTCGACAACCCGGCAAGCAGGGTCAGCGCGCATCTGTGGATCTCGAAGAACGGCACAATCGAACAGTACGTGCCACTCGACAGGAAAGCCTGGGCACAGGCCGCCGGAAATCCGCACTGGATCAGCGTCGAGTGTGAGGGGCTCGACAGCGAGGATTACACGCCTACCCAGGTGAAGCTACTGGGCGAGCTCTATGCCTGGGGCATGGACGAGTTCGGCTGGCCCGATCAGATCACCGACTCGCCGAATGGCCACGGCATCGGAACGCACCGGATGGGCGCCGGCCCGTGGGGCGGCCACTCGTGTCCCGGCAACATTCGGGCCAACCGGCGCCCCGACATCCTCGCCGTCGCGGTGGGCCTGCAGGGACCCCAGCCGAGGCCCGACGAGCACCCGCACTTCGCGAATATGCCCACGCTCCGTGAGGGGTCCCGCGGATCCGAGGTCGTGACGCTGCAGAATGCCCTCAACGCCGTGTTCAGTGCCGAGATCAGCGCTGGTCATCTTCCCGGGCTCGCCGCCGACGGCGCCTACGGGACGCTGACGTTGTCACGGGTGGCGTCGCTGCAGCGGTTCGCGTCGCCCTGGTTCGGGCCCATCGACGATGACGGGGTATGTGGTCCTGACACCTGGCGCAAGATCGACCACATCCTCGCCGGGATGCGTCAGCCAGTACCGGCATGACGGGACCACCGCCCGTGCCGCGCCACGGGCGGTGTCGCGTCCGACCTAGGACCAGGACGATCGAAGTCCGGGCGGTGCTCCCCGGCCGCAGGGCCGGGGAGCACCGCCCGGCGGAGCGCCCGTGTGTCCTCGCGACCGATGCGACCGTCCACCGATACGACCGTCCGAGGACCGTTTCCGGTCCGGGTACGCGGCTGTCTGATGGCAGGTTGGCCCTTTACTGGCCCGGCGCACGGTCCCGTGGCCCTGTCCTGCGCCCGCCATCTGCCGCGGCGGGGGCGGGGTATGCGGGCGATGTAGGCGACGTGGCCGGGTCGTCGATGTAGGCGGCGGCCTGGAGGGTGAAGAGCTCGGCGTACTGGCCACCGACGGCCATCAGCTCGCGGTGGGTGCCGGACTCGGTGATGCCGCCGTCCTCCAGGAAGATGATCCGGTCCGCCTGCCGCACCGTGGAGAAGCGGTGCGAGATGTAGAAGGCGGTGCGGCCGGTCGCCAGGGCGCGCAGCCGGGTGAACAGGTCGTGCTCCGCGCGGGCGTCGAGGGCGGCGCTCGGCTCATCGAGGACGAGGATCCGGGCGTCGCGCATGAAGCCGCGGGCGAGGGCGACCTTCTGCCATTCGCCGCCGGAGAGGTTCACCCCGTTGCCGAACCAGCGGCCGAGCGACGTGTCGTATCCGTGCGGCAGGGCACGGATGAAGCCGTCCGCGCCGCCGTCCAGGCCGGCCTGTTCGACGCGCGGCCGATCGGAAAGCGCGGCGAGCTCGCCCAGGCCGATGTTCTCCGCGGCGCTGGCCTGGAAGGAGACGTGGTCCTGGAAGACCGCGCCGATCTGGGCACGCAGCGCGTCCGCGTCCACGTCGGCGATGTCGACGCCGTCGACGAGGATCCGGCCGCCGTCGGGTGTGTAGAGCCGGCACAGCAGTTTGATCAGCGTCGACTTCCCGGCGCCGTTGCGGCCGACGATCGCGATCGTCTCCCCGGCGCCGACCTCGAAGCTGACGTCGTTCAGCGCCACCACCTCGGTGCCCGGGTAGCGGAACGAGACACCCTCGAAGACGACGTGCCCGCGCAGCGGCGTCGGCAGCGGCACCGGTGCCGGCAGCGGCGCGGGCGCGGGTGCCGGTTCGGGTGCGGGTGCGGCCCGCGGCGCCGGCACGGTGGCCGGGGCGTCGACCGGCGCCGCCTCGATCGCCGCCGCCTCGATCGCGGCCGCCTGGATCACCACCGCCTCCGATGCCACCCCGGGCGACGCGGCCGCCAGCCGGGCCGCCTGGTGCGCGGCCTGCCGCTCCGCCTCGGTCGGCGTGGCCAGCAGCCGGTACAGGTCGTCGACGTACAGGTTGTTCTCGTACATCTGGGTGAGCGAGCCCAACATGCTCGACACGTTGCCCTGCACGCTGGAGGCGGCGGTTCCGTAGAGAGTCAGGTCGCCGAGCGTGAGCCGCCCGGCGGCGGCCTGGAGCGCGACGTAGAGGTAGCTGCCCGAGCGGGCGAGCTCGGCGAGCAGGCTCCAGCCCAGTTCGGCGAGCTGACGGCGGATGGCCAGCTCACGCAGTCGTTGGTTGTAGTTGGCCGACAGCAGCCGGAATCGCTCGACGAGGTAGGGGCCCAGGTTGAAGATCCTGATTTCCTTGGCGTCGGTGTCCGTGGTCAGCACCCGCTGCAGGTAGTTGATCCGCCGGTTCACCGGCGACGTCCACCTGCTTCGCATGTAAGTCCACCGGCCGTAGCGGGTGTCGATGACGAAGGCGGGAATCGGCGCCACCAGCACGATGACCCCGAGTAGTGGGTTAAGGCTGACGAGCAGGCCGATCATGCTGACGAACGTCACCACCGTCTGCAGCAGCCCGAAGAACGTGGTGAGCGTGTCGAACGGCCGGGTGCCCTGCTGAGAGGCCCGCTGCAACAGGTCGTACGACTCGGACTGCTCGAAGAAGCTCAGCTCGAGCTGGCTGGCCTTCTCGACCACCATCGTCTGCACGGTGAGCGACAGCCGGTCGGACAGGATGCGTTGGACGATGGACCGCGCGGCCGACAGCAGCTGGCTGAGGATGGACACCGCGAACTGGATCAGAGCGAGCCAGAAGACGACCTGGGTGCTGGTCAGCGTGGCCACCCGCGGGCTGCCGGGCACCGGCAGTGCCAGGACCGACTGGTCGGGCTGATGGCCCGCCCGGATCTGCACCGCCCGGACCACCGCGTCGACGAGCAGTCGCGCCGTCGAGGCGGTCAGCGCGGGGAACAGCCCGACCACGACGGTCAGCAGCGCGAGCATCACCGTCGCCGACGCGCTCGCCCGCCAGCACAGCCGCAGCACCCGGGGAAGCCCGACCACGGTCGCCTTGGTGCCACGGCCGGCGTCCCGTAGCCGTTCACGCCACGGCTTCGGCGGATCCGGTGGCGGATCGGGGATGTCGACCGGCCCGGTCAGGCCGCTCGGCAGGCCGGACTCGTCCCGCTCCGGCCCGCGTCTGACGGAACGGCGCCTACCCGGCATGCGACCCCCTCGCGCTCCTCGACCGCTGGCGCCGGCCGGGTAACTCTCTCTGCCGGGACCATCGTCCTCTCCCGCGCATTCGGGACTTGCGACGTTCGCGCACGGCCGACCGAGACGCCGCCTGCGGACGCCGGCCGGCCGCCGGCGCAGGTTGTGGGGGTTGGCTGCCGGGTACGGGCCGACGTATGCCCGCAAGGACCCACGCGGCCCCCCGTGGACCGGATGGGCGGCCGCAGGCGAGGACCAGTGGCCACCCGCGGCCCTCATATCCGCCGGACCCGCTCGCAGCTGCCACGATGCGCCGGGCGCGCCCCGCTCACGGGGGACGGCCGGGCGGGTCGAAGCGGCCTCGGCGCGCGGCCATGGGCCGGCTCCAGGCGGCCTGGTCGCGGCGCACCCTGTGGGCGGTGGTGCTCCCGGCGCTCACCCTGCTCGCGGTGATCCTGCTGGAGATCAGCAATCGGACGTGGACGATCCGCGAGCTCGTGGTGATCAGTCCCATGGCCGCCGCGACGCTCGCGGGCCCGGGACTGACCGCCGCGTACGCGGTCGCCGCGGTCGTCACCGAGTTCGGGCTCGGTTGGTACGACGACCTCGACACGGCCGCGGCGGGCGGCTGGACGGCACAGATCGTCCGGCTCGGTGGGGTCGCGCTCGGCGGCGTGCTGGCGGTCCTGGCCAGCCGGTACAACACCGGGCGAGAGACCAAGCTGGCCAACGTCAGGCGGGTCGCGGAGGCCGCGCAGCAGGCGATCCTCACCGAGGTGCCGCCGACGTCCCGGGAGGGCCTGCGGCTCGCGGTCCGCTACGAGAGCGCCGCCGCCGAGGCGAGGGTGGGCGGCGACCTCTACGACCTGGTCGACAGCCCGTGGGGCACGCGGCTGCTGGTGGGTGACGCTCGCGGCAAGGGGCTCGAGGCGGTGCGGCTGGCCAGCCGGGTGCTCGGCTGCTTCCGCGTGGTCGCCCGCGGCCGCCAGCACATCCGCGAGGTCCTGCCCGACCTCGACGCCGAGGTGGCCAGCGTCGGCGGGCTCGACGACTTCGTCACCGGCATCGTCGCCGAGCTCGACGGGCGCCGGCTCACCCTGGCCAACGCCGGCCATCCCGACCCGCTGCTGTGGCGGCGCGGCCGGGTGCGGCTGCTCGCCCCGCTCGACCGCCAGCCGCCGCTGGGCCTCGGCGCGGGGGCCGCAGGGGCCGACGCGGGCGTGGTCACCGTGCGGCTGGAGCCGGGCGATCGCCTGCTGTTCTATACCGACGGGATCGCCGAGGCCCGGGAACGACGCACCCGTGCCTTCTTCCCGCTGCTCCCCGCCACCGAGCGTGCCTTCGGCCGCGCGGGCACCCTCGAGGAAGCCCTCTCGGATCTCGCCGCGGCGGTCCGCGCGTGGACCGGCTCGGCCCTGAGCGACGACGTCGCCCTGCTCGCCGTGGAAGTGCCGCTCGCCGCGGAGCCGCCGACCGACTCACGCTTCATCCCCGCGGGGACCTCGGCATGGAACCGGCCAGACCAGGCACCCAACCCGACAGGACATCCGATCAGACAGGACATCCAACCGGACAGGACACCGAGACGACGCTGGAAGGCGGGGGATGACGGGGATGACTCCACTCACCGAGCTGGACCTGCACCTACCCGAGCCGGTGCTCGACCTCCCACCGGGTGAGGCCGTACCGGAGACCGAGTTCATCGAGGCCGCGATGCGCTGGCATTTCGGCCCGACCACCGGCTCGCCGTTCTGGCTGCGGGCGGCCGATGACCTCGACTTCGACCCACGCCGCGACGTCCACACCGTCGCGGACCTGGCGAAGTTCCCCAACCTGGTGGACCTGCTGCGCGAGGTGCCGGCCTTCGACCTCGTCCCCCGCGGCTACGGACCAGACCCCGGGATCGGCGGGGTGTACGAGAGCGGCGGGACGACCGGCCCGCCCAAGCGGGTCGTCTTCCTGGAGGACTGGCTGGACTGGCTGATGGGTTACAGCGTCGCCGACCTGGCCGCCCGGCGCTGCCCCAGCGGCGTCGACTGGCTCGCGGTCACGCCGAGCGGGCCGCACATGTTCGGTGCCTTCATCGAGCGGTTCGTGCGCCGGTCCGGCCGGCTCCGGTTCACGATCGACCTCGACCCGCGATGGGTGAAGCGCGTCATCGCCGAGGGCCACGCCGACGAGGCCGACCGGTACGCCGACTACCTCATCGACCAGGTCCGGCACGTGCTGACCACGCAGGACATCCGCGTCATGGTCATCACGCCGCCGCTGCTGGAGCGCCTCGCCCGCCGCGACGACCTCGTCGAGCTCGTCCAGGCGAAGGTCAGGATGATCGAGTGGGGGGGCGCCCACATGGACGCCGACACCCGCGCCCTGTACATGACCGAGGTCTTCCCCGACGCCACGCTCTACGGCCGCTACGGCAGCACGATGGTCCTCGGCGCGGCGGTCGAGCGGCATGGGCTCACGGCGGACGACCCGTGCGTGTTCGACCCGCCGTCCCCCTACGTCACCTTCTCGGTGGTCGACCCGGAAACGCTGCGGCCGGTCGAGTACGGCGCCAGGGGGCAGGTCGTGATGAACCACGTGAGCCGCTCGGCGCTGCTGCCGAACAACCTGGAACGCGACCTCGCCACCCGCGTCGAGCCCCCGCCGGGGTCCGGACAGGCGGGCGACTCGGTCGCCGACGTCACTCCGGTCCACGTGTTCGGCGGGGAGACGGTGGTCGAGGGGGTGTACTGATGACCAGTCCGGTCAGCACCGACCTGCTGCAGCTGGACGCGCTCGGACCGGGCGGGCCGTTCCGGTCGCGGGAACGGCTGACGATCAACGACGTGACGGGGACGCCGATGGCCGAGCTGAGCCTGGTCCCCCGCCTCTTCGTGCACCGCGCCATGGCCGCGCTGCGGGGGGCGCAGACCTTGCCGGCGCAGGAGCGGCTCGCGGCGCTGGCCCGAGCCGCCGAGGCGTTCGAGCACGGCGCGCCCGCCGAGATCCCGACCGACGAGTACACGCACCTGGTCAGCCGGATGTCCGGGATGCCGATCTCCGTGGTGCGCTCGGCCGTGAAGGGAATCGCGCGCAGCCTCGCCGGCGCCGGCTCGGATGTCGGGTGCGCCCGCCCGACGGCCGCCGTCGAGAGCTGGCGGGACCCGGCGACCCGCGAGGGAAGCGCTGTGTGGACCCGGCGCGCCGAGGTGTTCGCGGTCCACGCGGCCGGCAACCACCCGGGAGTGCACTCGCTGTGGCCGGAGGCGCTGGCGCTCGGCTACCGGGTCGCCGTCCGGCCGTCGCGCCGCGAGCCGCTGACCCCGTACCGACTGATCACCGCGCTGCGCGACGCCGGCTTCGGCGCCGACCAGGTGGTGCTGCTGCCGACCGACCACACCGTCGCCGACGACATCCTGCGGGCGGCGGACCTGTCGATGGCCTACGGCGGCGACGAGGTGGTCCGCAAGTACGCCCATGACGGCACGGTGCTGCCACAGGGGCCGGGCCGGTCGAAGATCCTCGTCTCCGGCGGGGACTGGCGGCCACACCTGGACATGATCGTCGACTCGGTGGCCGACGAGGGCGGCACCGCGTGCGTGAACACGACCGCGGTCTACGTCGAGGGCGACCCGACCCCGCTCGCGAAGGCGCTGGCCGAGCGGCTGGCCGCGCTCCCGAGCCTGCCGCCGCAGGACGAGGCAGCGGTGCTGCCCACCCAGCCGATCGAGACGGCCCGCGCGGTGGAGAAGTACCTGCTCGACCACGCCGGTGACGCCACTGGGCGCCTCGGCGGCGACGGGATCGTCGACCCGCTGCCCGGCGGCGGCGCCGTGCTGCGCCCGGCCGTCTTCCAGGTGGACCGCGCCGACGCGCCGCAGACCGGCATCGAGCTGGGCTTCCCGTGCGTCTGGGTGGCGCCGTGGTCGGCGAAGGACGGCGCCGGGCCGCTGCGCGACACACTGGTGCTCACGGCGATCACCGAGGACGCCGGGCTGGTGGACCGGCTGGTCGACGACCCGTCGATCAGCAACGTCTACCTCGGCGACCACCCGACGTACTGGATGCGCCCGAACGTTCCGCACGACGGCTACCTCGGCGAGTTCCTGATGCGCACCAAGGCCGTCATCCGGGATTAGGCCTGCTCGATGCCAGCAGACGAACGGCGGCCGGCCGCCAGGCGAGACGCCTGGCGGCCGGATACGTCGTTGCTTGGCGAGCGGTTACGCCCAGCCCGGCATGGGGTAGCCGGCGGTGAGGTCGCGGACCTCGCCGGCGATCTGGGCGAGGACCGCCTCGTCGTCGTCCGCGGCGGCCTTGACGGCCTGGTCGATCCAGGCGGCGATCTGGCGCATCTGCCCGGGGCCCATGCCGCGGGTGGTGACCGCGGCGGTGCCGAGGCGCAGCCCGGACGGGTCGAACGGCTTGCGGGTGTCGTACGGGACGGTGTTGTAGTTCAGCTCGATGCCGGCCCGGTCGAGCGCCTTCGCGGCCGGCTTGCCGCCGATGCCCTTGCTGGTGAGGTCGACGAGGATCAGGTGGTTGTCGGTGCCGCCGGAAACCAGGTCGAAGCCGCGCTCGGTGAGCGCCTCGGCCAGCGCCGCCGCGTTCGCGACGATCTGGTGGGCATACGTCTGGAAGTCGGCCGTCGCCGCCTCGCGCAGCGCGACGGCGATCGCCGCGGTGGTGTGGTTGTGCGGGCCGCCCTGCAGGCCGGGGAAGACGGCCTTGTCGATCGCCGAGGCGTGGGCCGCGTCGGTCATCAGCATCGCGCCGCGCGGGCCGCGCAGCGTCTTGTGGGTCGTGGTCGAGATGACCGGTGCGTAGCCCACCGGCGACGGATGCGCGCCACCGGCGATCAGGCCCGCGATGTGCGCGATGTCGGCGGCCAGGACCGCGTCGACCTCGCGGGCGATCTCGGCGAACGCCGGGAAGTCGATCGTGCGCGGGATCGCGGTGCCACCGGCGAAGATGACCTTCGGGCGCTCGGCGAGCGCGAGCTGGCGGACCTCGTCCATGTCGACCCGGCCGGTGTCCTGGCGGACGTTGTAACGCACCGAGCGGAACCACTTGCCGGTCGCGGAGACCGACCAGCCGTGGGTGAGGTGGCCACCCATCGGCAGCGCCATGCCCATCACGGTGTCGCCCGGCTGCAGGAACGCCAGGTAGATGGCGAGGTTGGCCGGCGAGCCCGAGTATGGCTGGACATTGGCGTGCTCGACGCCGAACAGCGACTTGGCCCGCTCGATGGCCAGCGCCTCGATCGGGTCGATGAACTGCTGGCCCTCGTAGTACCGCTTGCCGACGTAGCCCTCGGAGTACTTGTTCGTCAGGATCGTGCCCGCCGCCTCGAGAACGGCGGTGGAGACGTAGTTCTCCGACGCGATCAGGCGGATCTTCTCGTACTGCCGCCGTGCCTCGGACTCGACCAGGTCAGCGATCTCCGGATCGGCGCTGACGAGGTGTTTGATGGCTGGCTCGTGCATGGGAGACCTCCAGGGATGTGGCTGCCCGGCCCGTCCGCGTCCACACGTCGCCGGTAGGTCGTCCGCATGGGCCGCCGACGGACGATGCGCACTGTGGGCAGGCGCTGTCCGCCGGTGACACCCAGGCGCACGGTGCCGTGCCGATCGGTCGCTCCCCGGTGGTTGATTCCACCCCAGCACGCCAGTCACGACTTGGCCTGAAGTCTAGCCGCCCGCCCCTGGCGAGCTTTCCACGCCCGGCGGGGGCACCGGACCGACGCGGTCAGGAGCGGTCGGAGCAGTCGGGAGCGGTCAGGGGCTGTCCGGCGGTCAGGAGCAGACGGTGCCGGGCTTGGGCGTGACCAGGTCGATCAGGTAGCGGTTGACGGCGTTGTGGACGCAGGTGCTGGGGCCCTCGTAGGCGCCGTGGGTGTAGGAGCGCCACGTCAGCAGGACGGCGTTCTCCAGCTGGCCGGCAAGCGAGCGTGCCTCCGGGTACGGCGTCGCCGGGTCGCCGGTGGTGCCGACCAGCAGGATCGGCGGCGAGCCCTCGGCCCGGAACGGCCCGGTGTAACGGTCGGCGGACGGGACCGGCCAGAAGGCACACGTCATGCCGCCGAGCGCCAGGGACGATCCGAAGCGCGGGGCCTCCCGGGAGAGATCGCGCACGAACCGCCGGAAGACGGCGAGGTCGGCTGGATAGGTCTGGTCGGCGCAGTTGATGGCGGTGTTCGCGTCGAAGGAGTTGTCGTACGTGCCGTCCTGGCGCCGTCCGGATCCCTGGTCCGCCAGCGACCGCAGCACGGAGCCGTCGTTGAACTCGTCGGCCAGCTCCAGGGCGACCGCGAGGATCGGCCACTGCTCCTCGCTGTAGAGCAGCTGGAGCACGGCCGTGATCGCGGTCGAGTCGTCGACCGGCCGGGTCCTGTCGGCGTCCTTGCCCTGTGCGTAGATCGGGTGCTTGGCGAGCCGGGCGATCAGCCGGTCGTAGGCGCCCCCGGGGTCGCCGTGGCCGAAGCCGCAGTTCGGGTCGCTCGCGCAGCTGGCGAGGAAGGCGTTGAAGGCCGCCTCGAAGCCCAGGGCCTGCAACCGGGTCTCCGCGAACGGACTGTTCGCGGACAGCCTCGGGTCGACCACCGCGTCGAGGACCATGGCGCGAATGTGGGTCGGGAACAGCTGGGCGTAGGTGGCGCCCAGCTCCGTGCCGTACGAGGCGCCGTAGGCGGTCAGCCGATCGTCACCGAGCGCGGCGCGCAGCACGTCGAGGTCGCGGGCCGCGAACTCGGTCGACAGGTACGGCAGCAGCGTCGCGCTCCAGCGCTCGCAGCCCCGCGCGACCAGCCGGTCCGACGCGGCGGTGTCCTCGAAGCCGGCCAGCACCTCGCCCTCCCGGGCGGGTGGCTGCCCGGCGGGCGCGGCCGTGGCGGGCGACGAGGACGGGCCGTGAGCCGGGCTGACGACGTCCGGGGAGACGGCCGTGGAGGAGCCCGAAGAGCCGCCCGGTAGCCGGTCGACGTCCTCGTCGATCTCCTCGCCGGCCCCGGCACCCGCACCGGCACCCGCGCCCGCGCCGGCTCCGGCGGCCCGGTGCGGAACGACGGCGCCGCCGGACAGCTCGCTGGCCTTCTGCCGGTCGGTGAGGCAGCGGACGGGCGCGCTCGCGCCGACACCCCGCTGGTCGAACCCGACGATGTCGAACCGGTCGCGTACCGCCTTGTCGAACAGCTCCGGGTACGTCCGGATGGAGTCGACGCCGGAGACCCCGGGGCCGCCTTCCAGGTAGACGAGGGATCCAAGTCGCCGCGCCGGTTCGCCCGCCGGTCGGCGGATCACCGCCAGATCGATCGTCCCGTTGCCGGGATGCGCGTAGTCCAGCGGGACGGGCAGCGTCGCGCATTCCAGTCCCGTGCCACACGCCGTCCAGGCCGACAGCCGGCCCGTCCCGGCCTGCGGCGACGGAGCCACCGCCATGCCGGCGGCCGGCGCCGGGGCGACCAGGCCGGCCACGGACAGCGAGGCCAGGGCCAGGGCGCTGGTGAGCCGCGCCCGCCGCGAGCCGGCGGGCGCCGCGGCGCTGGTGGTCCCCCGGGGACCGGCTCGCCGATGATCTCGACGAGGCCCTCGACGCTCGGCCCGACGCTGGCCTTGGTGCTGGCCTTGGTGCTGGTACCGCCAGGGCTGGTTCACGGGCCTCGGCCTCCGGTCGGGTCGGCGCGGCGCCCGGGGGTCCCTGCCAAATCGGCGGAACCGATCCGGCAGGTCTGTGGCGCGGCGATCAGCGACGAGCCGCCAACACAAGCGACAGCTCAGTCACAGTGCGTGACAGTCGCGTCGTGCTCCCTCCCCGTCCCGACCGGACCCCAACCCTCGGCGTCGACAACCCCCCGCCGGGTGCGACCCCTGCCCAGTAGCGAGGCCGGGTGCGTTTCGGGCAGGAAAGCGGCAGACTCCGGGCGTGGACTATCCAGCGCTGTTCCAGGCGGAAGCGGAGGCGCTGCTCGCCGCCGCGACCAAGGACCTCGATGCGCCCGTGCCGTCCTGCCCCGGCTGGGACAACCGCCGGCTGCTGAGCCACGTCGGCCGGCTGCTGGACTCGACGGTGACGCACCTTCCCCGCGGCGTCGTCGACCCACCGCCCCGCGTCGAGCGGCCACCGGCCGAGAACGACGCGCTCGCCGGGTACTTCCGGCGTGGAGTCGCCGGCACGCTCGCCGCGTTCCGGGATCTCGACCCGGCGGCTCCGGCGTGGAACTTCACCCTCGAGCCGAAGGTCGCCGGCTTCTGGCGACGCCGGCTGGCCCACGAGACGCAGATCCACGCCTGGGACGCGGCCGGCGCGATCGGCGAGACCCGCGAGTTCGACCCGGCGTTCGCCGCCGACGGCATCGACGAGGCACTGCGCGTCCTGCTGCCGGCCGCCCGCGCCGCCGGCCTGTCCAAGCCCGGCGACGGAACCGCCCACATCCATCTCACGGACACGCCGGGCGAATGGATGATCAGCCTGAATGGCGGGACCGTCGACGTCACCGAGGGCCACCACAAGGGTGACGCCGGCCTGCGCGGCCCGGCCGGCCAGGTCCTGCTGGCCCTCTGGGGCCGGGTCCCGTTCGACGCCCAGGGCCTGAACGCCTTCGGCGACCAGGACCTCCTGGTCGCGCTGCGCCCCACCTGATCCCGGTCGCCCGGCGTGCCGTCAGCTGGCGAAGTTGGCCTGGATGCGCTGGAGAAGGTAGTCACCGGCGGTGATGTCCGGGTGGCGGCCTGAAGGACTGCTGATCACGGCGTCGGTGTTGGCCTGGGCGAAGAACGCCAGGCTGTAGCGGGAGCCGTCGCGCTCCCCCGCGCCGGGCAGCCGGACGCGGTGGAACGTCGACGGCAGCGCGTCGTCGCTCCAGCGCATCAGCATGTCGCCGATGTTGCACGTGACGGCGTCCGCGGTGGCCGGCACCGACGTCCACCGCTCGTCGGCGGCCTCCTTGCCCGGCATGACCTGCAGGCCGCCCTGCCCCTCCCGCTGGAACAGCAGGGTGAGGCAGTCGAAGTCTGTGTGCGCGCCGGCGCGCCAGATCCCGGGTGTGTCACGGACCGCCGGCGGCACCGGGAAGTAGTGCAGCAGCCGCAGCGTGCTCTGGTAGGTCGGGCGCGCCGGGTCGTGGGCGGCGGTGAAGAAGTCGCGCGGGAGGCCGAGGCGATCGGCGAAGCAGCCGAGCACCCGCATCGCCAGCTCCCAGCAGCGGCGCTCGAACCCGAGCATGGTGGCCTGGAACCCGGCGAGCTCGTCCTCACTGGGCCAAAGTCCGTCCATCCGCGGCCGGGTGACCTGAAACGACTCCTTCTGGTCTGCCGTCCGGGTGGACGGCCGGACCTGGGTCATCTTCTCCCAGCCGGCGTTCTGTCCCTTCTTCAGCGGGAACCGACCCTTCACCGCGTCCGGCAGCGCGAAGAACGCCTCCGTCGCGGCGAACGCCGTGTCGACCTCCTCGGAGTCGATCCCGTGGTCGACGAGTTGGAAGAACCCGATGTCGGCCGCCGCCGCCCACAGCTCGCCGGTGATCTCGTCCCGCCGGGCGTCGAAGTCCCGCAGCGAGATCCGCCGGATCTCCCGGTCGGTCGCCTCGGTCCCAGCCCCGCCCAGCCGGCTCTCCCTGGCCAGCTCGGTCAGCGCGTATTCGGGTGTGCTCATGGTTCTCGCTCCCACTCGGAAGGCACGCGGAATCGGTCGCCGACGCCCGGTCGACGTTGACCCACGGCGTGCCCCGTCCGTCGGCGGCAACGGCCGATTCGGATGGGGAATCCTCGCGCGCAGTCTAAGACCGGGCCGAACCTGGCCCGTCGCGGCGCAGGTGGCGGGCCGCGGCGGCCCGGACCGCGGTGCTCAGCCGGTCGAGCAGCGGGGAGTCGAGGCGCCAGCGCTGCCAGTGCAGCGCGACGTCGAGGTGGGCGTCGGTCAGGACGACCAGCCGGCCGGCGGCGAGGTCTTCCGCCAGCTGCGCCTCGGGCAGCATGCCCCAGCCGAGGCCGAGGCGGACCGCGGTGTGGAAGTCCGCCGTCGTGGGCACCCGGTGCGCCGCCGGGGCGCCGGTGACGCCCAGCTCGCGCAGGAGCTGGTGCTGGAGGTCGTCCTTCTCGTTGAAGACGACGAGCGGCATCCGATCCCACTGGTAGCCGGCGGCGGCGAGCCGCCAGCGACCGGCGAGGCCGGGGGTGGCCGCCGGGTGGTAGCGCAGCGTGCCAAGCGGCTCCGCCCAGCAGCCCTGGACGGCGACCGGGTCGCTGGTCACGGCGGCCAGGGCCTCGCCGCCGCGGAGCAGGTCGGCGGAGAACGCCTGGTCCTCGACGTGCAGTCGAAGCACGACGTCGTCCCAGTGCGAGGCCGCGGCGACGACGTCCGCGAACCAGGTGGCGAGCGAGTCCGCGTTGACCGCCACCGACACCTCGGCCCTGGCCGACGAGCGGCCGACCAGCGCCTCGAGCGCCTCGGCCTGCAGCAGCCTGGTCTGACGCGCGAACCGCAGCAGCGCCTCGCCGGCGGAGGTGGGCCGGCACGGCGCCGAGCGGCGGACGAGGACCTGGCCGGCGGCCGACTCGAGCGCACGGATCCGCTGGCTGACCGCGCTCGGCGACAGGTGCAGGTGGCGGGCGGCGGCGTCGAAGCTGCCGAGTTCGACGATCGCGACGAGAGTCGCCAGCTGCGCCGGCGGCAGCTCCAGCTCCATGAAGCGATACTAATGAATCTGAAGAAACTTTCGTTGGCCTTCAGCAGGGGACGAACCTAGCGTGGCGGCCGTGCTCGCCTCCGCCGTAGCCGGTCTGCTGACCGGGTTCTCACTGATCGTCGCCATCGGCGCGCAGAACGCCTTCGTCCTGCGCCAGGGGCTCGCCCGCCAGTGGGTCGGCACCGTCGTCGCGATCTGCGCGGGTTCGGACCTGGCGCTGATCGTCGCCGGCGTCGGCGGGGTCGGCGGCCTGCTGACCCGAACCGCGCCGGCACTGGCGGCTGTCCGCTGGCTGGGCGTCGTCTTCCTGCTCTGGTTCGCCGCCGGGTCGCTGCGCCGTGCCTGGCACGCGCCGTCGTCACTGCGCGTCGACGGCGGCTCCGCCACGGACCGCGGCACCGACTCGGCACGGGCCGCGGTCGCGGCACGCACGGCCGCCTTCACCTGGCTGAACCCGCACGTCTACCTGGACACCGTGCTCGTCCTCGGCACCGTCGGCGGCAACGAGGGGACGACCGGGCGATGGTGCTTCGCGGCCGGCGCCGGCCTCGCGAGCTGCCTGTGGTTCACCGGCCTCGGCTACGGCGCGCGTCTCGCGTCCGGCGCCCTGGCCAGCCCCACGACCTGGCGCGCCCTGGACCTCGTCATCGGCCTGACCATGCTGTACGTGGCCTACCGCCTGGCGTTCCTCTGAAGGACCGGCGCCGCGCCGAGGGCGCCCACGCGGCATCTGCCCGTCGGCGGCGCGCCTGGGTTGCTGTCAAGCTAGCAATGTGCCGAACACCGTGGGTATGGAGCTGATCGACCTGACGGTGCCGATCACGGCGGGAATGCCGGTCTATCCGGGGGATCCCGAGGTCCAGGTCGCGGCGGCGCTGACAGTCGCCGGCTCGGGCGTCAACGTGCGCCGGATCCACCTGGGATCGCAGACCGGGACCCACGTCGACGCGCCGTACCACATCGACGACTCGCTCCCCCGGCTCGACGAGATCCCGCTCGAGCGGTTCACCGGACCGGGGGTCCTCGTCGACGCGCGGCGGTACGGACCGGACGCCGAGATCGGCCTGGAGGCCGTGCCCGGGTCGCTGGCCGACGGCGCCATCGTGGTGATCGTGACCGGCTGGTCGACGCGTTGGGGGACGGACGAGTACCTGCGGCATCCGTACCTCGGGGCCGACGCGGCGCGGGCCCTCGTCGACGCCGGCGCGCGGACCGTCGCGGTCGACGCCGCGAGCGTCGACCGCACGACCGGGCCGGACGAGGAGTTCACCCTGCCGGCCCATCAGATCCTGTGCCGCGCGGGTACCGTCATCGCCGAGAACCTCACCGGCGCGCAGCGGCTGATCGCGGCGCGCGACGCCGGCCACGCGATCGAGATGTTCCTGTTCCCGCTGGCGCTCGCCGGCTCGGACGGCGCCCCGGTCCGCGCCGTCGCGCGGATCACGCCGCACGGGGCCCAGGCGCATCGTCCCTAGGTCTGACCCCGGCTCTCACCCCTGGGTCTCGTCGGCGCCCGCGCCGTAGGCGACGACCGAGAGGAAGCGGATCGGGAGGGTGACCAGGTCCTGCGGGCCGTGGGTCCCCTCGCCGTCGAGCTGGAGCGCGTCGCCCGGGCGCAGGGTGTAGCTGGCCTCGCCGTGGCCGTAGACCATCTCGCCTTCGAGCATGTAGAGCAGCTCGGTGCCCGGGTGCTGGAAGAGCGGGAAGGTCTCGCTGCGCTCGGTCAGCGTGACCAGGTGGGCCTCCATCCGCTTGTGAGGGCCGCGCAGGCCGCCAAGCAGGGTGTAGTCGTGGCCGACCCGGGTGCCGCGGGCCACGATGCGTGCACCGGCGCCCGCCGGGGTGAAGACGGCCTCCCGTTGGTCGTCGGCGCCGCGGAACAGCGACGTGACCGGCACGTCGAGCGCGTCGGCGAGCCGGGCGAGCGTCGTCAGGCTGCAGCTGGTGTTCGCGTTCTCGATCTTCGAGAGCATCGGCTTCGAGATGCCGCTGCGCGCTGCCAGCTCCGCGAGGGTGAGCCCGGCGGCCTGCCGCATCCGCCGCACCTGGGCCGCGATGACCCGCTCGAGCCGCCCCTCCTGGGGCGACGGGCCGCCGGCCTCGCGCACCGCCGGCCCGGTGTGCGGGAAGCCGGGCGCGTCGAGATCCTCGCCGTCGCTCATCGTCCCCGCCCGGCTGTCGGGGCGCCGGTGGTGCTCACAACGATCCGCCGCGCCCGGGGATCCAGTCCGTGCCGGCCAAGGGGACGCGTGCCATCGCGGCGGCCTCGATCGTGAGCGCCACGAGGTCCTCGGGCTCCAGGTTGCGCACGTGCGACTTGCCGCACGCGCGCGCGATCGTCTGCGCCTCCATCGTCAGCACCCGCAGGTAGTTGGCGAGCCGGCGGCCGCCCTCGGCCGGGTCGAGCCGGCCGGCCAGCTCCGGGTCCTGCGTGGTGATGCCGGCCGGGTCGCGGCCATCCTGGTAGTCGTCGTAGAAGCCCGCCGCCGAACCGAGCGCCGCGTACTCGTCGGCGTGGCGCGGGTCGTTGTCACCCAGCGCGATGAGGGCCGCGGTGCCGATCGCGACCGCGTCCGCGCCGAGCGCCATCGCCTTGGCGACGTCGGCGCCGGTGCGGATGCCGCCGGACACGATGAGCTGGACCTTGCGGTGCAGGCCGAGCTCGCGCAGCGCCTGCACCGCCTGCGGGATCGCGGCGAGCGTGGGGATGCCGACGTGCTCGATGAACACGTCCTGGGTGGCCGCGGTGCCGCCCTGCATGCCGTCCACGACGACGACGTCCGCGCCGGACGCCACCGCGAGCTTCACGTCGTAGTACGTCCGGGACGCGCCGATCTTGACGTAGATCGGCTTCTCCCAGTCGGTGATCTCGCGCAGCTCCAGGATCTTGATGGCGAGGTCGTCGGGGCCGGTCCAGTCGGGGTGCCGGCAGGCGGAGCGCTGGTCGATCCCGGCCGGCAGCGTGCGCATCGCCGCGACCCGGTCGGAGATCTTCTGCCCGAGCAGCATGCCGCCGCCGCCGGGCTTGGCGCCCTGGCCGAGCACGACCTCGATCGCGTCGGCCTTGCGCAGGTCGGTCGGGTTCATGCCGTAGCGGCTCGGCAGGTACTGGTAGACGAGGTGCTTGGACTGGCCGCGCTCCTCGGGCGTCATCCCGCCGTCGCCGGTGGTGGTGGAGGTGCCGACCTCGCTGGCGCCGCGGCCCAGCGCCTCCTTGGCCTGCGCGGACAGCGCCCCGAAGCTCATCCCGGCGATCGTCACCGGGATCGCCAGGCGCAGCGGGTACTTCGCGTTGCGGTCGCCGAGCACGACGTCGGTGTCGCACCGCTCGCGGTAGCCCTCCAGCGGGTAGCGCGACATCGACGCCCCCAGGAAGAGCAGGTCGTCGAAGTGCGGCAGCCGGCGCTTGGCGCCCCCGCCGCGGATGTCGTAGATGCCGGTCGCCGCGGCGCGCTGAATGCCGGCGATCGTCTCCCGGTCGAAGGTGTGCGACTCCCGAAGGCCGAGCAACGCTGGGTCCGGCGGATACCCGGTCATGGAACCCTCCTCTTGACGCGGGCGGACGGTGGAAGTTTGGTGGGGCGGCATCAGTAGGCGGTCGAGTTGTGCGTGGCGAAGTGGTAGAGCCCGCGGGCCGAGCCGTAGCGGCGGAACCGTTCGGGCGCGTACTCGCCAGCGGGCTCGATGCCGGCGGCGGTGAGCAGCTCGGCCAGCTCGACGAGATGCTCGGGGCGCAGCTCCTTCTCGACGCAGTCGGCGCCCAGGCCGCCGGCCGCTCCGCGGACGTAGATCCGCGCCTCGTAGATCGAGTCGCCGAGACCGTCGCCGGCGTCACCGCAGACCACGAGGCGGCCGGCCTGGGCCATGAACGCGCTCATCGGACCGATGTCGCCGCCGACGACGATGTCGATGCCCTTCATCGAGATGCCGCAGCGCATCGACGCCGAGCCCTCGATCACCAGCAGGCCGCCGTGCCCGGTCGCGCCGGCCGACTGCGAGGCGTCGCCGCGGACCCGCACGACGCCCGACATCATGTTCTCGGCGACCCCGGTGCCGACACTGCCGTGCACCGTGATCATGGCGCCGTCGTTCATCCCGGCGCAGTAGTAGCCGGCGTGGCCCCGGATGTCGATCGTCACCGGTGCGTGCACCCCGGCGGCGATCGCGTGCGCGCCCTGGGGTCGCAGCACCTCATAGGACGTCGCCGACGGGGCGTGCAGCTCGCTGTTGAGCGCGCGGACCGTCGTGGCCGCGAGGTCGAAGGTGACCGTCTCGACCGCGCCGGCGCCGCTGCCGGCCGGGCCGACGGTGGCCGGGCCGACGGTGGCCGGGCCGACGGTGGCCGGGCCGACGGTGGCCGGGCCGACGGTGGCCGGATCGACGGTGGCCGGATCGCTCAGCGGTGCCATGCGTAGACCCTTTCCGGCTCGGGCTCGTAGATCCGGGCGGCGCCGATGCCGGGCAGGTCCGCGAGCGCCCGGAACTCCGAGGCCATCGCGACCCAGGCCGCGGTCTCGGCGATGATCGCCGGCTTGCAGGCGATCGCGTCGCGCACGACGGCGAACCCGTCATCGCTGGTGACGAGCAGCGTGTAGAACCCGTCGAACCGGTCGCACAGCAGCCGCAGCGCCTTGTCCAGGTCGACGCCCTCGGCGAGCCGCGCGGCGACGAACCGGGCGCCGACCTCGGAGTCGTTCTCCGAGTCGAACCGGACGCCCTCGTCCTCGAGCTCCCGGCGGATCGTCGCGTGGTTGGCGAACGACCCGTTGTGGACGAGGCACTGGTCGGGGCCGACCGAGAACGGGTGACAGCCCGCGGGGATGACAGCCGACTCCGTCGCCATCCGGGTGTGCGCGAGGCCCTGCCAGCCCTGGGCGTTCACCAGGTCGTAGGTCACGGCCAGGTCCCGCGGGCTCCCGATGTCCTTGTAGACGGTCAGGTCCAGGCCGGAGCCGACGACCAGTGCGTCGGGCGCCGACCGGCGGACCGCGTCGACGAGCGCGTCGACGGCGACCGGCGCCGCGATCACGGTCGTGGCGCCCGCGGCGGTCACCAGCGGGTCCGGGCCGCCCGGCAGGGCCGCCCGCACGGCGGCCGAAAGCTCCGCCCTGGCC
Organism: Pseudofrankia saprophytica; assembly: GCF_000235425.2. Lineage (NCBI taxonomy): Bacteria > Bacillati > Actinomycetota > Actinomycetes > Frankiales > Frankiaceae > Pseudofrankia > Pseudofrankia saprophytica. The sequence continues at coordinate 7,041,937 of NZ_KI912266.1, forward strand.
GCGTCCAGCGCGGCGTCGGCCGCCACCGCGAGACCGCCCGCGCCTGTGGCCGCGGCACCGGCCTTGGCCTCGGCCACGGGTAGCAGCACCGACACGGCCGCGTGGCCCTCCGGGCAGCGGCGGCGGTCGCCGTAGACGGCGACGCCGGCCGAGTCAGGTCCGCGCTCGGCGACCTGGCACAACATGGTCTCCAGCAGGCGCCCGAGCTGGGGATGCAGCTCGGGGTCGCGCAGGTGAAGCCCGACGATCCCGCACACGGCCCGTTCTCCTCTCGGGATGCGGCGAACTGGGGATTCGGCGGACGCGGCCAGGGGTCAGGGGTCAGGACGCCGGGTCAGGACGAGGGGTCAGAAGGCCGTGAGGTAGCGGTCGTGCTCCCAGGAGCCGACCCCCGCGTGCCATTCGAAGAACTCCTCCCGCTTGAGCGCGGCGAAGTAGTCGGCCACCCCTGGCCCGGCGGCGTCTAGGCCGGCGGCGACGACCGGGTCGGCGCCCAGCGCCTCCACCGCGTGCAGCAGGGTCGGCGGCAGCTCGGACCTCACCGGCCCGGCCGCGGCGCCGCCGGGGTCGCCCGGGTCGAGCGCGTGCTCGATGCCGTCGAGGCCGGCGGCGAGCGCCGCCGCCAGCGCCAGATATGGGTTGGCCGAGCCGTCGCCCCCGCGCAGCTCGATGCGGTGGCGGTCGGGGATGCGCACGTAGTGGGTGCGGTCGTTGCCGCCGTAGGTCGCGCGACTGGGCGACCAGGTCGCGCCCGAACGCGTCGACGTCGCACCGGTGCGCTTGTAGGAGTTGACGGTCGGCGCGAGCACCGACTGCAGCGCGGGCGCGTGCGCGAGGATTCCGGCGAGGAAGCGGCGCGCGACGTCGGACAGCCCGAACGGCGCGCCTGTGTCCCCGGCAGGGAACAGCGGGGTGCCGTCGTGCCACAGCGACAGGTGCAGGTGCAGGCCGGAGCCGGTCCGGTCCGCGAACGGCTTGGGCATGTAGGTCGCGGTCATGCCGCGCCGCTCGGCCAGCACGGAGATCAGGTAGCGGGCGGTGATCACCCGGTCGGCGGTGGTCAGCGCGTCGGCGTAGGCGAAGTTCTGCTCGAACTGGCCGTTGGCGTCCTCATGGTCGTTGGCGTAGTTCGCCCATCCGAGCGCGTTCATCGCCGTCGACACCTCGGTGAGGTGGTCGTACATCCGGGTCAGGCCGCGGGCGTCGTAGCAGGGGCGGGGCGCGACGTCCCGCGGGTCCGCGAGCCCGAGCACGCCGTCCGCGCCGCGGGTGACCAGGAAGTACTCGATCTCGGCGCCGGCGAACAGCTCCAGGCGCCGGCTCGCCGCCGCCGCGAGCTGAGCCTTGAGGATCACCCGCGGCGCGAAGTGCCAGGGCACGCCCTCGACGTGTGGGTCGCAGTGCACCAGCGCGAGACCCTCCTTGACCCAGGGCAGCGGGGTGTAGCTGGCCGGGTCGGGGATGGCGATCAGGTCGGGGTCGGACGGCACCTGGCCGATCGCGCCCACCGCATAGCCGGCGAACCCGACGCCGTCCGCCAGCAGCTCGTCGACGGCCTCGATCGGCACGAGCTTCGCGCACGGCTTGCCGGCGAGGTCGACGAACATCGCGAGGATGAACCGCACCCCGTCCTCGCGGGCCCGGGAGGCGAGGTCCTGCCCGGTCGCGGCGGCTGGCGCGGGGTCGGTGCGGGGGGCACTTTCGTCGATCGTCACGTCAGGCTCCACTGGCTCGGAAGAGGTCCGGGCGACGGCGCGTCGACGCTCGCTCCCCTGCCGCCAACTCGCACCCTAACGGGAAACAAGGTATCGGCGCAGGAAACAAGACAGGTTACGCGGGCATGACGATTCGTGGCATACGCCTGACCGCGCAGGTATGCCCGAACATGGGGCCAGACAGTGCCGCGCCGCCACCACCAGCCACACCGGATCGGGCCGGTCAGCCGCGAAGAAGCCAAGGAGCCAGATGCCTGCCAGGCGGATCGTGCTCGCCTCCGGGTCGCCGCGCCGGCGCGAGCTGCTCGCCGGTCTGGGGGTGGCCTTCGAGGTCGTGACCAGCGACGTCGGCGAGGACGTCGAGACCTTTGCCGGCCCGGAGGACTTCGCGCTTCAGCTGGCCCGGCGCAAGGCCCGGGCGGTTGCCGGACGCGTGGGCGACGCGCTGGTCATCGGCGGTGACACGGTCGTCGAGCTGGACGGGCGCATCTTCGGCAAGCCCGGCGACCAGGACGAGGCGGTCGAGATGATCGGCCAGCTCAGCGGCCGGACGCACCGGGTCGTGACGGGGCTCGCCGTGGTCGACGCGGCCACCGGCGAGCACCGGGAAGGCGCGACGACGAGCGCCGTCACGATGCGCCCGCTCGGCGAGGACGAGATCCGGGTGTACGTAGCCTCAGGCGAGCCGTTCGACAAGGCGGGCGCCTACGCGATCCAGGGCCTGGGCGGCCGGCTGGTCGCGAGCGTCGACGGCGAGCTCGACAACGTCATCGGCCTGCCCACGGCCACCCTGCGCCGCCTCCTGGCGGCCTTCGGCGTCACCGCCTGACGCCCCGCCAGCCGGTCCCGGACCTCGGCACTCTTCCCACTGCCGCCGATCAACGCCCCATCCGGCGATGACTACTCTCCGCGTTGGACCACGCACGGCTGTACGGGCCGCTGACCCGGCGCTGACCGACACCGAAGGTGAACCCCTCGCCCCGACGCTCCCACGCGCGACAGCCGCCCCCGCCGCAGGCCCGCTCGATCCCGATCCGTGTTATTTCAGCCACTCCATAGACACGCCTATCCGACGCGGTTCGACCCCGGTCGTTTGATGTGTGTCGGATGGGCGTGTCTATGGAGTGGCTTAGATGCCACGGACTGAGTCTCGGGCGGCGACCCAGGACTCGATCATCGCGCGGGCGATCGACGAGCGGCCGGGCAGGAGAAACTGACCGTCGCCACCGCCTCGCCAGTCGCCTTGCGCCAGCGCCTCGTCGAGTTCGCGGCGGTGGACCCACATCGCCTCGGCGATCTCACTGTCGTCCAGCCGGATCGGCTGGGACGGGTCGGCGGCGGCGTGGAAGGCGAGCATCAGGGAGCGCGGGAATGGCCAGGACTGGCTGCCCAGGTAGCTGACGTCCGTGACGTCGACGCCGACCTCCTCGTTGATCTCCCGCGCGACGCACTGCTCGAGTGACTCTCCGGCCTCGACGAAGCCCGCGAGCACCGAGAACCGGCCCGCCGGCCACGTCCGCTGCCGGCCGAGCAGGATCTGGTCGGCGCCGTCATGGACGAGGCAGATGATCGCCGGGTCGGTGCGGGGAAACTCCTCGTGCTCCTTGGCGGCGCACACCCGCGCCCAGCCGGCCTTCGTCGGCCGGGTCGGCGAGCCGTCGCGGGAGCAGAACCGGGCACGGTCGTGCCAGGTCAGCAACGCGACCGCGGTCGTGAACAGGGCGGCGTCGAGCCCGGCCAGTTCGCCACCGACCGTGGCGAGGTTCAGCCAGCGCGTTCTCGGTATCTCCTCGGTGCCCGGATCCTCGTCGGCCCGGTCGGTGCGCACCGCCCAGTAGACGGTCCCGTCGCCCTCGCCGAGAAGCACGGCGTCGGCCGGCGGGAACTCCGCGACGCTCGCCCCGGAACGGGTCACCAACCGTGCCACGGCGTTGGCGTCGCCACCGGCGTCGCCAACGCCGTGGGCGTCCGGCGGTGAGGCCTCAGGCGCACCGCCGATCTCCGCGGACCGCCGGACGCGAGGCATGGCCGGCAGCGTGATCGTCGAGCGCCCCTCCTCGTCGAGGGTGACAACCCGCGCCGCCGCCCAGCTCTCCCGCTGGCGCCGCGGGTCCAGCCGGAACGGTTCCTCGCGCAGGACGGTGGCGCTTGCCAGCGCGGGCGGCCTGACCAGCCCAAATCCACTCACGCTCGCATCTTCCCCCGAAGCGCCAGTCTCTCGTCGTCGGGCCGCCAGCCGCCAGCCGCCAGCCGACGCCGGCGACCAAGACCCTCCGACCGCGCGAGGTTGAGACACCGCGACGAGCAGTTCCCCGCCAATCCACGTCACCCGATCGGAAGGAGACCTCGTGACCCGGCTCCTCAGCCCTTCGAGTCCTGCCCGCGGGGCCGAGGAGCCCAGAGGTGGTCGCCGGACGCGCCGGCGCCGGCCCGCGGGGAGGGCGGGCCCGCGATATGGCCGAGGATGTCGGCGGCGATCGCGGCGGGTGCCTGGAACGGGCCGAAGTGGCCCAGGTGGTCGTACACCCGCAGCGTCGCCCGTGGCAGCGCGGCGGCGAGCCCCGGGCCGAACGCGGCAGGTGGCCGGACGTACTCGGTGGCGCCCGCCGCGACCAGCACCGGGAGGTCTGCGCCGGCCACCGTCGTGAAGGTGATCCGGCCGCTCGCGTCGAACGTCCTCGCCTCGTTCTCGGGCAGGCAGCGCAGCCGCGCGGTGCCGTCCGGCAGGTCCTCGAAACCGTGCTCGACGTAGGCGGCGAGGGTCTCGGCGGTGAGCTCGCCGAGCGGCGGCCGGGAGGCGTAGCGCCACAGCGCCGCCTCCCGGGACGGGAACACCGCGCGGCGCCGGCGGGCGCCGGCCGCCAGCGAGTTCGCCACGATCTGGAACCCCACCGGCGTGACGACCGGCTCATAGACGTAGGCCGACGCGAGCAGGCCTGGCCGGTCGGCCTCGGCCTGCAGCGCGACCGCGCCGCCCATCGAGTGGCCGACGGCGTGCACCGGGCCCGCCCCCTGGTCCTCGATCGCCGCGACGGCGGCGGCCACCTCGGCCGTCCAGGCGTGCCAGTCAAAGATCGCGTCCGCCGGCGCCGGCGTCTCGCCGTGGGCGGGGAAGTCAAGTGCCCACACGTGGGCCCGCGTCCCGAGCGGCCGCGCGAGCGGCGCGTACATGCGCCCGCAGAACCCGGTCGCGTGGCAGATCAGCACCGCGGGTCCCGCGCCGGGACCGACCCCGCCGAGGTCGTGCAGGACGACCGTCGTGCCCCGCTCAGTCGTCAGCCGCATGCAGCCTTGCTACCAGGCCCTCAGCGGACGAACCACCAAAGGCCGCCAATCCGGCAATCCCGGCGACGGGGAGGTCCCGCCCGCGCATCGGCCGGATGGCACCGGGCAGGATCGGGCCTGTGGCTGAGCCCCGACGCCGCGCCCGCGCGCACGGCATCTCCTTTGACGGCACGCCGGGCCCGCTGAACGCGATCACCGATGTCCCAGGTGTCGAGCTGGGCTACGTGACGCTGATCAGCGGTGAGGGGCCGCTGCGGACCGGCGCGGGGCCGGTCCGGACCGGCGTCACCGCGATCCTGCCGGCCGGGCGCGGGGGCATCGGCTCGGCGGTCGCCGCCGGGGTCCACGCGTTCAACGCCAACGGCGAGATGACGGGCGCCGCGTGGCTGCGGGAGACTGGCAGCCTGGCGATGCCGATCCTGATCACGAACACCCACGCCGTCGGCCCGTGCCACCGCGGTGTCATCGACTGGGTGGTCGCCAACCGGCCGGATCTGGCCCGCGGCTGGCTGCTGCCGGTGGTCGCGGAGACCTGGGACGGCTACCTCAACGACATCAACGGCAGTCATGTGACCGCGGCCCACGCCGTCGCCGCGATCGACGCCGCCGCCGGCGGGCCGGTCGCCGAGGGCGCCGTCGGTGGCGGCACCGGGATGATGTGCTACGGCTTCAAGGGTGGCAGCGGCACCGCCTCCCGGGTCGTGCGTTATGGCCCCGACGGCTATGTGGTCGCCGCGTTCGTTCAGGCGAACTTCGGCCGCCGCGACGAGCTGCGCGTCGCCGGTGTCCCGGTCGGCCGTCTGCTCGGCGACGGCGAGGGCGGCGGCGCGGACTCCTCCTCGGGCGTCGCGGATCCCGCAGCCGGCACGGACGCCTCGAACGCCTCGAGCGGCATGGGCCGCATGGGCGGCTGGGACGGTGACTGGTCGGCGCCGCCCGGTGCCGGCAGCGCCATCGTGGTGCTCGCGACCGACGCGCCGCTGCTGCCCGGGCAGTGCGAGTCGCTCGCGCGCCGGGCGCCGATGGGCATCGCGCGCACCGGGACCACCGGCTCGCACTTCTCCGGTGACCTCGTCATCGCCTTCTCGACCGCGAACGCCGGCGCGCTCACCAGCCGGTTCCCCGGCGGCGAGCCGACCGCCGACGACTACGCCGCGCTGCGCTTCATCCCCTGGGGTTGGATGGACCGGTTCTACGAGGCGGCGGTCCAGGCGGTCGAGGAGGCCGTCATCAACGTCCTGACCACCGCCGCGTCCCTGACCGGCCGTGACGACCACCACGCCGCCGCTCTTCCCACCGACCGCGTCATCGAGTTGCTCGCCAACCGGTCCGGCTGAGCTCGGGCGGCCGACCGGTTCCCAGCGCCGTGGATGATCGGCACGTTATTTGACCCCGACGTCGAAACTACGGGAGGTTGGGTGGACCGGGAGGAGGCCACCATGGGCGAGGTGGAGCTGGGGGCCGACACGCCTCAGATAGATCTGTTCGAGGCGATGCGGACGGCTCGTTCGCTGCGGCGGTTCAAGCCCGACCCGGTGCCGGACGAGGTGCTGGCCCGCTGCCTGCAGGCGGCCACCTGGGCGCCGAGCGGTTCCAACTCGCAGAACTGGCGCTTCGTCGTCCTGCGTTCGCCGGAGGCCCGCGCGATCCTGGGCCCGGCGTTCCGCGCCGGCTGGGACTGGGTCTGCACCAGCATCTACGGCTACGAGCCGCGCCCGGCGGACGACGACGACTCCAAGCAGGCGCGGCTGACCCGCACGATGCTGAACCTCGTCGACAACTTCGAGAACGTGCCGGCCTATGTGCTGTTCTGCCACCGCCTGACGGGCTTCGTCGACGAGTTCCTGGAGGCGGGCTCGATCTTCCCCGCGATGCAGAACTTCCTGCTCGCCGCCCGCGCCCACGGGCTCGGCACCGTTCCGAGCACCTGGTTCGCCTTCGGCGAGGACAAGCTGCGCGCCTACGTCGGCATCCCGGACGGGTGGCGGATCGCCTCCCTGGTCGCCGTCGGCTGGCCGGAGGGCCACCACGGCCCGGTCCGGCGCAAGCCGCTGAGCAAGGTCACCGCGCTCGACACCTGGGACAACCCCTTCCTCCCCGCCGAGAGCTGACCCGCGGCCCCGCCGCGAGCTGACCCACACGGCGGTCGCCTGCCCTCCTGCCAGCGGCTGCACGGGCCTACCAGCGGCTGGGCGGGCGCAGGACGAGCCGGTCCATGATCGGGCCGGCCGCGTCGAGCTCGGCGAGCCGCAGTGTCATCGCCCGGACGGCCACCGCCGGCGGGCGGGCGGCCGCGATGGCGGAGCGGAGCGTCTCGACGGCCTCGTTCCAGCCGGTCCCGCCCTCGTCGAGCGGCGCCGTCAGCAGCCTTTCGGTGATCTCGGTCGAGATGCGGTCCAGCGCCTTGCGCCGCGCCTTCGCCCTGCTCTCGTCCTTGCGGTCATCCCACCAGCCGCGGACCTGGTCGGTCACCACCGTCGTGAGCGTGTTCGCCACGGGGATCGCGGACTCGATCAGGTCGAGCCGGCGCACGAGCATCTTCGCCTTCTCCACCTGGGCCGGCGTCGTGAAGGGGGAGGTGACCACTCGCCTGCGGTTGCGGAACGACTCGTACCGCGTCAGCTCGTCGCGGATCTGGGCGAGCGGCATGCCGACCTTGATCTCGACGATGTTCTTGACCAGGCCGAAGCCGTTCTCCCGCAGGACCACGCCGACCCCGCTCGCCGGGGCCTTCGGCTTCCCGCCGGGCTGGTCACCCGGGAGGCCGCGCAGCAGGTCGCGCAGCAGCTGGCGCAGGTCCGCGGCCGCGGGACGGTCCGCCTGGGCGGCGAGCTCGACGGAGATCTCGCGGCTGAGCTGGTCGAGCCCGGCCGTGTGCCGGTCCATCCAGGTCTGCACGGCCGCCTCCACCCGCCGGCGCAGCTCGGCCGGCAGCTCGGCGCCCTCGGCCGAGCCGACCTGCCGCTCGGCGTCCCTGGCCCGTTCGACGACGGTCGCGGCGAGGACCTCGCGGGCGGTCCTGTCGAGGTCGAGCAGCTCACGCTCCCACCGGTCGCCGCGGGCACGCTGCCGGTCCGCCTCCTCGAGGTTCTCCGCCAGCGACACGCGCTCGGCGGCGGCGAGCCGGCGGGCCTGGATCGCGTGGGTGAGCCAGAAGCGGGTCCGCGCGGCGGCGCGCAGCTCGTCACGCTGGGAAACGAGGGCCGCCAGGTCGGTGCGCAGGCCGGCGATGCCGTCCCACTGCCGGCCGTCGTCGTAGTCCGACGGCTCCGGGTCGGGCTCCTCGCCGACCTCCTCGAACGGGTCCGCGGCCACGACGTACACCGCGTACTCGTCGGCGGCCATCGCGGTGCCGATCAGCTTGCGCAGCTCCGCTGCCTTCGACCGCCCGAAGGCCCGGTAACGCTCCTCGTCCGCCGGGTCCGCGGCCGTGTCCGCCTTCGCGACGACCATGAGCCGCGAGCCCGGCGGGAAGACGGGCGCGGCAGCTCCGAGGTCGGCGCCCAGGGCGCGCAGGACCTGGCCGCGGTCGGACGTGATCAGGCTCGGGGCCAGCACCACCATCACCGCGTCGGTCAGCAGCAGCGCGCGGTCCGCGCGGGCGTCGTGCGCCTCCTGCCCGCTCGCGATTCCGGGGGTGTCGAGGAAGCGCAGCTGCCCCGACGTGACGGCGCCGACGGCGAAGGTCGACCGCCCCGCGCCGACCGTCACCCAGTCCGGGACCGGCGTCCCGTCGTCGGTCAGCAGGCGTTTGAGCAGGCTCGACTTGCCCGCGCTGTACGGGCCGTAGACGGTCACGTGGACCTCGGGGTACCGGTCGAAGGCCGACCACTCGGCGGCGAGGTCGTCGACCTGCGCCTGTCCCAGGATCTGGCCGACGCGGTGCTGAAGCTCCGCGAGCCATTGTCCGGCCGTGTCAGTCGTCATCCTGGGATCCGATCGTTGGCTGAGCCGTTCGTGACCCGGGGTCGTCCGGGGTGCCGGTCGCGCCCAACAGGCGTCGGGCGCGCGTGATCGCGTCGCGGCAGCGGGCGGCGCGGCCGGACAGCGCACCGGCCTCATCCGTGGCCCGCCGCTGATCGTCCGCCATCGCGGGAAGCCGCCGCGCGAGCTCGTCGAGATCGTCTGCGAGCGGGACCAGGCTCCCCAGTGAGTCCTCGAACCGTTCGACCGCCTCGGTCAGCCGGTCCTCGACTCCCCGCAGCTCCTCGGCGCGCGCCCGCTCCGACTTCGCGGTCTCGTGCCGGTCCCACATCAGCAGCGTGAGCTCGGCGGCGCCGATCGCGATCTGCAGCCCGCCGCCGAACCGCGCGACCATCCTGGCGGTCCCGGCCGGCCCGCCCACCCGCTCGGCGTTCCTGGCGACGCGTGCCGGGTTCATGAGCACCTTTCCGAGCGGCTTCGCCAACGGCCCGCCGATCCTGCCGAGGGTCGCCGCGTAGTCGCGCCGACGCCGCCGCAGCCTGCCGAGATCGACGTCCAGGCCCAGCGCCGGCGCGGCGCCTGGCTCCTGGGCGAGGCCCGCCGCGTCGCCCATCGCCGCCAGGCGCCAGGCGGCGATGGACCTACGGGTCTGGGAGCGCCATTCGGCGATGCGTTCCCGCAGCTCCGGGTCGTCGCCGAGCGACGCGAGCCTGGCCGCGAACGCGTCGCGCCCGGCGGTGTCCCGGGTGGAGCGGATGCCGTGCACGAGCCATCCGACGTGGTCACGCACGAGGGTGTCGAGCGCGGCGCGGCGTTCCCGGCCGAGCGCCTCGCCGGTGGCGATCGCGTCCTCGACGGACCGCGCCCGCTGGCCGAGCCGGGCCCCCTTGGCGACCAGGGCCGCCGCGTGCCGGTCGTGGTCGGCGGCGAGCCGGTCGAGGCGGCCTATCCCCGCCCGCAGCACGCCGATGTCGGCTCCGTTCGCCAGGAGGCCGGGCCGACGCTCGTCCAGCGCGGCGACGAGCTCGGCCATCCCGTCCCAGCCAGCGCCAGCGCTGGCGCTGGCGCCGCCCGTGCCGAGCCCGAGGCCAGCCGCCTCGTCGGGGTCCGCCGCCACCGCCAGGACGCTGTCCGCCGTGACGGCGTCGTCCGTGCCCGCGCGCCGCGCCAGCCGGTCGAGGAGGTCGGCGAGCTCCGCGCGCTTGCTCGCGACGGCGCGCCGGAACTCCCGCGGCGCGAGCACCGGGTCGGACAGCTCGTCGATCCGCGTCAGTACGAAGATCGTCCGCCCCAACCGGTCCGAGCCGCCGACCGCGTCCGGGGCCACGGCCCGACCGAGCCCGTCGTCGCTCGCGGCCGACAGCGCGGGCGTGACCAGGTGGAGGATCAGCGCGGCGTCCTCGATCGCCGACCGCGCGAGCGCGTCGTGCTCGACGCCCTCCGCGGTTCTCGCGCCGCTGGCCAGGCCAGGCGTGTCCACGAGGAGCAGGCCGCGCCATGGATAGGCCGTGACCCCGCTGGTCGTGACGCGCGCGCCGCTGGCCGGTCCGTCCGGCGCCGCACCATCGCCGCCGCCGCCGTCGTCCCCGCCGCCGCCATGATCATGATTCCAGTCGTGGTCGTGGTCGTCCGCCAGCAGCCGCCTGATGAGCGCCGACTTGCCGCTGCTGTAGTCGCCGACGACGGCCACCCGGGGCCGGCGGTCCGCGGCGAGACCCAGCAGGTCCGCCAGCCCCGCCGCGTCGACGTCGGCGGCGTCCAGGGAGCGCATGGCCGTCCTGAGCCAGCGCGTGCCGGCGCGCGGCCGTGGGACCAGGTCGCGGGGCGGCTCGGACGCGGCGGGGCGCGCCCACGCCTTCCCGTTCGGTCCCGGCGCTGAGGCCGGGACGTCCGCGCGGCCC
>NZ_KI912266.1:7052861-7055778 GCF_000235425.2 Pseudofrankia saprophytica
CGCGAATCCAGGACTCGCCGAGCCACAGCGCCTGGGGCGCCGCCTCGCCGTACGGCGACCGGCGTTCGCACGCCGCCACCGCCTCCCGCAGCACCGCGACCGGCTCCCGCGCCGTCTCGACCCGGCCGAGCTGGGAGCTCAGGACCGCGCGGCGCCTCGCCGCGGCCCGCGCGACGCGCCGCAGGGTGATCGCCACATCGACCTCGGGCAGCACGTACTGGACGAACGCGGCGACGCGTGCCCGCTCGCACGCGGCGGCGACCGCGCTCTCGACCTGGTCGAAGGTCTCGCTGACCGCGGCGCGGGCGTCCGCCAGCGCGCGGGCGTGCCCCTCGTCCCGCGCCCGCTGGCCGCGGTCGAGGGCCACCTTGCCGGCCAGCCCCAGGATCGCGAGACCGATCCCGATCACGGCCAGTCCCACCGGAGTGATCGTGATGGCCCCGATCGCGAGACCGGCTCCGGCCGCGGCGACCACGCCGCCGCCGGCCGCGGCGCTCGCGAACGCGGCGCCCATCCCGACGCCGCCGAGGGAGGCGACGACCCCGCCCGCGGTGCCGGCCAGGCGCAGTAGTCGCCCGGCCTGCCCGTCAGCGACACCGCGGCGGGCGAGGCCGCGCAGGTCGGCCTGGGTGTCGGCACGCACCGCGCCCAGGATCTCGGCGTACCGGACGACGACGGCGTCCACGACGGCCTGGGCCGTGTCCCTGATCTCGCCGTCCCGGTAGACCTGGCTTTCGAACTCGTCCTCGCCGACCATCCGGCTGTCTCGCCACGCCTGCTCGACGAGGTCAGCGGCTCGGGCCCGCGCCGCCATCCGCGCCGGCCGCAGCCGGTCCGTCGCCACGTTGGCGACGTGCTGTCCCGGCGAGATCTCGGGCTCGGCGAACCGCTCGCCGCGCAGCCCTTCCAGTTCGGCGAGGGCGCGCGCCGCCGCGCGGGCCGCCGTCCCGGCCGGAGCCGTCCCAGCCGGCACCGTCCCAGCCGGCACCGCGCCGTCGGCCAGTCGGCCGGTGGTCTGGATCGACCTGGTGATGCCGGCCTCGACCTGCGCCGCCAGCAGCAGCGCCGGCGTCTCCACCTGCTCGGCGAGGACCCTGTCCGCCTCCGCCAGCTCGCCGCGCACCCTGTTGATCAGCCGGCCCAGGCGCAGGTGGACGGCGTTGTCGTCCCCCAGCCCTTCGGCGAGGAGAGCCTCGAGGGCGGGCAGGTTGGACCAGTCGAGCAGGGTCTCGCGGTCGACCCGGGCGAGGGCGGCGTCCCTGCTCTCGACGTCCTGTGCCCGGTAGGGGTCGCAGCGTGCGTAGGCCGCCCGTACCGAGCTGACGGCGACGATCGGGATGCCGGCCAGGCCGATGGCGGCGAACTCGTCCTCGATGTGGCTGGCATGACCGCGCAGCGAGTTCGAGAGGCTCGCCCGCTTCCGGACGGTGGTGACCTGGTCGGGATCGCGCCACCGGCGGTTGCGGCTGTTGAGGACGGCGACCGCCGGCCGGCCGTAGGCCGCGATCCACTCCGCGACGGTGGCGAACTCCGGGGCGAGCTGGTTGAGCGAGTCGAAGCAGAGCAGCACGAGGTCGGCCCGTTCCACGCCGGCGCGGGCCTCTTCGACCAGCTGGGCCCACGACTCGCCGCCGAACCCCGGCGTGTCCACCAGCAGCAGGTCCCCCCACGGAACCTCGTTGATCTCCCGGGTGTGGTCCAGCACCGCCAGGGGCGAGATGGTCGAGCCGTCGCCCCGGCCGATCGCCTCCACCAGGGTGCTCTTGCCGGCGCCGGTCCGGCCGAACAGCGCGATGGTGACGGGTCCCAGGCGGCCCAGCGGCCCGTTCGCGAGCGCGTCGAACTCGTCCGCGAGCCGGGCGCACGTCGCCTCGAAGACGCCCGCGATCTCCCGCGAACGCGGGTCGGCCGACTCCGCCGGGTTGACCTGGTCCCCCGGGCCCGGCCGCAGCTCGGCCGCGAGCTCAGCCACGGTCTGCGCGAGCCGGCGGCGCGTCTTCTCGGTCCGGGCAGCGGCCCGACGCGCCGCGACGCCGAGGGTGTCGAACAAGATGCCCCCGAATCGGGACGTGCGCGTCATGGACAGCCGTGTCACGACGGTAGGGAGCACCCGCGTAACGGTCAATGACCCGCGATCCACCTGACCGGCGCGAACCCGGCGGTGGCCGCGCGACCGCGCTAGCGGTCGCGGATGGTCAGGCCATCGGGATTCCAGGGCAGGGCCCAGCCGTAGCGGGCGGCGGCCTCGGCCGGGGGGCCGTCGAAGAAAGCGTTCTCGCGGCGGATGACCAGGTCGTCCTGCGCCACATGGAACGAGGCGATGACGCAGGTCCGCGCGGTCGACGGGGCGTCCCCGAGGCGGATGTCGAGGTGCTCGCCGGTGCGGGCGCTGACCGTGAGCTCGCCGCGTAGCAGGTCCCATTCCGGGGCGCTGCGCAGACCGTAGGCGAACACGAAGAAACGCTTGAACGTCTCCAGCGCCCGCAGGTCGACGAAGATCTTCTGTCCCTCGCGCTCGTCGCGGGGAGCGAGCGCCAGCACCTGCCGGCCCGCGCCGCCGCCGGGGGCACTCGTCGCGCCGCCGAGCAGCTGCAGGACGCCGGCCGACCCGTCGAGCGCCTGCCAGAGGCAGCCGAGATGCAGGTCGCTCGGCCGCGGCAGCCCGGTCCTGGTCGTCAGCGGGGCCCAGGTCAGCGTGATCGTCGCCGAGCCGGAGCCACGCTTCTCGGGGGTCCAGGCGGTGGCCGGGTGATCGTCGTCCAGTTCGGTGACGTGCTCCAGGCGCTGCCGGTACCGCGACGACCGCTCGCCGAAGAGCGCCGGTGCGGACGGGCCGTGTCCTGGGCCACCGGCCGCCCCGGCCCCAGCTGCAGCCGCGGGCCGAGCCGGTGCGGCGGGAGGCACGGCGCCGGGCCGC
>NZ_KI912266.1:7055878-7122619 GCF_000235425.2 Pseudofrankia saprophytica
GCTCAGGTCGAGTGGTGAACGCGCCGGGGGCCTGGCCGGCCCGGGTGGCGGCGTGGGCGCCGGTGCGGGCGCGGGCGGCGCCGCCCGGGGCGGGGCGGGTGGCCCTGGCGGCGTAGCGGGTGGTCTTGGCGGCCCGGTCGAGCTCGGGGGAGCCGGGCGGGTCGGAGCCGCGGGCGATCGTGGCGTGACCGGCGGTCGGGACGGTGCCGGGCCTCGCTGCGCCGGTCGGGAGGACGCCGCGGGCTGGCCACCCGCGGGCGGCGGTGACGCCGCCGAGCGGACCGCCCCCGCGACGGCGCGTGGCGGGTGCAGGTGGTCGGCGACCTTGCGGCGCGACCGAGTGGGTGACGTGCGGGTGAGGAAGCCGACGACGTCGGCCGGGCGGGCGGGCACCGGGTCGTGGCCGTTCCCGTCGGTGAACCCGGCGAGGCCCTGGGCGTAGCCCTGGCCGACGGCTCGGAACTTCCAGCCCCCCTGGTGGCGGTAGAGCTCGCCGAAGACGAGGGCGGTCTCCTGCCCGGTTTCGGCCCTGGCGTCGTAGCGGGCGAGCTCGACGCCGTCCGCGTCGTTGAGCACGCGGATGTACGCGCCGTGGACCGACCCGAAGGCCTGCGCCCGGCTGGCCGCGTCGACGATCGCCGCGCCGATCTGCAGCCGGCCGACCTCCGCCGGAACGGCGGCCAGGGTGACGATGAGCGTCTCGACGTCGGCGGTGCCGCCACGCGGCGCGGGCTGCGGGGTGGCTGGCCCCTCGGCCGGGTTCGGCACCTGGTGAGCGAGAAGCACCTCGGTGGACGTCGCGGGCTCGCCAGACCCGCCATGACCAACACTCACGATGCTCACGACGCCGTCCAGCTCGGGCGTGGCCCTGGAGCCAGGCGTGGCCCTGGAGCCAGCGGCACCGGCGGCGGGACCGGCAGCACCAGCCGACGGGACTTCCCAACCGAGCGCGACCCGGAGCCGGTCGATGCCAGGTGCCACGGCGGACAGCAGCACGTTGCCGCCCTTGGGCAGGGTGACGCTCATGCCAGGTCGAGGTCGGATCGGCGGAACTTGGTGTCCAGGAAGCGGGCCTGGATCGCGAGCTTCGCGGCGTCGCCGCTGTAGACGAGATCCTGCAGCTCGCTCACACCCTCGTCGAGCAGGACCAGCTGGCGGATCAGGTCGTCGGCCGGCGACGTACCGGTGACGCCGGGGCGTTCGGCGTACCGCGGCGGCAGCGCCAGGTAGTCCTCGAGCGCCTGCGGCAGGTACTCGGAGATGATCGCCCTGAGGCTCCGCCGTTCCTCGCCGTCCGGCGGCCGGACCCGCAGGTACTCCAGCAACGGCCGGAGGACGTCATCGAGGTCGCGCACGATCGGTACCGCTCCCGGTGGCAGCCGTCCGCCCTCCGCGTCCGCCCGCCCGACGACCGCGGCGAGCTCCCGCGAGAGCTGTCGCACCTGGCCGTCTGCCTCGTCCTCGTCCGGCCGCGGACCGTCCGCGCCAGCGGCACCGTCAGCACGCCGTCGGCGGAACAACGCCCCTCCCGTCCCTGCCATTCGCTACCACGCGACCACCACCCACTACCGCACTCTCGCTACCGCGGGACCATTCGCGGTAGCGGAACCACCCGCGACCGCGACCGCGGGCGACGGACGGCCCGCGCGGACCGGGTGCCGCCGCTGGCAGGTGTCCCCGGTGCGCACCTCGCGGCCCTCGGCCCGCACCTCGTGGCGCCGCCCGGCCAGGACCTGATCAGCGCTCGTTCGCGCGGGCCCGCTCCAGGTACGTCTTCGATCGTCCCACCTGGGTCTCCAGCGCCGCGACCGTCGTCGCCATGCTCTCGACCGCCTTCGAACGGTAGGAGTCGATCTCGTCCATCGTCGCGAAGATGTTGTCGAACGCTGTCTGCAGTGCCTCGACGCTGACCGTCGACGACGACGCCTGCGCCTGGATCTGTCCCGACTGCTGGCGCAGGAGCTCGCTGGTCTGCACGATCATGTTGTTCGTCGTCGCGTTCAGCGCGTTGATCTGGTCGAGCACCAGCTTCTGGTTCGCCAGCGCCTGCGCCACGACCACCGCGGTGCGCAGCGCGGCCACCGTGGTCGTCTGTGCCCGGTCGACGCCCTTGATGAGCTCGATGTTGTTCTTGCGGACCAGGTCGAGCGCCAGGTAGCCCTGGACGCTGACGGCGAGCTGGGTGAGCAGGTCCTGCTGGCGCTGGCGGATGGGGAACAGCGCGTCCGAGGTGAACGCGTCGGCGGCGGCGGGGTCGGTGTACCGCAGCTGCTCGACCTTGGCCGAGACCGCTCCGTCCAGCGCCTTCGCCAGGGTGGCGTACTCGGTGAGCTTGCCCATGGCCACCCACAGGTTGGCCTTCTCCTGCTCGATCGCGGCGTTGTCCTTGCGCAGCTCGTCCTGGCCGGAGCCCAGGGAGGTGATGATGGCGTCGAGCTGCTTCTGCGCCGACTGGTACCGCTGGAAGTAGCTGGCGATCTTGTTGCCGAACGGCACGACGCCGAGGATCTTGCGGGCGCCCTTCAGGTCGGCCCGGCCCGGGTCCAGCTCGGTCACGGTGCGGCGCAGCTCGACCAGCGTGCCGGCCACCCTCGTCTGGGCGTCGGCGACCGGGCCACCCCGGCCGCGGCTCGAACGCATCGCCGCCGCCGGGCGGTCCAGCATCCGGTTGGACACCCGGGCACTCGCGACGATCTCCCGCTCCCCCATGCGGGTGATGTCGTTGATCTTCTCCTGGAAGGCGGGGCTGCGCGGGTCCTGCGCGGCGAGGTCCTCGGCGAAGTCGGCGGCCCGCTGGCGCAGCTGGGCCCTGGTCGCCTCGTCGATCGGCACCATGCTGTCGACCTGGTCGTCCGGGACGATCGGGACGGCCGCCGGGGGCGAGAGCACGAGGGCGCCAGCCTCGGTGGGCTTCGTGGTCGCGACGGTGGGCGGCGCCAGGGGCGCGCCCAGGTTCAGCGAATCCGACATGTCGGTCCTCTCCGCACCGCAAACCCGCTCACCCAGCGTAGGCCGAGATCGGGGGTACCCAGCCTCTTCGAGGCTACGCCGACTTATTTAGCAGATCGGCCGCCGCGTGATGGTCGGCTGAGGGACAGTGCGGGCGGATCCACCGGCTCGCACCGGGCCTGGGCGGTCGCCTACGCGGTGTCGCCCAGGCCCGATGCGCGGCCGTCAGATCATGCCGTCAGGTCACGCCGTCACCTCGTGACCGGCCCGACGTAGAGCTGCTGCACCGACGGGTTGAGGCAGGCGTTGTCGGTCAGCTTCAGGAACCGGGCCGGGCCGCCGGTGGGCGGGAAGATCCTCAGGCCCGCAGCGGGCGTGTAGGTCTTCGCCGTGTCACAGCCAGCCGGAATTCCGGCGTGGACCTCGCGAACGACGAATGTCGCCTTGCCGCCAGGGGCGAGCGTCACCGCCTTGGCCCTGCCAGCCGTGCCCGCCGTCCGCGCTGCCGGGGCGCCGAGCTGCCGTCCGTGCGCGTTGACGAACGCCACGTACGGATAGCCCTTCACCACGCAGCTGTGCCGTCCGACGTTCGTGTAGGAGATCGTCAGATAGGTGCTGCCCGCGGCGCCCTCGCCCCCGACGATGGCCGGGCGCAGCTGGTACGACCAGCAGGACGCCACCATTTTCTGCGCCGGCGGTCCGGACTGCTGGGGCCCGGGCTGCTGGGGCCCCGGCTGCTGGGGCCCCGGCTGCTGGCCGGTCGCCCCATCCGCCGACGCGCCCACCGCCGTCGCACAGACGACGCTGGCCGAGACGGCCGCGGCAACAACGGCCCGACTGATCCTTCGCATGGCGATCCCCCTTCGCGGCGGCCGCGACGCCCGCAGGCGCGGCGACCCGGAGTTCACGTCCAGTCACATGGCTTCGTAGACCGAATCCGCCTGCGCCAGGGTTCTGCCCGCACGACCCCGAGCCTGAACACGGAGAGTGACCGCCAGGCGGCAAACGCCTCGCCAATCCCCCTCCGCCGGGTGAGTTCGGCGGCGGCGACCCACATTCCGCCGGCGGCCGTTCGCGCCGTCGGCACGCTGGTGGCGCCACGTCCGCGGGCCGTGGAATCGTGTCCCTACCCCGCCGGAACGGCACTCTTGGGGCGGTGGGGGAACTGGGGCCGGAGGTGACGGGTGAAGGTCGACGGCACGCTCGGGGCGTTGGAGGCGGCGGCCGGCCAGGCACGCGACGCCGAGGCGGCCGGCTACGACGGTGTCTGGACGGGAGAGGTCAGCCAGGACCCGTTCCTGCCGCTCGCGCTCGCGGCCCAGGCGACCAGCCGCGTCACGGTGGGCACGTCGATCGCCGTCGCGCTGTCCCGCTCCCCCATGTCACTCGCCTACACGGCGAACGACCTGCAGCGGTTCTCCGGCGGCCGGTTCTCGCTCGGTCTCGGCTCGCAGGTCAAGGCGCACATCACCCGCCGGTTCTCGATGCCGTGGGGCCGCCCCGCCGCCCAGATGCGGGAGTTCGTGCTGGCCATGCGGGCGGCCTGGTCGAGCTGGGCGGACGGCACGCCGCTCGCGTTCGAGGGTGAGTACTACGCGCACACGCTGATGCCGCCGGCGTTCGTGCCCGCGCCGCACCCGTTCGGGCCGCCCCGCGTCCTGCTCGCCGGCGTCGGCGACGTGATGACCCGGGTGGCCGGCGAGGTCGCCGACGGCTTCTTCTGCCACTGGTTCACGACCCCGCGCTGGATCCGGGAGCGCACGATCCCCGCGCTCACCGAGGGCCGCCGCCGCGCCGGCGCCACCCTTGCCGGCTTCGACATCGTGGTCGGCGGCTTCGTCGCGACCGGCACCGACGCGGAGATCGCCGCCGGCGTCGCCCGGATGCGCTCGCAGATAGCGTTCTACGGCTCGACCCCGGCGTACCGCGGCGTGCTCGAGCTGCACGGCTGGGGCGACCTCGGCGTCGAGCTGACGGCGCTGTCGAAGCAGAACCGCTGGGCCGAGATGGCCGCCCTCATCGACGACGACATGGTCGAGACGTTCGGCATCGTCGCCGCGCCCGCCGAGCTGCCCGGGCGGATCGCCGAACGGTTCGGCGGCCTCGCCACCCGGATCACCCTCAACCCGCCGGCTTCCTTCGCCCCGGAGCAGACCCGGGAGACCATCGCCGCCGTCCAGGCCCTGCCCGGGGTTCTCGCCGTGGCCGAGGCCGACCCGTCCGCTCTCGCGGCGGAGGCCGCCCGGGTGCCCTGACCGGCCGCCGCCGGGCCCGGGCGGGCGATCAGTCGGCCGGTGGCGGCTCGAGGCCGAGGGCGCGGGCGGCCTCGGCGAGCACGGCCTGCTCGACCGGGGGGAAGGCGCCGTCGATGCGGCCGATCACCTCGCCGAGCCGCAGCACCGCCGTGGCCTCGGCGAGACGTCCGCGGACCCTGGCGACGTCGGCGAGGATCGCCCGCCTGCCGGCGTCGGCGTCGGCCGTCAGCGCCGCCACGTGCGCGTCGAAGGCCTGCTCCAGCTCGCCGGCCGGAAAGTTCGCCATCACCGGGTCGGTCGCGAGGAAGGCGCGCAGGCCGTCGCGCTCGGCCGGGTCGATCCGGCCGTCGGCCGCCGCGACCAGCGCGCACATCGCCACCGCGGCGTCCCGGAACCGCCGGCCCCGCAGCTGGTCGCGGCGAGCGGCGAGCTGACCGCGCAGCGTGGCCACCGGCGGCTGGGTGCCGTACCAGACGGCGCGCGCCGCGCCCGGGGCGAGCGGCCGCCACACCGGGTGGCCGTCGGTGAGCCAGCGCCGCGCGGCCAGGGCCACCGGCAGCGGAGCGAGCCGGGTCACCACGAGGTCGTCGGTCCGCACGGCGCTGACCTCGCGCCCCCGCCACGCCGTGGGCACCGCCACGCCGCCCGGCCAGTCGGCCGCGAAGAGCAGGGTCAGGACATGCTCGGCTCCGGGGGTTCCGTGTGCCCAGGACTCGTCGGCCGGGTCCGCGTCGCTGGCGTCGCCCGCGTCGCCGGTGTGCTCGACGGCGCCGACGAACCGCCAGCCCTGCGTCGAGGGGCCGGCGAGCTCGCCGAGGTGACGCGCGAGCGAGCGCTGGGCGCCCTCGGTGGGGTCCACCGGGCCGCCGGGCAGCGCGTGCCAGACCTGCCCCGGTTCCCGGGTCAGCAGCACTCGGCCGGCTGTCCGCGCGACCATCCGCGCGTCGAGCCGGATGGCGGGAGCCACGGCCATTCCAGGTCCCTTCGGTCGTGATGCGCCCGTCCCGACGAACGCCGGTCGTGGCGGGCGTGGGTCAGGCGGGCGCGGGTCAGGCGGTGGGCAGGGTCGACCGCCACAGCGGCCGGCGCCCCGCGACCCAGCGCTCGATCAGCTCCTTGAGCACGGCCGGCCGTAGCTCCAGGCCAGCCAGGTCCTCGACCGCGATGGAGGCCAGGTGCACGCCCGGGTCGTTGCTGATGATCTGGGCGGCCCACGGCAGCGGGGCCGCGAACACGACGATCAGCTCCTGGAGGACGGCGCCGTCCTCGGTGTGGGTCTGCTCGGTGCAGCCGACGAAGTCGAGTGCGCCGACCTCCAGGCCGGTCAGGCCGTCGGTCTCGCGGCGCAGCGCGTCCTCGACGGTCTCGCCGGGCCGTACCCGCCCACCGGGCAGGAAGTACCAGGTCTGCCCGCGGTGACTGGCCAGCAGGACCCGGTTCTCGTACAGGACGAGCAGCCGAGCGCCGATCTCGGACTGGGAGAGGGCCATCCACACTCCGTGACGGTGAGGGGGCGAGGACGAGGAGCGACGACGATGCGGCGGCCGCCGCGACGCTACAGCCACGCGACGCGGCGGCGGGAACGCAACGACACGAACGAGCAGTGCCACGAACGAGCGGTGAGGCGGCCATGCAGTGACGCGGGCAAGCCATCGATGCACCGTGCGTGCCCATGCTAGGCGTCGAAAGCTCCGCGGAGACCATTTTGTCACCCGCGGGCAAGGCCGGACACGCATCGGGGACGCGACGGGGCCGGGTTGCGGGCGACCAGCGGGCGGTGGGCGGCGGGGGCCGGAGCCGGCAGCAGGCCGCCCCGGTAGCAGGCCGCCCGCTGGCGGGCGGCGCCGTGGCACGAGGGCATCGCCCTTATCAGGCGGCGGCGACGGGGCGGTACTCGGGGCGCCACATTCGAGCCTCGACCTCGCGTCGCGGGTCGGTCAGGGTGGCGCGGGCCAGGCCCTCCGCGACGGCGCACTCGGCGACCGCGGCCGCCACGGTGGCCGACACCGCCCGCAGGTTCTCGACCGGGGGCAGCAACGACGCTCCGGGGGTGCGGGTGTCGACCAGGCCAGCGACGGCGTCGGCCGCGGCGGCGAGCATCCGGTCGCTGATCCGGGCCGCGCGGGCCACGATCGCGCCGAGGCCGAGGCCGGGGTAGAGGAGGGCGTTGTTGGCCTGGCCGATGTGGTGGGTCACGCCGTCGAGAACCACCGGTGCGACCGGGATTCCGGTGCACACCAGCGCCCGGCCCGCTGTCCACGACAGCAGCTGGTGTGGCATGGCCTCGATGCGCTCGGTCGGGTTCGACAGCGGGAAGATGATCGGGCGGTCGACGTGGCGGGCCATCGCCCGGACGATCTCCTCGGTGAAGGCGGCGCGCGCGGTCGAGGTGCCGATGAGAACCGTGGGCCGCACGCTGGCGACCGTCTCCCGCAGCCCGCGGACGCCGCCCTCGTCCCACCAGCCGTCGATCTCGGCGGTCGGGCGGGCGTAGGGCCTCTGGTAGTCGCGCAGGTCGGGCAGGTCGGCGGTGAGGAGCCCGGCCTTGTCGACGCACCAGATCCGCCGGGTGGCCGCGTCCTCGTCCAGTCCGTCGCGGACCATCGCGTCGCGTAGCTGGTCCGCGATCCCCACCCCGGCGGTGCCCGCGCCGAAGATGACGATCCGCTGGTCGCGCGGCCGGGTGCCGGCGACGCGCAGGGCGCCGCGGAGGGCGGCGAGCGTGATGGCGCCGGTGCCCTGCATGTCGTCGTTGAAGGTGCACACCCGGTCCTGGTATCTCCGCAGGATCCGCCTGCCGTTGCCCGGGCCGAAGTCCTCCCAGTGCAGCAGCGCGTTCGGGAACAGCTCGGTGGCCGCGGCGACGTAGGCGTCGATGAGCTCGTCGTAGCCGGGCCCGCGGACACGTGGGTGCCGGTTGCCGACGTAGGCCGGGTCGCCGCGCAGGGCGGAGTTGTCGGTGCCAACGTCGAGTCCGACCGGGACGACCCGTGCCGGGTCGATGCCGGCGGCCGCCGTGTAGACGGCGAGCTTGCCCGCCGCGATGTCGATCCCGCCGACGCCCCAGTCGCCGATCCCGAGGATCTCCTCGGCGTCGGAGGCGACGAGCAGGTCGACGTCGTCGGGCCCCAGACCGAGATCGGCCAGCGCCGCCCGGACCCGCCAGGGCTCGTTGACCGACAGGTAGATCCCGCGCGGACGCCGGTACTCGTGGCTGTACCGCCGGATCGCCTCTCCGATCGTCGGGTCGTAGACGATCGGCAGCAGTTCGGCGAGGTGGTCGCCGAGCAGCCGGTAGTAAAGCACCTCGTTGTTGTCCCGCAGCGCCGTCAGGAAGATGTTCTTGAGCAGGTCCGTCGGCTGTTCCCGGTACTGTCCGTAGACGCGGGCGACCTGTTCGTCCAGCGTCTGCACGGCCGGCGGCAGCAGGCCCTCCAGCCCGAGCGCGGCGCGTTCCTGTCGGGTGAAGGCCGTCCCCTTGTTCAGCAGCGGCGCGTCGAGCACCTCGGCCCCGCGGGCCGTCGTGCGCAGCGTGCCGCCCTCGGACCAGAATGTCCGCCGGGACACCGCCACCGCCATGAGACCACCCCCAGGTCCCGCCCCGCCCGCTGGTACTCCGACCTCGTACCGCGGCGTCGGTCGACTACACGCTGTTGCCTACCCCTGTTGACGCTGTTGCCTACCCTGTTGCCGGCCGGTGGAGCCGCTCCGGCGGCCAACCTCCGGATCTCTGCCGTGCTGACGGTCGGGACCGGGCCGGCGGTCTGGGCCGGGCCGGCGGTCTGGGCCGGGCCGGCGGTCTCGTCAGCGGGACGCGGTGATGTGGAGCTGCGGGGGTTCGCGGCCCGGGGTGGTGGCGACCTGGCCGGTGGAGGTGACGACGGTGACCGCGCCGTCGGCCGCGGCGACGGTCGGGGCCAGCTCACGGTCGACGAACTGCTCCTTGCCGGTGTCCGCCGGGGTCAGGTAAAGCGCGAGCGCCACCGTCCTGTTGCCTGGTTTGAGCTGCCGCGACGGGGCCCGGCGGGTGACCTTCGGGTCGCCGACGAGGCCGGTCTCCGGGGTCAGGCCGCGCAGCGTCGCGCCGTCGGCGTCCACGACCAGCCTCGCGGTGACCGGCCGGGAGGGGTCGATCGGGTAGGAGACGTCGCCGGCATTGGTGGTGAGAACGAGACGGGCCGCCTTGGCCGTTTCGTACGCCGGGTCGACGGTCACGTCCAGCGTGACGGTGTCGCCGGTGCGGGTGGCCAGGCTCTCCAGGCGGGTCCCGGACGGCGAGCCGGGTGTCCGGTTGTAGGCGGGCGGGATCCGCAGCAGGTAGGCGGGCCGGTCGGGGTCGCGGGCGAGGACCGCGAGGTCGGCCGCACCGCCGCGGGTGACCGCCCACAGCACCCGGCCGTCGAGCTCGGGCGGGTTCGCGGCGAGCGATGTCGGGTGCATCAGGTACAGCGGGTCGACCGAGAGGAACACCAGCGGGTCTCCGGGCAGCCCGTCGATCGCCGCGTCGAGGTCCCGGTCGTGGCGGGTGAGCGTCAGGTTTGCCGGGATCGCCGTCGCCAGCACGAGGCAGGTGAGCCCGGCGGCGACGGCCGCCGCGGCCTGGGCGAGCCGGGGCCGCCAGGCGGCCAGGTCCACCAGCCCACGGGCCCCCAGCTGGACGAGGACGGCCAGCACCGGAAGCATGTAGAACGGCCCGATGTAGCGGATACCGCCCCACAGGAAAGCCGCGTTCCACCCGCCCCAGAAGGCGACGTAGCCGGCGAGGAACACCAGCGCACCGGCGCCGAGCGCGAGCCCGGCGCCACCGACCCGGCGGCGCGCGACCGCGCCGATCGCGCAGGCGAGCAGGACGACCCCGCCGCACGCCCACCCACCCAGCAGGAACAGGTGGTCGCCGACCGAGGCGAGCCCGTCGAGGAAGCCGAAGTGGTGGGCCCGGTCCGTCGGGTAGAGCCGGCGGACCCCGAAGCCCATCTTGTCCTCGGACTCCAGGTAGCTGAACGGCAGCCGCAGCGCCGAGCCGGTCGCGGCCGCGTTGAACGCGAGCAGCAACGCGGCCGGCACCGCGAGGCCCGCGCAGACCCAGCCGACCAGCAAGGCACGCCGGCCACGCGCCGTCACCACCGCCCAGACGGCGACCGGCGCCAGCAGGGTCAGCGCGTCGAACGGCCGTACTGCCACCGCTGTACCGGCCGCCAGGCCGGCACCGGCCAACGCCCACCGACTCCGATCCCGCCAGCCGCCCCGACCGGCCGGGGCAGGCGGAGCGGGCGGGCCGGTCGAGTCGCGCGGCCCGCCGTCGGTGCTGGGTGTCGCCCTGACCGCGCGCAGGCCTCGCAACAGCCCGAGCACCGCCAGCTCCATCATCACCAGCACCGGCAGATAGGCCAGCAGCATGCCGTCGAGCAGCACCACCAGCGGGGACGCGGTGAACAGCGTCGCCGCCACCGCGGCGACCCGCCGGTCACCGAACAGCGCCAGCCCGAGGCGATAGGTGACGACGACGGCCGCGGCGGCGATGGCCGCGAGCCCGGCGCCGAAGCCGCCGGTGACGAGCAGACTCAACGCGAACAGCGCCGGCACGAACGGCGTGTACTTCAGCACGTAGTGCCCGTGGCTGGGCACCGCGAGCCAGGGCGCGTACGAGGCGGCCGGGTCGCCGGCGACCGGGAACAGCCGGCCGGCGGCCAGGGTCTGTGCCTGCAGCCGGTACAGCGCCTCGTCGTTGTTGATGGAGAGGTAGGGGAACAACAGGTACTTCACCAGCAGCGCGAGCACGGCCGCGACGAGCGCGAGCACCGCCACGTAGCGCCCCGCCGGGCTGACGGCCGCGAGGCGCCCGGCGACAGCGGCCAACGCGCGCCGATCAGGGCTGGCCGCGGTCCTCGCCGGGTTGGGTGGCGCCGACTCCCGGCCCTCGGGTGCCCGCTCGCGGCCCTCCGATGCCGGCGGCCTGTCCTCGGGCTCTGGCGAGAGACCACCGGACGCGGGGCGAGGGCCGCCGTGACCACCGTCGCCAGGCCCGGGCGGAGAGGTGGTCGTTCGAGGTGCCGCGGTCTGGCCGGGAACGGCGGCCGCGGCGCCTGGCCATTCCCGGTCGTCGCGCACGCTGGTCACCGGGGTGAGCGTATCCGTCGAGCGGGAACGCTCCGGATCGAGGTACGGCACGATTGGTCACCTCCAGTCTCAGCGCGTGTCGGCGGCGTCAGGCCAGTCGGGCCGGACTTCGTCAGGTACCTCACCGGAGAGTTCGTCAGGCTGCGCCGCGCCGGTGTAGGTGAAGGAATCGCCGCCCAGGTCGCTGTCTGCCCAGGGCACGGTCTCGTCGAGCGCCGG
The DNA here is from genome assembly GCF_000235425.2 of Pseudofrankia saprophytica. NCBI lineage: Bacteria > Bacillati > Actinomycetota > Actinomycetes > Frankiales > Frankiaceae > Pseudofrankia > Pseudofrankia saprophytica. The sequence goes on from NZ_KI912266.1 coordinate 7,067,419, forward strand.
GCCCGGCCCGGCCTGTGCGTCGCCGTCGTACCCGCCGCCGGCTACCGGGCCGGTGTCGGCGGCGGTGTCGGGCGGCGCGTCGGACAGGCCGGCGGGGCGCTCGCCGGCACCGCCGCGGGCCGTGCGCATGACGCGGGCGGGACGCCAGGCCAGCTCGGGGCCCACGGCGTCCGCCTCGATCTCGTAGCGCCGGCGTCGCTCGCCCTGCGCGTTGTCGAACTCGCGAAGCCGGAGCCGCCCGATGAGCAGCGCGCGGTCGCCCTTGTTCAGCGTGGCGGCGACGTTCTCGGCCAGCCTGCGCCAGCAGGTGACCTCGATGAACAGCGGCGGCCCGTCGACCCAGCGGTTCTCCTTGCGGTCGTAGCGGCGCGCCGTCGAGACGATGCGGAAGGAGCAGAGATAGGTGCCGTTGGGGGTCACCTTCAGGTTGGGGTTCTCGATGACGTTGCCGACGAGGCTGATGGTGGCGTCGAGCATGTTGTGGCCTTCCGGGGCACGGGTCCGCTGGGCTGACGCGAGGTGGCTGAGGCGCGCTGGCGGAAATCGGGGGGCGGGCCGGCGGGTCGCCGGCGGCGCGATCAGGATCACCGACGACAGCCGAGGCGGGAAGCGAGCAGGCGCTGTCTGTGGACGAGGGCGCACTTGTCCACAGGCGGGCCACCGCTCGCGAACGATCTCGTGGACCTGGGAACACTGGCCCCTGGGACGCGGTTGCCAGCGACGGACGGTCGGGAACAAGGACCAGGAAGGCCACGGGCACAGGCCGGGGGCGAGTCGACCCGAGGTGACGGGTGGCACGCGCTGACCGGCGGACGCCGACGAGCCCGGCGGCGCTGACCGGCGGACGGCGGGGCAGTCAGCGACTGTCCCGCGTGCTCCTGTCCCGCGCCGCCAGCGCCGGCGCCGGGCCCCGCGATTTCCCAGGGTCGCCGACCCGATGGCTGGCCGGGCCCACAGGGCGAGCGGGGCGCGGGCCGTGACGCACGGACCTACAGGAACGACGAGGAGACGAACATGCCGAGTGCGACGGACACGTCACAGCCGACGGCCAGCGCCAGCGGGACCTTCACGATCGGCGGTGACCTGCCGGTGCGCCGGCTCGGCTACGGCGCCATGCAGATCACCGGACCCGGGGTATGGGGTCCGCCGGCTGACCCGGAGGGCGCCGTCCGGGTGCTGCGACGCGCCGTCGAGCTGGGTGTGAACTTCATCGACACCGCGGACTCGTACGGGCCCTATGTCAGCGAGGAGCTGATCGCCGAGGCCCTCCACCCGTACCCGGACGACCTGGTGATCGCCACCAAGGCCGGCTTCGTCAGGACGGGGCCGTCCGTGTGGGTCCCGGTCGGCCACCCGGCGTACCTCCGCCAGGAGGTGGAGATGTCGCTGCGCCGGCTGAAGCTGGAGCGCATCGACCTGCTCCAGCTGCACCGCATCGACCCGAAGACCCCAGTGGAGGAGTCTCTCGGCGAGCTGAAGGCGCTGCAGCAGGAGGGGAAGATCCGTCACATCGGCCTGTCCGAGGTGAGCGTCGACGAGCTCGCGCACGCCCGCACGATCGTCGACATCGTGAGTGTGCAGAACCGGTACAACCTGGCCGACCGCGCCTCCGAGGACGTCCTCGACTACGCGGAGCGGGAAGATCTCGGCTTCATTCCGTGGTTCCCGGTCGGCACCGGCAAGCTCGCCCGGCCGGGTGGCCCGCTGGACGCCGCGGCGGCGGCCCACGACGCGACGCCCGCCCAGCTCGCCCTCGCCTGGCTGCTGCGCCGCTCGCCGGTGATGCTCCCGATCCCCGGCACCAAGTCCGTCGATCACCTCGCGGAGAACATCGCCGCGGCCAGTTTCACCCTGACCGACGACGAGTTCCAGGCGCTGGAGGCCGCCGGTCGCTGACCGGAGCCGCTGGAGCGGACGCTGTCTCGGTGGGATCCCGCGTGCCTCGGACCGGAGGATCCCACCGAGTCAGCTGGCGCTTCCTCAGCCGCACGGCGGGCCGACGAGCGACGGGCCTGGCGAGTCGGGCCGGAGCTGCCGCCGAGGACCGACCGGGGCGCTCCGACAACACCGAAGAGCCGCTCGCGTCAGCGCCCGGACACGGTGATACAAGGCACGGTGACCGAGATCGCCCGTCAGCGGCGCGTCGGGACCTTTAGCCTGTGGCGAAAGACTCCCAGCACGGGCATCATCGGCGTGGCCCACACGAGGGAGATCGGAGTTCCCACTCTGACAGCCTTCGTCCGTCTCGACAGCCGTCAGCGGCCGCGCCTCAGCGGCTGAGCGGGCAGCGCTGTCGACGACGCGGGCCGCCTCGTCCCACCGTGCGGCCAACACCAGGCCGCACAATGGAACATGAGCGCCCGTAGCTCAGCGGATAGAGCGAGTGCCTTCTAAGCACTGGGTCGCAGGTTCGATCCCTGCCGGGCGCGCCAGCAAGATCGCGCAGACCTGGGGCCCGCACAGCGGACCGGACCGCCTTCCGGTCCTGCATATCGCCGGAAGGCCGCACCGCACCGCACCGTGCCGTCACGGCCGGATGCCCGTGCCGTCACGAAGCCGCCCACGCGACGAGGTGGCGGAGTTCAACGCGGGATTCGCGACCCTCACCAGGTTGCACGCCCGTCCGTAGCCAGGGACCCGCCGACCGGCTCGGCCGCCGTCAGCCGCGGGAGAGCCGGCGGCCCTCGCGGAAGAAGTCGACGGCGTCGGCGACCGAGTGAATCTTGTCCCAGGTGATGTAGGCCCCGAAGGACACGTTCCAGTACCCGTCCGGAGAGGGCGGCGGCGGCTCCGGTGGGCCGACGTACAGGTAGGGCCGCTCGATGTACTCGTCGCCTGGCGAGGCGCCGTAGTTGATGTCCGCGGCGCGGATGGCGACGTCGGCGTGCTCGGGCCACAGCGTGATGCCGGTCGGCTCGTCGCCGGGGATCTCGGCCCGCCACCGGCGCAGCGCCGCGTCACCGAGGGCGTACCAGTAGGCGATCCGGCTGGCCGCGGCCGCGTCGACGGCCAGCGGCGCGTCCGGGTCGCAGGGCGTGCTCAGGTGGTAGACCTCGGCGGGGCCTCCGGGCGCGGGCAGCCCGGTGAGCGTCGCGGCGGCCGCCAACGTGCTCAGCGGGGCCCGCGACACCTCCGCGCCGGACGCCCCGTCGCTCGGGGCCACGCTGACGACCAGGTCTGTGCCGTCGACGGCGATGGTCCTGCGCTCGTCGCCGAACGGCGGCGTGCCGAACCCGCCCGGAGTGACAACCAGGCCGATCCGGCCGGTGGCGCGGTGGCGCGCGGCGGCCAGCACGTGTTCGGCGACGGCGTGCAGTGCGGCGCGAGTGCGGACGAAGCTGTCGTCGACGTCGGTGCTCTGGCGATCGACGTCAGTGCTCTGGTTCACGAAGCCTCCCACCGGGCCCACGCGAGGGTACGACGCCCGGCAGAGGACATGATGGTCCGGCTTCTCCGTCAGCGCGGCGCAATGGCGATCACCCCAACCCGGCTACCTGGCGGAGCCCTTGGGCGCGTCGCCGAGCGGAGAGCCGCGGAGCAGTGAGGCGCGGAGTGGACAGGCGCAGGGCGGAGAGTGGTCTGGCATGGTCGGTCACCGCCCCAACAGGTTCCGGAGGCGGTGACCGACCAACGCCGGCCCCCCGTGCCGCGAGCCGAGGTTATCGGCCTGGCGCGCCGTGCCGACGCCCGTCGCGGCGACACAGCGTCCTGGCTGTCCCGTCCCGTCCTGTTTCGCGGGCCGGGCTGGAAGAATCACCCGGACAGGTACTCCCCGTGTCGGTTCGACACCCGCCGGCCACCGGCCGGTGAGCGCGAGACGACCGCCCGGGCACGCCTGTCGGCCATGACGCGAAGGAGCGCGACCTGATGACGGAGCCGGGGATGGAGCCGGTACCCGACCCCGCGTCGGTCTCGACCGAGGACGAGCTGCGTATCGCCATGCTTGGCCTGCTGGGCGACTCCTACGACCGTGCCGTGGAGCGACGGACCGGGCTGTCCAAGACGACGGTCAACGACCTGCGCAACGGGCGCAGACGGCTGACCTCGAAGACCCTGACCCTGATCGTGGAGGCCTACGACCCAAACCGGCGGGAGGCCTGGCTCCTGGCCTGGCGGCGGGTCAACGCACGGCCCGCGACCGCGACCGCGGGGGCGGGCGCCGGAACGGGCACGGGCGGAGACTCCGACGGAGTCTCCGCGCCAGGCGGCCGGCCGACCGACACCGCGACCGGTCGGGAGGCGGCGCGACCAACGCCACTGGCGGCACCGGCGGCGGGACGGCCAGCGCGGCCGGAACGGCCGTGGTCCGTTTCCTGGCGGATGGCCTCTCTGACGGTCGGCGCGGCGCTGGTGGCGAGCACCATCGCGATTCTGATCACCTTCTTCGCGGTGCGCGGCGACGAGCCAGCGACCGCGGCGACGGGTCCGGCTGGGGGGCTGACGCCGGCCGCCACCGCGCCGGGCCTGCCCGGCGGCGGGAGACCGCTGGGGGGCGGGCCTCCACCCCTCGGGGGCAGTCACGGTGCGGCCGGCCCGGTCGGCGGGCCGGGCCCGCCGCGCGCCGACATGAGTCCGCCACCCGATGGGGCGACGCCCGCGCCCGGGGGTTGCTACTCCCTGCCGTTGCAGACCCCGGCAGACGTCGTGACGGAGCCTGGCGCCGAGTCGGCCGGCATCCGGTTCGCCGAGATGCGCTACACCTACTATCCGTCCTGGCATCCGGCGTTGGCTGTCGGTGGCCGGCTCAGCGGGCCGGTTCCGCACGGTTGGCGGCTGGTCGCGGCCGCCTGGGCCGACCCCGCGACGGCCGACTCGACCGTCGCCCACAATCCCGGCGACGGCCGGTTCTACCCCGGCGACGAGCTGGTGACGAGCGACCAGAACTGCTTCACGGTCCAGCCGTACAACCTGGGCTACGGCGGATACGAGGGAATCACGACTCGCGTCTACGCCATGCTCGTGGAGGCGGCCAAGGTCCTGCCCTTTGTTCGGGCCGCCGGCCAGCTCGGCGGCCTCGCCGACGCCGACCTCGCGCACTGGGACGTCCGCGTACTGGGTTACGCCGTCGTCCCGTCCCGCCCCGAGTGACAGGCGTCGGCCGGCCGGGCCCGACCAGGGTGGAGGACTGAGGGCATGCGGCTACACGTGGGGTGCGCGATGTGGGCCCACAAGTCGTGGCAGGGGCGCTTCCTTGCCCATCCGCTGCCGGCGCACGAGCGGCTGCGGCACTATGCCAGCTGGTGCAACGCCGTCGAGGGGAACACGACGTTCTACGCGACGCCGAGCAGGGAGACCGCCGAGTCCTGGGCGCGCCAGACCGACCCTGACTTCTGTTTCCTGCCCAAGCTGCCCAAGCTGATCACCCACGAACGCTGCCTCGCCGACGTCGACGAGCCGTTGCGCGCTTTCCTGGACGCCGTCGAGCCGCTCGGCCCCCGCGCGCGCACGCTCTGGATCCAGCTGCCGGGGGCGTTCGGACCAGCCGACGTCTCCCTGCTCGCCCGCTTCCTCGGCCAGCTCACCACGTCCCACCGGTATGCCGTCGAGGTCCGCCACCCGGCCTTCTTCGACGACCCGCGCGCGGCACGGCTTCTCGAGGGAGCGCTCGCGGCCGTGGACGCCGAATGGGTTCCCTTCGACACGACCACGTTCTTCGCGAACCCTCCCGCCACTGACGCCGAGCGGGACGCCTGGGCCAAGAAACCCCGCGTGCCGTTCCGGTCGGCCGCGCTGACCGACCGTCCGGTAGTCCGCTACCTTGGCCGCGACGATTCCGCGCGGACGGTCGAGGGCTGGCAACGGTGGGTCGACATCGTCGCCGGGTGGCTGCGCGAGGGCCGCTCGCCCACCGTCTTCATCCACACCCCGGACAACGCCGAGGCGCCGCTGCTCGCCCGCCGTTTTCATGAGGACGTCCGGGCCCGCGTGCCCGATCTCGACCCGCTGCCGCGGGAGCTCCTGCCAGCGGAGCCCCAGACCCTGTTCTAGGGCCCGCGCTGAAGGCCCGCCATCACCAGCCGCCGCCGCGGCCGGCCCTCACCAACCGTCTTCACCAACCGCCGTCACCGTCCCCCGTCACCCCCGCCGCCGCGGCCGGCCGCGAGAGCGGGGAGCGCGGGGAGGCCGCGGCGGCGGGCGGGCAGCCAGCTGGCGCCGTGGGCGCTAGCCGAGGAGGGCGTCGAGATCGGGGCGGATCTCCTCCGGGGTCACCGGCGGCTCGTAGCGGCGGATCACCTCGCCGTCGCGGCCGACGAGGAACTTCGTGAAGTTCCACTTGATCTCGTCGGTGCCGACCCGGTCCGGGAAGGTCTTCGCGACGAAGTCGTACAGGAATCCGGACTGCGGCCCGAAGTCACCCGGCGCCTCGGTACGCAGGTAACCGTATAGCGGGGCGGTGTTCGATCCGTTGACGTCGATCTTGCTGAATATCGGGAATGTAACGTCGTACGACGCCTTGCAGAAGTCCTGGATCTCGGCGTCCGTACCCGGCTCCTGCTCCATGAACTGGTTGCAGGGAAAGCCGAGGATCTCCAGGCCGCGGCCGTGCAGCTCGCGGTAGAGCGCCTCCAGGCCCTCGTACTGCGGCGTCAGGCCACACTTGCTGGCGACGTTGACGATCAGCAGCGCCTGGCCGGCGTAGTCACCGAGTGACCGCGAACCGCCGTCTGCGGTCGCGACACTGAAGTCGTACACACCCATGATCGGTCCAACTCTCCTGATAAATCGTCCGAAGGCTGACATAGCTGACGCTACTGGCCGGTCCCTGGTCCGTCGTCAAAGAAGTGGACAAGGACAGGTGACCACGGGCGGGCGACCAGGTCATCCGGCGCGGAAGGCCATCTTCTCGAGCAGCGCGCGGCGGTCGGGCGGCACCGGCGTCGTCGAGCCGTCGACCCGGTGCACCAGCACCGTGTCGCACAACCCGAGGCAGGTCCCCTCGTGAAACAGCCCCGAGAAGTAGACCACCGATGACCGGCCGATCCAGCCGATCGCGACGCCCACCTCATAGTTCGCCGGGTAGTGGGCCTCGGCGAGGTAGTCGACCCGGGACTGGGCGACGACGAAGTGGAACGGCCCCGACCTCGCCGAGCCAGGCGTGCCGAACAGGCCGAGCAGCTGGTTGTTGAACGCCGCCCGCGCGTCCTCGTAGTAGGCGACGACAGCGACGTTGTTGATGTGGCCGAGGTTGTCGACGTCGGCGAAGCGGGCCCGGATCTCGTGCACCCACGGGTACCGCGCCAGGTCACGCCGGTCGTCCTCGCGCACCGGCCGACGCCCACCGTCCATGCGGATTTCCCTTCCCCAGTGTGATCCGCGTTCCCGAACGTGATCCGCGCGCGGTCGCCGGGACTACTTGGCGGCCGCGAGCAGCTCCGTCCACAGGGACGGGTCCGCGTCATAGGCGCTGTACAGCGTCGTGCGCTGATAGATCTTGCCGACCTTCTCGACGAGCTTCGGCCCGACCTCGGCGGGCGTTCCGACGACGGAGAACTCGTGCAGCATCTCGTCGGTGATCACGTCGGCCATCTCGTCCCAGCGGCCCTGCTTGGACAGGGTGTTGAGCTCGCCCTGCGCGTCGCCCCAGCCGTGCGCCTCCAGCACCGCCCGGTAGGAGGGCGTGGAACCGTAGAACGCGATGCGCTTCTTCGTCCCGAAGACGGCCGCGGCCATCTCCTCCTGCGTGCGCCCGACGGTGACGAACGACGGCCCGTTGACGACGAAGCCGTCGAGGTCCCCCTTGCCCACCTTGGCCCGCCCGCGCAGCAGCGCCGGGATGGTGACCTGCTCGAGATAGCGGTTGGTCGTGAACGGGTGCACGAAGAACCCGTCCGCGGCCTCGCCCGCGACCTCGGTCATCAGCTCCCCGACGGCCGCCAGGAAGATCGGCGGCGGCCCGTACTCGTGCGGCTCCGGGGTGAAGAACGGAGTCATCAGCGTGTGGGTGTAGAAGTCGCCGCGGAAGTCCAGCTTCACGCCGTCCTGCCAGGTCGCCCAGATCGCCCGGGTGGCCAGGATCAGCTCGCGCATCCGCGCCGCGGGCCGGGACCAGGGCATCGAGAACCGGCGCTCGATGTGCGGCTTGATCTGCGAACCGAGGCCGAGGACGAAGCGGCCGCGGGAGTAACCGGCCAGGTCGTAGCCGATGTTCGCGAGCGTCATCGGGGTCCGGGCGAAGCCGATCGCGATCGCCGTACCGATGGTGACGGTCTCGGTCGCCATCGCGGCCTGCAGGCACTGCAGGAACGGGTCGTGCTTCGTCTCGGAGGCCCACGCTCCCGCGTAGCCGGCACCCTCGATCTTCGCGGCCTCCGCCTGCGTCGCCCCGATGTCGTCGGACAGGCTCGCGTCGATCTTCATCCGGTCTCCTCCGCTGGCCGCGTGGCCGCGCCACCGCGCTGGGGCTACTGAGCTGACTACAGGGGCTGGCGCTCCGGGCCGGCCTCTCGCCCGGGCGCGTCGCGCCCAGGGTGAGGTGTGCCGGCCGGCCCGGTCGATAGCCCTGGGACACGCTCCCGCCAGGCGGCCGGCTGGAGCAACCGTTCGGGTCCCTGGTGTGACGCCTCTGACGTCCGCGCGCTGCTTCCCGGGCGGGGAACGACACGACCCCACCCGAGACCCGACCGCGTGCCGGGTCTCGCTGGCGCGGATGAGAGCCGGCGAGCGGATGCGGACCGAACGCGGCACTCCTACCGGGTCACGGTGAAGCGCGGGGTGTCGCTCTCGAACCTCCGAACATCCGCTACGTAGAGCAATCACTGGTTACTCTCTGCTTATGGTCCGGGTGTTAGTCGACCGCTTCGGGCCATTGGGGTGGCGTCAAGAGTCATCCGGCCCGGGACGAAGGGATGACTCAGTGCCCCTGGGAAACTCGCCCCTGGGAACCGGACCCCCATCGAAACCGACCGAAGACCCGGCCGAAGCCACACGCGAGGCCGTCGGCGGACCTACCTCCACCCACCAACACGCTCCGCCAGCGCGCGCCAGCCGGCACCGCCGTCCCGCCCGCGGACCTTTCGGCTCATCCCGACAGCGCCCGGCACCGCGGCGGCCAGGCAGCCAGCCTGGCCTGGCGACGTCCCCCGAACCGCCCGAACACGGCGGACCACCGGGCCGGACCCGGCCGGCCCACCGCGCCGGCCGCCGGCACCGGGCCGGCCGGCGATGGTCGACCGGCGGCCCACACCGGCCGATCCTCGTCGTGGTGGCGCTGCTGCTCGGCGCGCTGGTCGTCCCGAGCGCGACCGCCTCCGCCGACGCGTCGGTGCTTCCCTTCGCCGACGTCGATCCGAGCACCCTACCGGGCGTCCTGCACACCACGGTCCAGCCGCCGGCCACCACGGGGATCAGCCAGTTCCCGATCCTCACCACCGCCGCGCCGGCCACCGAGCCACTCACCGACGACGAACTGCGGCAGACCGTGGTCCGCGTCGGCGAGCTCACCCCGCTCGCCGCGGCCACGGGCGTCATCGAGGACACCGCGGTCGGCGCGGGCGTCGGCCAGGTCAGCTACGGCGGCACCTGGACGCTCTGCGGCGGCTGCGCTCCCGACACCCCCAACCACTCGTTCCGCTACTCCCTGCAGGCCGGCGCGACCGCCAGCGTCTCGTTCACCGGCACCCAGATCAAGATCTACGGTGTCAAGGAGCGCGCCGGCGGCATCGCCTCCGTGAAGGTCGACAACGGACCGGCGACCACCATCGACACCTACGCCCCCACCTCGGGCGGCGCGGTCATCTACGACTCGGGCACGCTCGCGAACGGCGTGCACACCGCGGTCCTGACCAACCTGGGCCGGCGCAACGCGTCGTCGACGGCGTTCGCCGTCATCTTCGACCGCGCCGAGGTCTTCACCGACACGCCCCCGGACGACCCGGGCGACACGGACCCGCCCACCGGAACCAAGACGACGGTCGAGGACACCGCGACCGGTGTCGGTGACGACCAGGTCAGTTACAACGGGAACTGGATCCAGTGCGGCGGCTGCCAGCCGTCGACGCCGAACAAGTCGTTCCGCTACTCGCTCACGGCGGGTGCCACGGCCACGATCCGCTGGACGGGCACCCGGATCGTGATCTACGGCGTCAAGGAGAAGGCCGGCGGCCTGCTGACGGTCAGCGTCGACAGCCGGACGACGACCACCGTCGACACCTACGCGCCCAGCTCCAGCAACGCGCTCATCTACGACTCCGGCCAGCTCGCGTTCGGTGACCATGTGGCCGTCGTCACGAACATCGGCCAGCGCAACGCGTCGTCGACGGCGTTCGCGGTCTCCTTCGACCGCGCCGAGACGTACAACGCTCAGGACCCCGGCGGGCCGCCGCCCGGGCCGGACTTCCCCACCCGTTCCGGCGAGCCGTGGCTGTCCGGGGCCAACGGCGACCCGCTGATCACCCCGGCCGACGTGGACGCGTTCTGCGCGTTCCGCGGCAACCTGTGCGACGTGGCGCAGGTCTATACGGCGCGCGACAGCTGGCAGTCGATCGTGGGGCAGTCGTTCGTCTACTCGAACTTCGCCGGCTGGCCCGGCAAGCTCGTGATCAGCGTGCCGCCGTTCCCGGAGACGGGCGGCAACTCGCTGCGGACGTGCGCCACCGGCGCCTACGACAGCAACTGGCGCCAGTTCGGCCAGACGCTGAACGCGGCGGGGCGGCAGAACTCGATCGTCCGGCTGGCGTGGGAGGCGAACGGCAACTGGTACCCGTGGTCGGGCACCGACCCGGCCGCGTTCATCAACTGCTACCGGCACGTCGTGGACGCGATCCGCGCGACCGCGAACCCTGACCCGAAGTTCGACTGGACGATCAACTCGCACTACTCGCAGAACCCGCCGAGCCACAACCCGCTCGACCTCTACCCGGGCGACCAGTGGGTGGACATCGTGTCGATCGACGCGTACGACCAGTACCCGCCGTCGTACACGCTGGACCAGTTCAACGCGCAGGCGAACGCGACCGGCGGCATCACCTGGCTGTACAACTTCGCGCGGGCGCACGGGAAGCTGTTCGGCGTCCCCGAGTGGGGGGTCGCGTCCGGGTCCGGCGAGAACGGTGGCGGTGACAACGCCAACTACATCCAGTTCATGCGCGACTGGATGGTCGCCCGCGCCGGCCGTGGCATGTACTACGAGTCGTACTTCAACAACTGCGAAATGCAGAATGTCGGCTCGAACATCTACCGGCCGAAGGGACCGCACTGCCTGTACCAGAACACGGCGGCGGCGACTCGCTACGCGCAGCTGTGGTGAGGTGGCTGGCGGCCGCGAGGTAACAGCTCGCGACCGTGAGCAGCGCGTCGGCTCGTCGCTGGGCCGGGGCGCGGACGTCAGCCGGTCCGGCGGTCACCTGATCCGCCAGCCGTAGCGCGTCGAGCACGGTCCTGGCGTCATCGACCGGGACTGAGCCTGCGATCGTCACCCAGCCGCCCGGGTGCGCCTCCGCGCACCCGGGCGGTGCCGGTACCAGCGACAGCGAGCGGGCGCGCCAGGCGGCATCGGCGTCCCGCTCGACGCCGGCCGGGTCCGCGTCGCGCAGCCAGTGGTTGACCGCGGCGCGGACCTGGGCCGGCCCGGCCCGGCGCGCCAGGGCCGTGAGCTCGGCCTCCACCGGACCGGCGAGCGCCACCAGGCGCGGCGGACTGGTCAGCGGCGCCGTCAGGGCGAGCACATGGTCGAGGCTCACCTCACCGCGGCGGAACGCCTCCGCCAGCACCGGCAGACTGGTCAGGGCCCGCGCGGCGCCGAGCAGGGCGGCGGCCGTCGCGTCGGTCAGCCGGGCCCGCCCGGCGACCCAGCCAACGAGCGTAGGCCGCCCGTCCACCCCGCCCCGACCGGCGCGGTCACCGGCACCGTCGGGCCCGGTCGGGCATCCGCCAGGGCGGGTGCCGGCCGGACCGGCCGGACCGCTCGCCCCGGCGGTGCCGCGACGCCCCGGTCGTCCCCACCCATCGGCCAGGTCCGCCGCGCCCACCGCTCGCACCAGCGCGGCCTGCGCGGCCGCGATGACCCCGCCGAGCTGGCCTACCAGGTCGGCGACGGCGCCGTCCGCGAGCGAGGCAGGCTCGATCTCAGCCAGCGCCTGGCGCAGCGCCGCCAGCGCCGTCATCCCGTCACCGTCCATCCAGCCTCCCCCCGGAGCTGGGCGGCTGTCGGCCGCCTCGCGAGGGCGGCGCCGACCCGCACCGGCACGCCGGCGCCCGCGCCGTGCCCGAGGACCGCCGCGACGCGGACGCGCGGCGCGCCGAGCCACCGCCACCGCCCCGTGACGTCGCCGGCGGTCGCCCACCGGCGGCCTTCGGCCAGGCCGTGTCAGCCGCGGTGGCTCGGCGGTGGTGCCCTCAGAGCTGACCTCGCCAGAGCTGGCCACGCGCCGCCCTCTTCGAACTCACGTTCGACAATACGCCCAGCTCAGAGCCCCTTCAACCAGCCGCCGCACGCGGCGGGCCCTGCCGGTCGACCAGCAGTTCGACCAGGTGCTCCAGCTCGGTCGCCGGGTTCTCGGTGACCCCGGTGTGCACCGGTGAGGTCTGCACGACCGTGCTGCGCGGCGCGGTGAGCCAGCGGAACCGCTCGCCGGGCGACAGCACGCCCGCCGCTCCCGCCGCCGGGCCGCCGACGCACACCCGGTGCAACGCGTCGAGGTGAACGCGTACGGCCGCGAGGTCGAGGTACGGGTCGAGCGCCGCGAGCCGCTCGCCGTCGAGGACGCAGCGCAGGTCGAGGTAGCCGGCGCCCTGGCACCACAGCAGCACGCCGACGTTCATGCACTCGCCGCGCTCGACGCGCGGCACCACGCGTACCAGCGCGTACTCGAACAGCTCAGCCACGCCGGTCCTCCCCCGTCCGCTGCCCGCGTGCCAGCCGCAGCCAGGCCGGCGGTCCCTCCCGGTGGCCGGCCCGCTCGCGCGGGGCCGCGATCGCCGCCGGCCGCGCCACCGTCATCGGCTCGAGCCACGGCCTCCGGCCGCCGGCGCGCCCGGTGAGCCAACCGACGTACCGCTCCGGGTCCGCGTCGAGCCAGTCCGCCGGCACCAGGGCGACCACGGAGCGCACCAGCTCGGCGTCGACCAGCGGCGCGAGCTCGGCGTCGGCGGCGCGCAGCGCCCCGGCCGGGTCGGCGCCGAGCGCGGGCAGGAGCACGTGCTCCTCCCACCTGGGCAGTACCCGCTCGTCAGCCGGCACCGGCTCCGGCACCCGCTCCGGCACCGGGAGCCGCGCGTCGGCGGGCCGGGCCGGCCAGCCGTGATGCGGATAGAGCGCGGCGCCGTGGTCGATCAGCCATGGCCGGCCGCCCCAGACCAGCAGGTTCGGGTTCCGCCACGACCGGTCGACGTTGAGCGTCAGCGCGTCCAGCCACATCACCCGCGCGGCGAGCCCCGGGTCCACCTCGAAGGCCAGCGGGTCGTAGGTGATCGAGCCGGGAAGGTAGTCCATCCCCAGGTTGGCACCGGCGCTGGCCTTGAGCAGGTCCTGGATCTCCTGGTCGGGCTCGACGCGACCGAGCCTGGGATCCACGTCGATGACGACGAGCTCCGGCACGGGCAGCCCCAGCGCCCTGCCGAGCTCACCGACGACCACCTCGGCGACCAGCGACCGCGGCCCCTGTCCGGCGCCTCGGAACTTGACCACCCAGGTTCCCAGGTCGTCGCCCTCCATCAGCCCCGGCAGGCTGCCGCCTTCCCGCAAGGGCGTGGCATACCGAGTCGCCTTCACCAGCCGGAGCACCGCGACCTCCCGCCCTGCGCCGGCACCACTGCGGCGCCGTCCCGCGCAGGAAACCTAGTCGCGCCCGGCGGGGTGCTCCGGAACGGCCTGTTGGAGGGGCGCTAACTCGACGGCAGTCCCGCGGCGGTCCGCAGCGCGGGCAGGTCAAGAATCACGACGCTCCGGTACCCGGTCTCGATGATCTTGTCCCGGCGCAGCGCCCGCAGCGCCTTGTGAACGGTGGGGTCGTGCGCGCCGACCAGCGCTGCCAGCTCCTGCTGGGTCAGTGGCACTCCCAGCGCCCGTCCCCCCTCCGTCCGGTCGAACCCGTAGGCCCGGTCCAGCTCCACCAGCACCCGGGCGACCCGCACCGCCACCGGGCTGCCGGCGAACTCGACGCGCCGCCGGATGCTGAACCGCGTCTTCGCCACGATGCTCCGGCTGATCTCGGCCGAGGCTGCAGGATCCCTGGCCAGGTATCCGGCGAACTCCTCGCTCCGGATCACCTTGGCCAGCACGCCCCCGACGGCGGTGACCGTCGCCGACCGCGGCTGGGCGTCCAGCCCGGCGAACTCGCCGATGAGGTCCCCGCCGTGCCGCACGGCCAGCAGCGCCAGGCCCCCCGTGTCCGTCAGCGCCGTCACCTTCGTCCATCCGCGCAGCAGCACCGCCACGAACGTCGTCGCGTCGCCCTCACGCATCAGGTGCACGCCGCTCGGGAACTGCCGGAATCCGCCCAGTGCCAGCAGCCCCGTCTGTGACCGCTGCGGCAGCCGCCCCAGCAATGTCTGCTCCGGCCAACGAACGCGCCGCAGCCACTCACTCCGGCCCGCCTCCGTGTCCGGCGGCTCTCCCGAACCCAGCCCGCTCATGGCGCCCCCGCATCCATGCCGATCCCGACGTGACCAGGAAGTCAGCAACAGAATCCAGCGATTCAACCGAATCCGGCAAGCCACCACCGGCGAGACCCACAACTCACCGTAAACGCACCCGCCCCAGAGGGGGCCAATCCCAGCGACCTACCAGCTCAAAGACGCCAAGCCCCCAGACACCCACCACAAACAAGTCAGCAACCCGACACGCCACCAAGGCGCACCACCAAGGACCCCGATCCCCGGCAGCCCAGCGCAACGAACCCCAACACCTCAGCAAGAACCACCCCAGCCCCAACCCGCAATGCCGCCGAAGGCGGCGAGCCAGCGGGGGTGTCGGGGGCCGCAGGCCCGTGACCCCGGGGGGTTCCAGGGGGTCGCCCCCCTGGGCAGACATTACGGCAAAGGGGAAGCCGCTCCCGTAAGGGGCGGCGAACAGCGCTCCCCAGACCGTCGGGGGCCGCAGGCCCCCGACCCGGGGGTTCCAGGGGGTCGTCCCCCTGGGCAGAAATAGCGGCAAAGGGGAAGCCGCTCCCGTAAGGGGCGGCGAACACGACGCCCCAGCTCGGGTGAGTGACGGGACTTGAACCCGCGGCACCCGGGACCACAACCCGGTGCTCTACCAACTGAGCTACACCCACCATGCCGGTCTGGGATGCGGCCTGCTCACACGGCCACGTGCTGTGGCCGGGCTTGCCGGGGCGCGCCCCTTACCGGGCTTCGCCATCCTACTGGGCGGACTGGCGGATGCGACAACAGGGTTTTTGCGCCGGCCTACCTGTCATCGCGTCAGCTACACAAGGTAGTCGACCGAGCGGTCTGCGCGCATCAGCGCCGGCGTCGACGGTCCGGTGGACGGGTCGGGAGGTGGGCCGGGCCGCGGTTGTCCCTGGGCCGCTGACGGCCCCGCAGCCGACTGATGCCCAGAATGCGTTCCTGGATGATCCGCTCTTGCCTTGAGCATCGGCGATCCACGCCCCCGAAGGTAGCGTTCTGTGGAGCAACTGGTGTCCATCGTCACACGGTGTTTACCAAAGTCCCGGCGTGTCATGGGCGACGTGGGCGGCTCCATCACTCTCATTGCTCATCCGCAGCCTAGTCCGTCGGGACTCTGGCCAAACGGCACGCGATCATGCAACGCGCCCGCAGCGTCCGCGCGCCGTGGCGCGCCCCGCAGCGCTTGGGCGCCCGTCGCCCCCAATCCCGCGTCGGCGACCCGACCAAGCACGGCCCGCGGCAGGCCAGTGCGCGGGAAGGTTGACGAAGGCGCCACGGTTACACTGGCCGCTAGTTGCACATGCAACCAAGGAGGATGGTCTCATGCCCGCCGTCACTGCCGACACCGTCACCCTGCCGCGGCTGGCCGAGCCCGGCCTCGGCGACATCCCCCGTCCGGTCAGGAAGGTCACCACGGCACCGTTGGGCTATGAGGGTGAAGGCTTCCCGGTACGGCGCGCCTTTGCCGGCGTGAGCAAGGCCGACCTCGACCCGTTCGTGCACATGGACCAGATGGGCGAGGTCGAGTACGCCCCGGGCGAGCCCAAGGGCACGCCGTGGCATCCGCACCGCGGCTTCGAGACCGTCACCTACATGATCGACGGTACCTTCCAGCACCAGGACTCGCACGGCGGCGGCGGCCTGATCACCGACGGCGCCACCCAGTGGATGACGGCCGGCTCCGGGATCCTGCACATCGAGACGCCACCGGCGGCGCTCGTCGAGAGCGGCGGCCTGTTCCACGGCATCCAGCTGTGGGTCAACCTGCCAGCCAAGGACAAGTTCTCCCCGCCGCGCTACCAGAACCTCGAGGGCGAGCAGGTCTCGCTGCTCGCCTCAGCCGACGGCGGCGCGCTGCTGCGCATCATCGCCGGCGAGGTCGGCGAGCACCGCGGCCCCGGCTCGACGCACACCCCGATCGCGCTGGTCCACGTAACGGTGAGCCCCGGCGCCCAGGTGGACATCCCGTGGAACCCGGACTACAACGCGCTCGCCTACGTCCTCGCCGGGTCCGGCACGGTGGGTCCCGCGGCCACGGCGATCGAGTCCGGCCAGCTCGCGGTCCTGGGCGCCGGCGACCGGGTGGTGCTGGCCGCGGCCGAGCGGCAGGAGGCGCGCACCCCGAATCTGGAGGTGCTGGTGCTCGGCGGACGTCCCATCCGCGAGCCGGTGGCGCAGTACGGCCCATTCGTCATGAACACCCGTCAGGAGCTCCAGCAGGCGATCGACGACTTCCAGGCCGGGCGTCTCGGGGTGATTCCGGCGGGCGCGCTGATGCCGCACCGGGTCTGACGCCCCGCGGGTCGCTCCGCCGCCAGGCTGGGCCGTTTCGTTCCGTTGAGAATCAGACCTTGGGGGCGGGCTCCGACGCCTCGGTGATCTCGGCCGGGGTTGGAGCCAGCGACGGCTGGTCCGCGGCGGCGCCGTCCGACGCCGCCGCCCGGGCCGCGGCCGCCGTCTCGGCCTCGGCGCGGATCTCGACCGAGGCGACCCGCGCCTCGTCGGTCGTCGGGCCGGGCTGCGGGACGAAGACGGTCCGGCGGTAGTACCGGAGCTCCTCGATGCTCTCCCGGATGTCGGCGAGGGCGCGATGACCCCCGCGCTTGGCCGGGGCGGCGTAGTAGGCGCGCGGGTACCAGCGGCGAGCCAGCTCCTTGACCGACGAGACGTCGATCATGCGGTAGTGCAGGTAACCGTCCAGCTCGGGCATGTAGCGCGCCAGGAACGAGCGGTCCGTGGCGATCGAGTTGCCGCACAGCGGGGCGCGCCGGTTCTCCGGGACGAGGGCGCGCACGTAGGCGAGGACCTGCCGCTCGGCCTCGGCGACGCTCAGGGTCGACGCGCGGACGGCGGCGGTCAGGCCGGAGGTCTCGTGCATGTTCGTGACGACGGGCACCATCGCCTCGAGGGCCGCCTCGGGAGCCGCGATCACCAGGTCCAGCCCGTCGCCCACGACGTTGAGGTCACCGTCGGTCACCAGGCAGGCGACCTCCAGCAGCACGTCGGAGGCAGGGTCGAGGCCCGTCATCTCGCAGTCGATCCAAACCAGGCGATCCATCTCTCTGACACTAGGGTTTCCCGGTCGCAGCGTCACGCCCGCCCCAAGCGAACCACGGGCCCAGTGGCCCGGACGGGTCAGTTCTGGACGCTGAAACGAACGGAGCGCGGGCTGAACTGGGGGTTGGTCGGCGTCGCGGTCAACGTGTACTGCCCGTTGCGCACCGCCGCCGTCTCCCAGCCCACCGGATGCGGGGCGAACAGGTAGGGAGAGCTCACTGCGAGCCACGGGCTGTCGAAACCGGACAGCGTGTAGTTGACCGGCCCGACATCGCCCACCGTGACCAGCGTGATCTGGACGTCGCCGTGCAGGGTCTGCCCGTCCTCGACTCCCTGGAAGCCGAAGATCCGTGGGCCGGTATCGAGAGTGGTGGAGGCCGTGGGAGTGGGCGCCCCGCCGTCCGCGGGACTGGCGGTGGTCGGCCGGGCGGTGGGGGCGATGGTCGTCGCGGGACCGACCGCGGCCGATGACCCGCGGTCGTCGGCCTTCGCCTCGGTCTGCCGGTTGTAGTCGACGATCAGCAGTGGCATGAGTACAAGCGCGGCTATAAAGAGCATCAGGCCGAGATAGCCACGCCTGACCGCGTCCACGCCACCCGCACCTTTCCGCCCGCGCCCGCCGGCTCGCCCAAGATTGAACCCCTTGGGGGTGTCACTTTAGCGGCAGGCCGTTTACTGGCCGGCACGGTGGCAGGACCGCGACAGCATGCTCTTCTCGATCCGCCACCGCCCGCCGGCAGCGACCGGAAACGAGCCGACGACGGCCAGCCGGAGCGGACGATGACTGGCCGATGCTACGGACGGTGCAGGACGCAGTCCTCACACAACGCGTTCCGGTAGGCCGTGCGGCTGGCGCGGCCGCCGTGGGCGCGCGGGTCCAGCCGGTAGATGAGGCAGCAGCTGCGCCGCCGGAACCGGGCCGGGGCGATCAGTCCGCCGGCGCCGCGCAGTGGCCCGTCGCCCGCGCACAAGGCACCGGCGACGCCCCAGGCCCCGGCCGCCAGGGCCGGCTCGGCCAGGCCGATCATCTTCGCGGCCCCCGCGACACCTGACGCCACGTTCCCCCAGAGGATCTTCGACGACACCGGGTGGTGACGCTCGATCGCCGAGACAAGCGGCGCGACCACCGGGAGCAGCACTCCGTCCACGAATCCCCGCGCGAGCCGGCCCGGCACTGCGGCGCCCGGGACTGCGGCGCCCGGGACTGCGGCGCCGGCCGGCGCCAGCGGTCCGCCGAGCGCCAGCGGGAACGGGCCGCCGAGCTTGTCGCGCCAGTAGAGCAGCTCGGGGCGCAGGCGCGGCGGGTGGCCGGTGGTCACGGTCAGCGCGAGGGCGGGCGCGACCAGCCGCGCGCACACCCCGAGCTGGGCCACGGAGACCGCCACCCGTTCATCGACCGCGTCGGCGGCGAGTCCGCTCCCGGCGGCGAGCGCCGCCCGCACCGCGCCTGCCCGGCGCGCGAACGCGCCGGTGCGCGGGTCGCAGAGATCGGCCACCGCAAGCCAGCCCGCCGGCGGCTGGCCGGCAGGAGGAGAAAAAAGAGAAGGAGTCAGGACGTCCAGCGCGAAGTACGGCCCGAACCGGGCGCCGAGGTCCGACGGGGCCGGGCTGTCGCCGCCGCCCGCCGCGCCTCGCACCCGACCATGCTAGGCCGCGTCTCGTGCTCGCAACGGCGAGGCAACGGGACCATCACGTGTGGCGGCGATGCTGCGGCCGTGACCATGTCGCCCACCACCTCGGCGGTGACGGACCACCCGGAGCCATCCCGAGGCATTCCCGTCATCGACATCGCTTCCTTCGTCACCGGCGGCGACCCGGCGCCGGCCGTCGACCGGATCGCCCATGCCTGCGCGCGGGTGGGCTTCCTGCAGGTCGTCGGGCACGGGATCGCTCCGGCGACTCTGACCGCCGCCTACCGGGCGATGGACGAGCTGCTCGCCCTGCCCGAGGCGGGCCGCGGCGCGTTCGCCTCGCCCGACGGCCACCCGTTCCGCGGCCTGTCGACGATGCGTGCGGCGACCGGAGCACCGACGTGCCACCGGTTCCAGATCTGCGCCTACGACGACCCGGCCGCCGCGGCCGCCGCCGGCGTCCCGGCCCAGTACGGCGATTACTTCGCTCGCAATGTGTGGCCCGGGCAGGTCGCCGGGCTACAGGCCGACCTGCTCGCGTGCTTCGCCGAGATGCGGCGGGTCGGCGACACGCTGATGGAGCTGTTCGCCCGCGCGCTCGGCCTTGCCCCGGCCTACTTCGCCCCGATGCTGACCCATCCGGTGTCCGACTTCTCCATCAACAGCTATCCGCCACAGCCGGCCCGCGACGACCCCGAACCCGCAATCACCTTCCGGGAGCACAGTGACTCGGGCATGCTGACCGTGCTGCACCAGCGCGGCGACTACGCGGGCCTGCAGGTACAGGACCTCGACGGGACCTGGGTCCCGGTCCCGGTCCGCGAGGACGCACTGGTGATCAATATCGGTGACCTGATGAGCAGGTGGACCAACGACCACTGGCCGTCGACCCGGCACCGGGTGGTCGCGGCCACGGACCCCACCGCGACGCGCGCGTCGCTGGCGACGTTCCACCTGCCCAACGTCGACACCGTGGTCGCCCCGCTGGCCGCCTTCGTCGCCGCGGGCGACCCGCGCTACGAGCCGGTCACGCCCTACGTCTGGGAGAAGATGTTCCTGGCGAAGGTCTACCAGCCCCGCGAGCCGGCGTCGGCCGGCGGGCCACCTCGGCCCAGCCGGCCTGACGGCTGACGGCCGACAGGAAAACCGCCGGCGGTCAGGAGCTCGGGCGGTCGGTGACCGGTGGGGAGAGGACCTCGAGGCGGGAGCGGACCTCGGCGAGCACCTCGGCCCACGCGTCGCGCAGGTCGTCGCAGCCGTCCGGGCACAGGTCGTCGACGGCGAGCATGACCACGCTGCCGCCGTTGGCCGCCGGCAGGACCTCCCAGGTGACGATGACCGTCGAGTCCTCGCCGTCGGGGCGCGCCGCGCCGAGGGTGTACGTCAGCCGGTAGGGAGCCGCGGCCCGCAGCACGGTGCCGTAGACGGCGGTGCCAGCGGCGACCAGCCGGACCGGGGACCCGGTACGCCAGTCGGAGATCAGCTGGCGGCCCGCCAGCATCGCGCCCGGCGCCTCGACGCCCGGCTCTGTGTCACCCGCGAGCACCCACCACGCCTCCTCAGGCGCCGCCGCGACGGACGCGGACAGGAAGCTCGTCCGAAACGGCTCACGCATCGTTCTCATCCCCTCGGTCACTACGCGCTGCCTTGCGCGTGACGACCATGCTGCCGGCCCGGGGACCTCGCGAACCCGTGTTGTCAGGCCGCGGACGTGTAACGACCGGGACAGCGTCGACACCTGTCCGCTACCGGTCAGCCAGCCGTCGGCCACCTTCGCGTCCCCGGGGGTCTACCCCCGCGGCCTCGGTCCTAGCCCGCGGACGCGCCACGGGCAGCGCCCGTGGCGCGCCGTCAGACACAGCCGGCAGGCCTCGCCGGCCGGCGCGCCGTCAGGCGTTGCCGCCGGGTGCGCCGTCGTCGGCGCTCTTGTCGGTGACGCCGGCGCTGTCGAAGGTGGCGACCTCGGCGAGGACACGGGCCGCGGCCTGGACGACGCCCACGGCCAGCACCCCGCCCGAGCCCTCACCGAGGCGCATGCCGAGGTCGAGCAGCGGAACGAGACCTAGGGCGGCGAGCGCGGCGGAGGCGCCCGGCTCGACCGACCTGTGCCCGGCGAACATCGCCGCGCGCGCGTCGGGCACGAGCGCCGCCGCGACCAGCGCCGACGAGCAGGCGATCACCCCGTCGAGCAGTACCGGCACCCGGGCGGCCGCGGCCGCGAGCACGAAGCCGACCGTCGCCGCGTGCTCCAGTCCCCCGACGGACGCGAGCACCCCGAGCGGGTCGTCCGCGCCGACGCCGTCGCCCGCCGCTCGCGCGACCGCACGGCGCACGACCTCGACCTTGCGGGCGAGGGTCGCGTCGTCGACGCCGGTGCCCCGACCGGTCACGTCAGCGGGGTCCACGCCCAACAGCGCGGCGATCAGGGCCGCCGACGGGGTGGTGTTCGCGATGCCCATGTCGCCGGTGACGAGCAGGTCATGGCCGTCGCGCAGCAGACCCTCGGCCACCGCCACGCCGGCGGCGATCGCCGTCAGCGCCTCATCCCTGCTCATCGCGGCCTCGACGGTGATGTCGCCGGTGCCGGCCCGCACCCGGCGGCGGTCCAGCCCCGGCATGGCGCCGATGACGGCCGACGCCTCGACCGACATGCCCACGTCCACCACCGCCACCACGGCACCGGCCTGGCGGGCGAGCGCGTTGACGACCGCGCCGCCGGCCAGGAAGTTCGCGACCATCTGGCCGGTGACCTCCCGCGGCCACGGCGAGACGCCCTGAGCGTGCACGCCGTGGTCACCGACGAACACCGCGACCGCCGGCGCCGCCGGCACCGGCGGGGGCACCCGCCCCGCCAGCGCGGCGAGCCGGACCGACACGTCCTCCAGCTGACCGAGGGAGCCGCGTGGCTTGGTCAGCCGGTCCTGGTGCTCGCGGGCGGCCCGCGCGACGGCCGGGTCCACCGGCCGGATGCTGGCGGCGAGGCTCTCGAGAACGGACGTGTCCGACGGTTCGGGGCTCATGGATGGCTCCTCTCGGTCCGAGGGCGGACGCTACAGAAAGTCATCCGTCACCGGAGCCCGAACGTGACGGACATCCGCCGGATCTACAACAGGCCGCCCCACGCGACCACGGCGGCCAGCGCCAGCAGGGTGACGGTGGTGCTGATCTCGATGACGGCGCCGAACACGTCGCCGGTGATGCCGTCGAGCCTGCGAACCACGTGCCAGGTGACCAGTCGGCCGGCGGCGAGCCCGACGAGAACGGCGAACGGCAGCCACAGCGCCGCCACGAGGCTGGTCGCGGTGAGCGCGAGCAGGAGCCACCCGAGAACGAGCGTCGCGCCGATCGCGACCGCCCTGACGGCGACGGAAGCGGTCCCGGCGACGACGGCGCCGAAGCCGCCAGGGCGCGCGGGCGGCACCGCCGGGCGGCCGGCGTCGAGGGCGGCCAGCCGGCCAGCGACGACGGCCACGACGAGCAGCACCAGCCCCTGGGGGCGACTCGCGCCGCCCAGCAGGGTGGCCGCCGCGGCGATCTGCAGCAGCACCGCGCCGACAGCCGCCGCCACCCCGAAGGGGCCGATGTCGGACTGGCGCATGATCGCCAGGGCCTCCGCCGCCGGCCTACGGCTGCCCAGCCCGTCGGCGACGTCGGCCAGGCCGTCCAGGTGCAGGCCACGGGTGAGCAGCGCCAGGACGCCGACCCACACCACCGCGCCGAGGAACGCCGCGCCGCCGTCGTGGCCGCGCCAGAAGACGAGCGACAACGCCCACCCGAGGAAGCCCACCAGCGCGCCGACCAGCGGCAGCCAACGCAGCGCCCAGCCGCCGAGACCCGGCTCGGCGGCGTCCTGGGCCGACCGGCTCGCCGGCAGCGGCAGCACCGTGAACATCCCCACAGCCATCGGCAGCGCCCGCAGCGCCGCCGGGTCGAGTGCGGAGGACCGGCGCCGGCTGTGCCCCGGCGTCTCGGCCCGCCGTGCCCGCAGCGCGGTCATCCCGCCGGCCGCCCGGCCGCGCACCCAGCCAACGCCCTGGCCGACCCCCTGACCGACGCCATGACTCACCCTGCGGCCGAAGGCGCCCGGGCCTGGCGGCGGCTGGCCCGGTCCCGGCACCGGCCGGGTCGACGTGCTCCCTGGCTGGCCGCCGGCCGGCGGCCTCGGCTCGGTGGGGTCGCCGGTACGGCGGGGGTCCGGCTCGCCACGCCAGCCACGGCGCGGCCGGCGTGGCTGGCGCCCGTAGGGTTCGCTGTTCGCCAGCAGGTCGTCCATCCCGACGTCCTGGACGCCGCCTGGCGCGGCCTGGCGGCGGTAGGAGGGGTCGGGTGGCGGCGCGTCACCGGGCCGCCGCGGACGGGGCCGCTCGTAGGGACCGCCGGCGTCCTCCGGCAGCGGCGGCGTGTAGCCGCCCTGGGGCTGCCCGGGAGGTCCGGGAGGTCCGGGCTGCGCGGGGCCGCCCGCCGCGCCCGGAACGGCGGGGAACGGTGCCGGGGTCTCGTCGGGGTAGCCGTGCCCCCCGAAACCGGAGATGTCGTAGCTCGGATCGGCGTAAGCGGGATCGGCATAGGCGGGATCGGCGTAGCCGGAATCCTCGTAGCCGGAAGGGTCGTAGCCGCGCTCGGTGTAGCCGGGATCGTCGTAGTCACGATCGCCGAAACCGCCGTCGCGGTGGCGGCCTTCGCCGCCGGCACCGCCACCCGGAGTCGTCATGGCCGGATCCTCCTTTGTCGCCCGTTTCTTCGACGGTTGTCGACGTTCAAAGGGTTCCCGCGTACTTACGCAGGCTCCGCGCCAGGTATCGCTCTGATCATCCTGCCTCATCCTCGGCGGGTACCCAAGACCGACACTCCCGGAGAAGGGTGTGAAGTCAGCGGATGCGCTGTCCGATGCCGGCCGTGCAGAGCCAGACCTCGTCGGCCACCGCGGCGAGCCGGGCGTTGAGTCGGCCCAGTTCGTCGCGGAACCGGCGGCCGGCGGTGGTCGCCGGCACGACCCCCGAGCCGACCTCGTTGGTCACGGCGACGACGTGTCCCTCGGCCGCGGACCAGGCCGCCACCAGGGCATCCACGGCTCCCGCGAGCGCGGCGTCGGCGGCACGACGGGCCCCCGTGCTGGTCGCCGTCGCGTCCGCGTGGACGTCCGTGTCCTCGTCGAGGACCCAGATCCCGGCGGCGTCCATGGCCGCCGTGAGCCAGGTACCGACGCAGTCGAACAGAACGGCGGGCACCGGCCGGCCTGCGGACCCAAGGACCGCGGCGGCGTCCGGGGTTTCGACCGTCGACCAGGTCGCCGGCCGCCGGCCGCGGTGCCGGGCGACTCGCGCCGACCATTCGGCGTCGTCCGGCGAGGGCGTCCCACCGGTCGCCAGGTAGACGACTCGCGCGCGACCGGCGAGCATCCGCTCGGCCAGCTCCGACTTGCCCGAGCGGGCGCCGCCGGTGACCAGGACGCGCCGTCCCGGGGCCGGCGGCGCGAGCACCGTCACGCCGGCCAGCTGGTCGCGCACCGCCGGCGCCAACGGAATGGTGGGGATCACCCGCGCGGGCAGCGCGGCCACGGTGACCGCGGGCAGTGGCCCGGCGGCCGGGCAGTGCAGCAGCACTCCCCTGCTCGTCTCCACCAGCAGGGCGACCTCGCCTCCGCCCGCCGGGAGCACCCGCACGCCCGGCGGCGCCGCCTCCGGGCGGTCGAGCACCGCGCTGGCGGGGAGATCCGGGTCCAGCCGGTCCGGTCCACCGCCGGTGGGCAACACCCGCACCCCGGCAAGGGAGAGCCCGGCGAACGCGGCCCTGGTGGCGACCCCGACACCGCAGTCGAGAAGCAGCCGGCCGCACCGCGGATCGTCCACCAGCACGCCCACCGGCCGTCGCGGCCCGCCGGCGTCGTTCTCCCGGTCCCAGTCCCGGTCTCTGCCGCGGCCCTGGCCCCGGCCCTGCTCCCGGCCCTGGTCTCGGTCGGTCGCGGCGACGGCTCGGCCGTCGGCGAGCACCACGACGGCCATCAGCCTCGCCGCCGGTCGCGGTCCAGAGGCGACGAACCCGTCAGGCGAGCCGCTCCGCCGGGGAGAAGCCCGCCCGGAGCCGAAGGGTCATCGTCCGGCCGGATACCCGCCTCAGCCGCGACCGAGGCGAGGCGGGTATCCGGCCGGGCGCTCAGAACGCGTCGCGTGACACTCACGGCTGTCCAGGATGCCCGCTGGCAGGGCGGCCGCGCGTCCTCGGGCTCGGACCGCGATCGCGGCCGAGGCGATGGCCGTGGTCGCGGCGGCCACCGTGGCCGCCGCCGCGTTCGCGGCGTTCGCCGTGGTGACCGCGGCGACGTCCGCAGCGGCCGCCGCTGCCACCGACGAGGCGGACACGGCCACCGCCGAGGCCGCCGAGGCGGCGCTCGAGGCGACGACGGCCGCGATCCTGGCGGTCGCCACGACCGCCGCGGCCGACCCGACCGCGGCCGCCGCCGTCGCGGCCGACAGCGCCATGGTCGTCGTCGACACAACCGACCTGGTCGTTCTCGCCGCCCGCCGCGCCTGGGCCACGTCCACTGCACCACCCCCAGCCCGGCGCGGTCCCGTCGCCGACGGTCCCGCTGTCATTGCCCTCCGCATCGTGACACGCCCAGCCGCGTGGCGACACCCCACGCGGCCTAACGCCCACCTCGGCGAAAACCTCCGGACCACCGTGGATCCGGCAGGTTTGGAACATCGCCCCACGGCACCCGTCAGATTCACGGTTTCCTGGCATACCACCACGGAGAGCGCCCGACGGGCGCCCAGGGCGAACCGTTCCGCGCCTCACCATGGGCGCTACTCGATATCGAAGAGGCCCTGGCGGACGGCGTACATGACGGCTTCCATGCGGGAGTGCAGCTGGAGTTTGTCCAGAATGTTACGAACGTGGTTCTTGACGGTGTTCTCGCTGATGAACAGCTTGCGAGCGATCTCGCGGTTCGCCCTGCCCTCGGCGACGAGCTTGAGCACTTCCAGCTCGCGGGCGGTCAGGTGGGGCGTGTGCAGGCGCGGCCGATCCTCGGTACCGCGGGCGATGCTCGCGAACTCGGCCATCAGCTTGGAGGCCATCGACGGGCTGATGAGGCTCTGCCCGTGATGCACCGCGCGGACGGCGTCCGCGACCTCGTGCGGCGGTATCGACTTGAGCAGATAGCCGACGGCACCGGCTTTGATCGCCTCGAAGAGGTCGTTCTCCTCGTCCGAGACGGTCAGCATGACGATCTTCACCCCGGGGACGGCCCGCTTGACCGCGCCCGTCGCCGCGATCCCGTCGCGCAACGGCATCCGGACGTCCATGAGCACGATGTCCGGCGTCGTGCCGGCGGCCAGGGAAACCGCTTCCTGCCCATTGCCGCCGCGGCCGACGACCTTGATGTCGTCCTCTATCTCGAGAACGGTCTGCAGGCCCTGCAGGAACAGCTCATGGTCGTCCACCACGAGGACCCGGATCGGAGTCGTGTCCCGGATCGGGTCGGCCGTCGCAGCGGCCGACGGCGGAACGACACTGGCCGTCATCACACACCCGGAAATCTATGAACGGATCGTTCGGAAGTAACTAATGGGACTACCGGCGAATAGCGGTTCAGGTACCCGCCCACTCTACGTGATGAGGCACGTACTAGCGGTTGCATCGAGGCCCGCGCCGCGCGGCGCTCGGAGAACGCGGGCCGATCCCTGACACGGCCCAACGATTCCGACATGCCCGGATGGTACCTCCGGCAAGGTTCCTTTTTGGCGCAAGAGTGAACAGATGGGACGCGCGTCGGATTACCCGCGGCGCTCGCGGCCAGCCCGCGCGGCGGCCCGGCGCCCGCCATCGGACCACACCCGGACCGGACCGTTGGTGGTGGCTCTGGCGCGCCTGTCACCCGGGGCCCGGACGGGCACCGCGTCTGGATCCCGCGGCACCCGCCCGTTCCCGACGACGTCATTTAAAGAGCTTTGAGATATCGGCGATCGATTTCCTCCACCGGCCCGCGGGGTCATGCTCGCCCGCCGAGAGTGATTGGCCCGCCGGCCAGGGTGATTGACGAATCGGCACTGGCTGGCGCGCCCGCGAACGGTGGCGCACCCTGCGCTTATGGTTACCGCCGCCCGGACCAGCCGCGCCACCGGCGCCAGCGACCCAGCCGTCAGCGACGGACCGGCCGCAGGCACCGCCGACGAGCGGCCCGCCGCCAGCCGGGCGCCCGCCCTGCGCCTTGCCCCCGGCACCACCTGGGCGGACGCGTTCGCGCGGGCCGGCGACGCGGCGCCGGAGGCGTTCGGCGACGGCCGCCTGCTCAACCTGTGGGGCGGCCACTGGCGGGGGACGGGCATACCGCTGGCGCACAGCGCGTCACCCGTCGACGGCTCCCCCATCGCCGGTCCGCCGATGATCCAGCTTGACGAGGCCCGCGAGGCGATCGGCGCGGCGTGCGAGGAGCACCAGCGCTGGCGGGACGTGCCGCTGGTCGAGCGGCGCGCCCGGGTGACCGCCGCCGTCGACGCGCTCGACGCCCACCGGGACACGCTCGCGCTGCTGCTGGTCTGGGAGATCGGCAAGCCGTGGCGGCTGGCGAGGACCGACGTCGACCGCGCCATCGACGGCGTCCGCTGGTACCTCGACGAGATCGATCCGATGCTCGCCGAGCGCGCGCCGCTGCCCGGGCCGGTCAGCAACATCGCCAGCTGGAACTACCCGATGAGCGTCCTCATGCACGCCATGCTGGTGCAGGTGCTCGCCGGCAACGCGGCGATCGCCAAGACCCCCACCGACGGGGGCGCCGCCTGCCTCACGCTGGCCTGCGCGCTCGCCCGCCGGGAGGGTCTCCCGCTCTCGCTGGTCTCCGGACCCGGCTCGCGGCTGTCGAGCGCCCTGGTGCGGGCGCCGGAGATCGGGGCGCTCGCGTTCGTCGGCGGCCGCTCGGCCGGCGGCCAGGTCGCCGCCGCCCTCTGCGACACCGGCAAGCGGCACTTCCTGGAACAGGAGGGCCTGAACGCGTGGGGCGTCTGGGAGTTCTCCCAGTGGGACCTGCTCGCCGGGCACGTGCGCAAGGGCTTCGAGTACGCCAAGCAGCGATGCACCGCCTACCCGCGCTACGTCGTCCAGCGCCAGCTGTTCGACGAGTTCCTGAAGATGTACCTGCCGGTCGTCGAGTCTGTCCGGTTCGGCCACCCGCTGGCGGTCGGGGGGGACGACGAGCCGCTGCCGGACCTCGACTTCGGGCCGCTGATCAATGCGGTCAAGGCCGCGGAGCTCGCCGGGCGGGTCGAGGAGGCGATCGCCAAGGGCGGCGTCCCGCTCTACCGCGGCAGCCTCGCCGACGGCCGGTTCCTGCCCGGCCAGGACACCTCCGCCTACGCCGCGCCGACGGCGATCCTGTCCCCGCCGGCCTCGTGCGCGCTGCACCACGCCGAGCCGTTCGGCCCCGTGGACACGATCGTGGTGGTCGACTCGGAGGCGGAGCTGCTGGCCGCTATGAACGCCTCGAACGGCGCGCTCGTCGCCTCGCTCGCCTGCGACGACGAGGACAAGGCCCGCCGGATGTCCGCCGAGCTCGCCGCGTTCAAGATCGGCGTCAACCGGCCGCGCTCGCGCGGGGACCGGGCGGAGCCGTTCGGCGGCCGCGGCGCTTCCTGGAAGGGCGCCTTCGTCGGCGGCGAGCACCTCGTCCACGCCGTCACCGTCGGCCCCGACCCCGACGAACGCCTCTACGGCAACTTCCCGTCGTACTCGCTCTACCCGGAGACATAGGCTGCCTCATGGGCACTCTGGCGGCTAGCTCCGGCGGTTGCGACGGACAATGCCGAGGCTGGCGGGCCACCGATGACAACGCGCATGGCGGCACCCATGGGCCGACGCACCGACGACACCCTGACTTTCTTCTGACGGATCGGCCGCCCGTCAGACGCCTTGACGCAGCGTTGCGATCGTGATCCGCAGATGGTTCGCCCGCCGCCGCGTCCAACGCGCCTGCCCGCACCCCGCCGCCGAGCGCTGGACGTGGTTCACCGACTCCGACGGCCGCAGCACCGTCGAGTGCCGCGCCTGCCACAAGACGTGGGTCATGCGCCGCCCGGACCGCATCCCGAAGGA
This sequence comes from Pseudofrankia saprophytica, assembly GCF_000235425.2. Taxonomy (NCBI): domain Bacteria; kingdom Bacillati; phylum Actinomycetota; class Actinomycetes; order Frankiales; family Frankiaceae; genus Pseudofrankia; species Pseudofrankia saprophytica. The sequence continues at coordinate 7,096,761 of NZ_KI912266.1, forward strand.
GCCACCGCCGTGAAGGTGCTAAGCCCCAAGCCCTCCCAGCGAAAAGCGATCCGTTGACAGAAATGGACCTGCGCGCCCAAGCCGACTACGACACCGGCGAAGTCCGCGTCGGCCGCCATCGCCATGATGACGGCGAGAGCATCGGCGACACCGGCGTCACCCGACTCGACAGGCCAGATCACGAGGCCGACCTCGGAGAGCTCGAACGGGCCGCCGACATGCTGCTCGCCGAGAACGGCCTGAAGCGCACCGGTCCGTGGCGTCGAGGGCGGGATTGGAAGATCGCGACCACGGTCACCGAAGCCGAGCCCGTGCCGACCTCCAGTTGAGCCGAAGACGACGGACGCCCTGCTGAGCCGTCCTCGTGCACGACATCGGGACTCAGACGGGTGAGGAGGTGGCCGCCGTGCTGGCCGCATCCTTGCTCTCCCGACTGGATGGCATCCGCATTACTCCCTCCTGAGCGGCCCGTACCAGGGAGTCGTAGGTCTCCGTAGTACGCACAGCTTCGATCCCCAGCGAAGCGACGAACGCGGTCAGCTCGTCCTGGATGGTGACGGCCGGCTCGTCGTCAGGCACCATCCGCTCCAGCTCCAAGAACGTCCCTACGCCTTCGACCTCGTCCAGGCACAGCGACGTGCTCCCATGCCGGCCGGTCCGCCGGGACTTCGCGACACGCACCGTGGCCCGGTAACCCATACGCAAGATCGCCTCGTGCATCTGCTGACGGTCCACGACCTCCGTCTCGTACTCAAGGCAATCCTGAGCGTTCGCACCAGGCTGCTTAAGGGCGAACCAATGGCGGCCATCCACCGTACGCAGCCGCAGGAATGACACTCCGAGCTTGCTGTCGCCGAAAGACCAGCTCAAGGGGGCAAAGGCCTGGTCGTCCTGGTACACCGCCTCGCCGAGGGAAACATGCCGAACCCTGAGAGCGACAAGCAGCGCCTCCAGGTCCACCACGGAATACTTGACCTCAACCTCGCGCACAACATCTCCCTGTCGGGTACGGTATTACAGGTGCCATCGTAACGGGGAACGATAAAACGAGGCGATGGCGCTCAAAATAGCCCTCTACGTGCTCTCTTTGCCTCGAAATTCCGTATCACGGTTCGAGGCGGGTGCACCGGACAGGAATTGGCGATTGACGCCCCCAGCCAGCCTCGGCGCGATCCCGCTCAGCCTCGCTGAGATACGCGGCCCCGCCGAGGAGCCTGCCCGCCGGCGCCCCGGCATCGCCGGGCAGCCGGTCCGGTCCGGTCGTTATCCGTCCGTCGGACGACGGGCGGTATCCCGAGACCTGAGCTATCGCGGGATCCGCGCGGGCGGCGGGTGGCCGGGCAGGCCGTGCTCGGCGAGCGGGCCGAGGCGCAGGGCCGCGTCCGCGCATCGGCAGGCGAGCTCGGGCAGGGCACCCAGCGCGCTGCGCCACGCGCCGGGCACGCCGGCACGGTCGCTGTCGTGCAGGAGGATCGTGGCGCCGCCGCGCAGGTCGGGCCCGACGGCGGCGAGGACGGACAGCGGCGTGGCCCCCGCCTCCCAGTCACGTCCGCGCGCCGTCCAGAGCACCGGAGTCAGGTCGAGGCGATGGGCGGCGGCGAGCACCGCCGCCGACAGGATGCCGTGGGGCGGCCGGACGAACCGGGGTGGGCGGCCGGTCGCCGCGGCGACCAGCTCGTGGGTGCGGGCGAGCTGGTCGTAGGTGGACAGCGGGCCGCGCAGCAGCATCGGCTTGCGGTCCCAGCCGTGGATGGCCAGCTCGTGCCCGGCGGCGGCCATGTCGACGACGAGCCCCGGCGCGCGGCTGACCGCGTCGCCGAGGACGAAGAAGGTCGCGCGGACGTCGAGCTCCTCGAGCACGTCGAGGAAATGGGGTGTGGACCGCGGGTCTGGCCCGTCGTCGAAGGTCAGCGCCACGTGGTCGGCGGCGCCGAAACCGGCCAGGGCGGGGGTGAGCCGGCCGCGAACCCGGCGCAGCGCCGTCACCGCGGGCAGCCCGTAGCCCAGCCCCACGGCCAGCGCGGCGCCCGCCACCGCCGGCCAGGAGGCCACCGCGCCGACCGACAGCCCCGAGGCCTCGACGAGCGTCCGCCAGGCCGGGGCACGCGTGCCAGCCGCGGCGGTCACCGCCTCGCGAGCCGCCGACGTGGCCGTCGAATCGGTCACCGAATTGGCCACCACGTATCACACTGTGCCATGGCTACCGCGATTAGCTCCCCATCTCGCCACCCGACGCGCCCAAAGCGACACGGCGGGCGGGCGGGTCAGCGCTGAGGGCCTCGGCGACCTCCGCCGCGGTGGGCATGGACGGCCCGGCGCCGAACCGACCGACCGCGAGGCCCGCTGCCGCGTTCGCCCGTTCGAGAGCCTCGACCAAGGTCAGTCCCGCGGCCAGTGACGCGCCGAACGCGCCGCAGAAGCAGTCGCCCGCGCCGGTGGTGTCGACCACGGGCACCCGCCGGCCGGCCACGGCGAGCACCTCACCGCCGATCCGCGCCAACACGCCGTCGGCTCCCAGCGTCACCACCACGTCACCGAGCGGCGTGCCGTCCGGAACCGCCAGCCGGGCGTCGGAACGCAGCAACTCCTCGACCTCCCGGGCGGCGCCGCCCACGCCCACCAGCTGGGCGAACTCGGTCTCGTTGACGACCACGACGTCGACGGCGGCGAGCAGCTCCCGGCTCGGCGCGCGAAACGGCGCCAGGTTGAGGATCGTCGCCGCGCCGACGGCCCGCGCCGCGCGGGCGGCCGACTCGTTCGTCTCTGCGGGGATCTCGCCCTGCAGCAGCACGACGTCGCCCGGGCGGATCGCCGCGTCCGTCACCCTCTCCGGGCCCACCGCGGCGTTGGCCCCGGCGACCACGATCACGGTGTTCTCGCCGCCGTCGGCGACCGTGATCAGAGCGGTGCCCGACGGGGCGTGCTCGGTCCGCACCCGGGAGATGTCGATCCGCTCGGCGTCGAGGAAGCCGGACAGCACGGTCCCGAAGCCGTCCGTGCCGACGGCCCCGACGAGCACCGTCGGGGCGCCAAGCCGGCGCGCGGCCACGGCCTGGTTGGCGCCCTTGCCGCCGGGCACCTGGTGCACCGAGCCGCCGGCGAGCGTCTCGCCCGGCGCCGGCATTCGCGGCACCGTCACGACGACGTCCATGTTGATGGAACCGATGACGACGACCCGCCCGCGCTCAGCCACGCCTCATCCTCGCCCGCCCGGCCTGCCGGTCAACCGCGATGACCTTCACATCGGTCAGGCCGCCGCCGCCTCGGCAGCGGCGGGGCGCCACGGCTGGGCGGGGCGCGGGGCGGTCAGGCCGCGGTGACGAGGTCGCGCAGTGCCGTCACCGTGCGCCAGTTGCGGGTGGTGGCCCTGACCTCGAGCCGGCGCTCGATCGCGGTGTTGTTGAGCTTGGTGCGCCCATAGCCATGCGGGCAGTGCAGGTAGACCTCCCGCCCGACGACGGCGACGTCCTCGCCCTCGGCCATGAGGGCGGTGAGCCCCGCGACGCGGGCCTTGCCAGGCCGGTCCACCAGGAACGTGACGTGCAGCTTGGTGGGGTCGGACTCGCGGTCGAGGAACGGGTTGTCGGCGGCCAACGCGGCGAGCTCGTCCCGGTTGCGCAGCAGGACCGTGGTGCGCACGCCGATCTCCCGGTCGATGCGCGCCTCGATGTCGGCCGCGAGCGCGGACCTGGGCGCCTCGGTGCCGAACAGCACGTTGCCGGTCCGCAGATAGGTCGAGATCCCGGCGTACCCGAGTCCGGAGAAGACGGCGTGCAGGTCGGCCATGTCGACCTTGACGCCACCAACATTGATCCCGCGCAGCAGCGCCGCGTAGGTGGTCACCAGCCTCCTTTCGGCCCCCCACGCGGCACTCTACGAGCACCGGGCGCCCGCTCTTGGCTAGTTCACCGATCCGACAGGATCCACGCGGCCCCTGGCGCCGAGGCACATCCGCCCAGGCCACCCCGGCGGCCCGGCCCGCGGGCTCAGCCGCGGGCCGGGCCGACAGGGCCCCGCCGGGGCCGGCGGACTACTTCGAGGCGGCGTCGGCCGAGGCCGGACCCGCCTCGCCCACCGCGGCGCCGCCCCGAGGCGACGGGACGTCCCGCGCCGGGCCCGAGCTGCCCCGCGCCGTCCCTGACGCGGTGGCGGTCGCGGTGGCGGTCGCGGTCGCGGTGCTGGACCCGCTCGGCGCCGTGGTCGCCCTGGTCTCCCCCGCCGCGTTCGGTGCGTTCGTCGCGCTGGCCGTCCTCGGTGCCCTGGTCACGCCGGCAGCCTTCGATGCCCTGGTCGCGCCCGCGGCCTTGGTCGTCCTGGCCGCGCCGGCGGCCTTGGTCACCTTGGCGGCGCCGCCCGTCCCAGTCGCCCTGGCAGTGCCCGCCGCGCCATTCGTCCTGGCCGTGCCGGCCTTCGCCGCGACCGCCGCGCTGCTCCGCCTGGCGGCGCTGGCCGTCCCAGTCTCCTTGGGAACACTGGCCCTGGCTGTGGCCGCCGTGCCGTTGTCCTTGACGGTGCTGGTCGCGCCACCCGCCTTGGCGGTGGCACCGGCCCTGGGGGTGACATTGGGCTTGGCGGTGACATCGGACTTGGGGGTGCCACTGGCCTTGGCCAGGCTCGCCGCGCCATTCTCCCTGGCGGCGCTGGCCGTCCCGGTCGTCCGGGCGACGCTGGCGCTGGCCGCGCCCGGCGTCCCCTTCGCGGCATCGGCCGCTCCGCCGGCCCTGGCCGGAACCGCCGCGCTGGCGTTGGTGGACGCGGGAACCGCCTTGGTCGCGGTCGCCCCGGTGGCCGCCGGAGTCCGCGGCGCCGACGTCCGGGGCGACGGGAGCCGGGGTGCTGTCCCGCGCGCCGCGGCCGCGGACGTCGCGGCCGACCTGGGCGGCGGAATCTCGCCCGATGTCCTGTCCGCGGACCGGCCGGCCGCGGCAGTAGGCGCGCTCGCCGCGGTGCCTCCTGCCCGTGCCGAACCCGAGCCGGTCGCGGTGGCCCGGGCCGAACCCGCGCCCGCGGCGGCCGCCCTGGCCGGGCTGGTCCGGGTCGCGCTCGTTCCCGTGGCCTTCGTCGCGGCCGGGCCAGTCCTCGCGGCATTTTTCGTCCCGGGTGCCCCGGCCCCGGCCGTTCCCGCACTGGCCGTCGCCGTCCTGGCCGTCGCCGTCCTAGCCGTTCCCGTTTTGGCCGTCGCTGTCCTGACCGCTCCCGCCTTGGCCGATGCCGGTGTGGTCGCGGCCGTGCCGGCGACGCGGCCGCTCGTCGCCGAGCGCGGACGGGGCACCCCGCCGGCCCGGTCACGGCTCGCGTCCAGCATGCGCTGGACCGCGAGGTCGGCGAACGCCGCGATCGTCAACGCCGGGCCCACGCCGAGCGGCCCGGGCAGCGCGGCGCCGTCCAGGACGTACAGGCCGGGGTGGCCGAAGACCTCGCCCAGCGCGTCGACCACGCCGTCACGCGAGCTGTCTCCCATCGGGGCACCGCCGATCGGGTGCGCGGTAGCTCGGCGGCGTGGCGAGGCCAGCGGGTGCGGCTCGAGCCGGCCGCCGAGGCCGTCGGCCAGCCGCGCCATCGTCGCGCGCACCCGATCGGTGTCCGCGTCCCGGTCGGTGCTCGCGCGTTCGAGGCCGAGCCGGTCGCCGTCCAGCCGCAGCACGCCGTCGGCCGCGGACCGGCCCATGGCCAGCAGGGCCAGGACGGCCTCGCCGTCCGCGCCGGCCTGGGCGAACCGGGACAGCTGCCCACTCAGATCGTCCTGCCCGCCGCGCAACCGGTCGGCGACCCAGCCGCGGGCGACTCGCAGGGGATGACCCAGGCCGCCCCACAGACCACCACCACCGGCGGCTCGGTGGCCGGCCAGAAGCCAGGAGACGAACGCCGGAACGCCGGCGTCCTGGATGTGGAAGCCGGGCTCGCCGCCAGGACCGTCCGCCACCGCCACGCTGGCGGTGACCGTGGGTGCACCGCCCAGCGGCCACGGGGATCCGTCCGCGTGGCGAGCGCCGGATACCACTCCGAGCGCGTCGCCGTTACCGCTGAAACCGTGCCCCAGCATCGGGCTCAGGCCCGGCAGGGCCGCTCGGCTGCGCAGCAGCAGGTAGCTGGAGCCGAGCGCGCCGGCGGCCAGCACGACCCGCGTGCACCGCACCGTGCGCGCCGGCAGCATGGCCAGGTCACGCGGTGTGCCGTCGACGGCACCGTGGTGCTCGACGTAGGTGACGACCCAGCCGCCGTCGTCGTCGGGAGCGATCGCCAGTACCTCGCACCGGGTGCGGATCTCCGCGCCGTGGTAGGCGGCCGCCGACAGGTAGGTGTGGTCCAGACTGTTCTTGGCGCCGTGGTTGCAGCCGAGGACGCAGTCGCCGGCGAGCTGGCAGGTCGTGCGGGCGCGGCCGTGCACGTTGCCGTACGGAGCCTCGGGAAGCGCGAGCCCGGGTGCGGTGGCGCCGCGGGCGGCGAAGCTGACCGCGAGCGCCGGCTGCCGCCATTCCAGCCCCATCCGCTCGGCCGCGGCGCGCAGCGCGGCGGTCCGCTCGGCGGCCTCGTAACCGGGGCGGCCGGCGGGGAACGGCGTCGCGCCGAGCATCTTCTCCACGGCGTCGTAGTGCGGTTCGAGGTCCGCGCGGCTGATCGGCCAGGGCCGTCCGGCCGCCCGGCGCCGCGACCCGGTGCCCGCGGACCCGCCGGCACCACGGGGCCGGCCGGCGGCGGCCGCGCGAGGGCCAGCCTGGGCTCCCCGGCCGCTCGGCTGCGCGTCGGGGCGGACGAACCACCGTTCGTCCGCGCGCATCAGCGCGTTGGCGGAGATCAGCGAGCCGCCGCCAAGCCCCGACGACACCACCGCGTCGAACCCGCCCAGCGACCAGATGTCGAACAGGCCGTGCCTGCCCTCACCGGGGTTCCAGTACGCGCCGGCCACCTCGCTCGGCGTACGCGGGAAGGCACCCGGCGGGTATACCCGGCCTCGTTCGAGCACCAGCACGTCCCGGCCTGCCTCGGCGAGCCGGAACGCGGTGACCGAACCACCGAAGCCCGACCCGACGACGACCGTCTCGACCTGCTCTGGCGCGGACTTGCGGACCATACGCCTCGGACCCCTCGCTGCGACAGTCGGTCACCATCAATTCGGCACGCACGGTAGTCGCACGATTGCCATCTGTCGAAGAAGGTCGAGGTACTGGCCGGTCGCGCCCGCCACGCCGGGCCACGCCGCCACCTGCGCGCACGAGGAGCGGGCGCGGGGGCGGCACTCCGGCACGGCGCACCATCGGCGCCCGGCTCAAACAGAGAGTGATGCTGGCAGGGACGGATTCACGCATGCCAGCACGGCGGGGCGGCGATGCGGCGGGCGCGTCCGGCGGGCCGTCCGGCGGAGCGGAGCCGCGAGGAACCGCAGAGCGCTGGAAGGGCATTGCCGAGCGGCCCGACGCGCATGGATGTCGACGCACTCGGCCGCGGCGCCCCAGAAACACCCGGAGCCGGCCGGGAAGTCCCGGTCGGCTCCGAAAGGTGCTGGCCGCGCCTGCTGGCCGGCGCGCCTTTCTCGCGCACCGCCCGCGGGCCGACGGCCTGACTGATGTGTCGCGGGTAACTCGAGGTCCGGCCACTCGACGCCCGGTTGTCCGGTCTCGCGCGCCGCGTGTGCCGCGGGTCACTCGGCCCGATATCCGGCGAGCCCTTTGGCTGACTGCCCGAAATCGGGTTCCGTGTGTATTCCCGGAAGGTGCCGAATTCCAGCCGGCGAAGACGGCCGGCCCGTGTCACCGGTCACCCGTCACGCGGGGCCGACGACGCCGGTCCTACAGGGAGCCGCCCTGACGGACGAGGATGACCTCGAGCTCGTGGCGGGCGTTCGGCGAGAGGGCGTCCTGGGCCAGGTAGGTCTCGAGGGCACGGCGCTGGCGGCGGGCGACCCGGCGGGCGGCGGCCTGCGACCGCAGCCGCGTGATGGTGGAAGCGTCGTTCTGCATGTCATTCTCCTGGGGCAGGTGTGACCGCGACCGCATTTCCCCGGCGGCCGCAAATCCATTCTGAACCACGTTTCGGCAGTTTTGGAAGGCGGTCGGAGGTGAGCTATGACGCATAGCAGACAGGCCAATGACCCGCCACCGCCGTGGAGTGGCCCGGGCCACATTCACTCCTTTTGTCGCGGCGCCAATGAATGAGTGGCACCGGTCACAGGAAGGCAAAGCGGCCGCCTGGCGCCGATTCTCCGACAAGCCGGCGCCCGGCTCCGCGAATAGGTTGTCCGCGCAGGTCGCGGCCCGCGCAAAGGCGCGCGGGCCCCGCTCCCCCGCGCCGGCCTGCGACGGCGGGCCACCGCCGCGTCCCGCCGAGGACGCCGACCGGCTCCCAGCCGGAGATCTCGCCGTGGGTTCCGCCGGCCATGGCCGGCCATCCTCCAGACCGCCAGAGGAATCGAGCCAGCCCCCCAATGGGCCGCCCCCTGCCGTGACCTTGGACACGGCAGGCGCGACGCCGCTCGCTCGGGCGAGGGCCGCGCCAGCGCGCGGACGACCCGACAAAGGCGCTCAGCTGCCACGGGGGCCCATAGGAGGACAACAAAACACGGCCGGCTCGGCGCGGAGGCGACATCTACAGTGTGGTAGAGGTTCGTAGACAGGATTGACCGAGGAGCCGGGCCCGACGCGGCCCGTGGCGCCGCGGGGTCGATCCGACGGGAGGCCAGGTGCGCGACCAGCTGCGGTGGGCGGCTCAGGTGATCGCCGCCGCCAACGACGAGGACCTGCTGAGCATCAGCACCACCGAGGAGGCCCCTGAGCCTTCCCGGCACGACGCCCACCGGCTCGCCGCCAGCCTGGTGCCCGCGCCCCGCGCGCCCGGAGACCGGGTGAGCCGCTGGCATCGCCTGCCCCGCCCCGTCCCCGACGGAGTCTGAGCTCGGGCTGACCGCGGCGAGCGCGCGGTGAACGAGTGCGCTGGGCGGCCGGGGTGGGCGAGGGGACACGGTGAGCGAACGGAACGGGCGGGACGAAACGGTGCCGCCGGGGCAGGCGGGCGTCACGCTGCTGGACCTGCTCGCGCTCGAGGAGCTCGACCGCGACCTGTACCGGACGACGGCCCTGTTCGACGAGCCCTACTCCCTCTATGGCGGGCAGGTCGCGGCGCAGGCGCTGCTCGCGGCCGGGCGGACGGTGTCCGAGGGGCGGCTGCCGCACTCGCTGCATGGTTACTTCCTCAGCCGCGGCAACGCCGCCCGTCCGACGATCTTCCGGGTGGCGCGGGACCGGGACGGCCGGTCGTTCTCGGCCCGCCGGGTGGTCGCCATCCAGGGCGGCCAGGTGATCTTCAACATGGCCTGCTCGTTCCACCGGCCCGAGAACGGCCTCGACAGACAGGTCGGCCCCCCGCCGGCGTCGCGGGACCCGGAGACGCTCGCGCCGCTCCAGCTCGCCCGGCTGTTCAACATGGAGAGCCGGCTGCCGGAGCAGCCCTACCCGGACGCGGACTGGCCGACCCGTTTCTGGGCACGCTCGACGCTCCCGCTCGGCGACGACCCGATGCTGCACGCGAGCGTGCTCACCTATCTGTCGGACGTCTCGGGCGGCCTCGCCGCCTGGCATGAGGGGCGGGCCCATTCCGGCGCGAGCCTGGACCACGCCGTCTGGTTCCACCGCCCGGCGCGCCTCGACGACTGGATGCTCATGGATGTCATCCCGCAGACGGTCGCCAGCGGCCGCGGCGTGTACACCGGCACGGTCCACAGCCGCGACGGCCGGCTCGTGGCCAGCCTCACCCAGGAGTGCCTGTTCCGCGACCTGCGCCCCGACCCCGACCCCGTCGCCTAGCGAGCCACCCGCGTCGGCGCGGACGGTATTGGTACGGAGGGCATCGGTACGGACTGCGTCGGCACGGACGGCACCGGCACCGCGTCGTCCGCCGCCGTGCCTTGGTTGACGGCGGGCGCGGCCGGTCGCCTGACGACCGCCTCGGACGCCGCCTCGGGCGGCGGCAGGAAGCGCAGGTCGAGGCCGGTGACCCGGCCGAACCGGAGCGCGCGGATGTCCGCCAGGTAGCTCATCCGGGTCCGCCACGGCGGGCGGTCGCCCTGGCGGGGCAGCTCACCCGCGTCGCGCAGCACGTAGCTGGCGGTCAGGTCGAGCACCGACGACCCGCGACCCGTCCCGGCGGCGGAGCCGGCCGGAAGCGCGCGATCCGCCGTGAGGTCGCCGGGGACGAAGACGCGGTAACCGTGCCGGTCGAGGTGGCGCAGCAGGCGGCAGAGGTGGCCGCCCACCAGGTCGACCTTCAGCGTCCAGGAGGCGTTGACGTAGCCGAGGGCGAAGGCGAAGTTGGGGACGCCCTCGAGCATCATGCCCTTGTAGACCCGGCGCCGCGGCACGTGCACCGGCTCGCCGTCGACGGTGAGCGCGATCCCGTCGAACATCCGCAGCCGCAGGCCCGTCGCCGTGACGACGACGTCGGCGGCGAGCTCCCGGCCGGATCTCAGCCGGATCCCCCGCTCGGTGAACGTGTCGACGTGGTCGGTGACGACCTCGACGTTCCCGGCGGAGATCGCCCGGAACAGGTCACCGTCCGGCGCGACGCACAGCCGCTGGTCCCACGGGCCGTAGGCCGGGGCGAAGTGCGTGGCGACGTCGTAGCCGGCCGGCAGCGCCCTGGCCACCCGGGCCAACAGCTCCCGCCGCACCGCCTCGGGGCGGTGCCGGCTGAGCCAGTACATGAACTGGCCGAGCAGGATGTTGTGCCAGCGAACCAGCCACGCGGCCCACCGGGCCGGCAGCACGCGCCGCAGGCGGGTCATCAGCGGGTGGACGGCGGGCAACGCGACGACGTACGTCGGTGAGCGCTGCAGCATCGTGACATGCGCGGCCCGCTCGGCGAGCGCCGGCACGAGCGTCATCGCCGTGGCCCCGCTGCCGATCACCACCACCCGCTGTCCGAAGTGGTCGAGGTCATCCGGCCAGTGCTGGGGGTGCACCACCCTGCCGGGGAACGCCGCGCGGCCGGGGAAGTCCGGCTCGTGGCCGCGGTCGTAGCGGTAGTAGCCGGTGGCGCCGACGAGGACGTCGCAGGTCAGCCGGATCCGCCGCGGCCCGGCGGCGGCCGCCGCACCCGGACCGCTTGGCACGCCCGGACCGCCCGGACCGCCCGGCGCGCTAGGCGGGGCGTCCGCGGTGAGCTCGACGTCGACGGTCCAGCGGGCCAGCGTGCTCGACCAGCTGGCCGCGACCACCCGGTGGCCGTACCTCACCAGCTCGTCGACCCCGTGGGCCCGGGCGGTCTCGGCCAGGTAGCGCAGGATCGACGGCCCGTCCACGATCGACTCCTCCCCCGTCCACGGCCGGGACGCGTAGCCGAGGGAGTTCATGTCCGAATCGGACCGGATGCCCGGGTAGCGGAAGAGGTCCCACGTCCCGCCGAGCGTGCCGCGCGCCTCCAGCAGGGCGACACCGCGACCGGGGTGGCGCCTGCGCAGGTGGGTGGCGATGCCGATGCCGGACAGCCCGGCGCCGATGATCAGAACATCGACATGCTCGCCCAGGTACTCGTCCGAAAGCCTCGCCGCCATGATCACTCCCGTCGCCGGCCGATCCACCGCGGCGTTGGCCTACCGGTGGGCTACGCCGGCGACCGAGTCTCCGGCCGACGGCGTGGGCACCGGTCCCCGCCTCATGGAGGCAGGCGCCGCCAGGTTGGCTGGCGAGCCCGCTGACCAGGCAAATGTCGCGTGGACCGGTGTCCGCCGCCCCGATTCTGCCCCCTGCGACGCGGCATTCTCGTTGTCGCCGACAAGCTTGCTTGTTGTCCTCTACAAGCTCGCCCGTTGTGACCGACACATCCGTTCGGTGACGCGACCTGCTCACGCGCCGGCGCGGGCGAGCCCGGCGTCGCCGATCAGGCCCGCGTGCCGGCAGCCGCGTGGTCGCGGTGACCGTGGCGGCGCGGTGGTCGCGTCAGCGCGGTGACCTTGGAGGCTCGGTGCCCTTGGAGACGCGGCGACGTTGGTGGCCGCGGTGAACGGTCAGCGAGCCTCGTCGTCGACGGGCATGCCCGGCAGCTCGCGCTCCGGCCGCTGACGCAGGTACTCCTCGAAGCTCAGCCCCGGCGGCACCGGCTCGCCGCGGCCCGCGGCGCGCAGCTGGGCGACGAGGCTGGAGACATACCAGCGCCGGAAGGCCCGATGCTCCGGCGGTGAGGCCAGCGTGAGCAGCCGCGCCTCCCGGGCGTACTGGTCCGCCTCGTCGAGGGCCGCCAGGTAGTCCTCACCGGCCTCGGCGGTGCTCGCCGGCAGCCACAGCTCCAGATGGGTGCGTCGCTGCCCGGCGGCCGCCGCGGCCAGCGCCTGCCTGCGGATCGCCTGCCTCGCCTCGCCGAACCGCTCGGTCACCGTCCGGATCAGCTCCGCCAGCTCCGGCGGGACCGGCGCGCTCTCGCCGTTGGTCCCGCCCACCGCGGCCAGGGTGAACTCGCGGACGAGGTTGTCGACGTGGCTCTTAGCGGCGAGCAACAGGTCGGTCGAGACATCGCCGAGGCTGACGCGGTAGCGCGGCGGCGAGCCCGGACCGGACGCCGTCGGGGTGGCCTGCGCCGCCGACGCCATCGCGGCGGCTGCTGGAACCGCGTCTCGGTCGTCGCCGGGTCCGGGCTCTGCCCGCGCGGCGGGGACGACCCCGTCCAGACTCGCGCCGGCGAGGACCGCCCCGTCCAGGCCGGTCTCGACCGGGGCGGTCCCCACCAGGCTGGTCTCGACCAGGCCCGCCGGGTGCCGGCCGGCGGAGTCCGGGCCGGTCTCGCCGGCCGGCTCGTCGGCACCGGCGAGGTCGACCTCGGCCCAGACGACCTTGCCGTTCCGGTTCACGTCCGTGCCCCACCGCGCGGCGATCGCGGCGACGAGCGCCAACCCGCGGCCGGTCATCGTGTCCGCGCTGCTGCGGGCACGCAGCGGGGCCACCTGGCTGGTGTCGGCCACCTCCACCCGCAGCGACGAGCGGCGGGCCACGAGCCGCAGTTGGACGGGAGGCTCGCCGTGGAGCACGGCATTGGTCAGCAGCTCGCCGGCGAGCAGCTTGATGTCGCCCACGAGGTCACGCATGGGCGAGGTGGCCCGGGCCAGGCGACTGGAGATCTCCCGACGAGCCCTCGGCACGGCCTCCGGCGCCCCATCGACACTCAGCGCCATCAGAACTTCACCATCAGACATCGGGCCATCGCCGGACGCCCCGCCGGCACCCGAATTCCGCTCGATCTGGGGGCCGTCGGCATTGCCGTTGCTGTCGATCACGCGCGTCCCCAGCTTGGCGGGCCCGCCGAAGGAGGGGCGATCGTGTCCATCCAGTGCGCCTCCGAAGGCCATTGACGGCAATGTCGGCCGTGCGCTGCCTTGCGTACCCCCGCAGCGCGGCGACGAATCACCATGCCCCAAAACATGACAGGCAGTCCGATCCCCGGACAGGAAGCTAGCTTCCCCTTTTTCGGACCTCAGCGACCGACCGGCCCGCCGGACAACCCCTCCGTCGATCCGGCTGGCGGCCCGCGACGGTCAGGACGCGACGGCGGTCAGGACGCGACGACGACGTCGCGGCGCAGGGCGAGCCTGGCGCTGGACGGCCCCACCAGCAGCGTGAACGTGCCCGGCTCGGTCGACCAGCCGCCCGCCCCGCCGCCGTCGCCGCCGAGGGCGGGCCGCCAGTGCTGGAAGGCGCGCGGGGCGATCTCGACCGAGACGGTGGCCCGCTGGCCGGGAGCCACGTCGGCTGTGGCGAAGCCGACCAGCCAGAGCGCGGGCCGCTCGACGGCCGAGTCCCCGCGGCTCAGGTATGCCTGGACGACCGTGCGGCCGGGGCGGTCACCGCTGTTGCGCACGGTGACCTGGACGCGCAGGGGCTCGTCGGGGGCGAGGACCGCTGGGGCGTCTAGCGACTCGTACGCCCAGGTCGTGTAGCCGAGGCCGTGGCCGAACGGGTAGGCAGGCGCGGGCGGCGACGCGGCGAGGCCGGAGCCCACCGGGGCCGCCGGCCCGTCGGCTGCCGCCGCCGTGGCACGCCGCGACCAGCCCCGGTAACCGACATGGATGCCCTCGGTGTAGTCGAGGGCCCCGTCGACCGGAGTGACCGACCAGACCGGGCAGTCCTCGGCCCTCGCCGGCCAGGTCGTCGGCAGCCTGCCGCCGGGCTCCGCGCGGCCGAGGAGCACGTCGGCGAGCGCCGCGCCGAACTCCTGCCCGGGGAACCACGACAGCAGCACGGCCGGCACCAGCTCCCGCCAGGGCAGGAGCACCGGCGCGCCCGCGTTGACGACCACGACGGTGCGAGGGTTGACGGCGGCCACCCGGCGCACCAGCTCGTCCTGTTCCGCCGGGAGGTCCAGGCCCCCGCGGTCGACACCCTCGCTCTCGACCCGGTCGCTGGTGCCGACGACGACGACCGCCACGTCCGCCGACGCGGCCAGCTCCACGGCGGTCTCCAGCTCCCGCGGGCCGGTCGGCGACGGCTCCTCGCCCAGCAACGCGAACGAGGCGACCGGCATCCCGGCCGGCGGGTCGTGGCGCAACGTGACCAGCACTTCCGTGCCCGCCGTCAGGTCCACGCCGCCCCACCAGACCGGCGGGCGCAGGAACGCGGCGACGATGTCCCCGTCGGGCGGCTCGAGCGTGTCGTCGTAGAGCACGGTCTCCACGCCCGCGGCCACGCTCACGTCGGTGCCGGTGCCGGTGCCGGTGGCGCCGGCGGAGGCTGGGTGGGCGCGCAGCGAGAACCGGCCCATGCCCGCGAAGCCGAGCGGGTGCCGGCCACTCGCTCGCGCGGTCAGCAGCGCCGTCACCTCCACCCTGGCGGAGCGGGCGAGCACCGGGTCGTCCATGAACATCAGTCGGCCGGACAGCCGCCGCTCGCCGAGCAGCACGTTCCCGTCCGCGTCGAAGAAGCGGACCCGTACCCCCGGCTCGCCCGACTCCGGGTCGCGCGCGTTCGCGGTGGACAGCGGCGCGGGCCAGGGCTCGGCGCGCACGCCGGTCGCGGTGACGACCTCGACGCCGTCGCCGAGCGCGGCGCGCAGCCCGTCCGCCGGGCCGACCAGGTGCGGCGGGAAGACGGTCGCGCTGCCGCCGCCCTGACCGCGCGGAAGCGTGGCGTTCGGCCCGACCACGGCGATCCGGCGGATCCCGCCGGGCGTGCCGGCGCCCGGCAGCGGGAGCAGCCCGTCCTCGTTGCGCAGCAGGACCATCCCGCCCGCGGCCGCCCGCCGCAGCAGGTCCCGCGCGTGCGGCCCCGCCGGGTCGGCCCCCGCGTCCCTGGCCCCCGCGTCCTTGGCCCCGGTGTCGTCGGCCCCGGTGTCGTCGGCTGGACCGGGTCCGGCCGGGTCGGTGAGGGCGCCGACCCGCGCGGCCAGGCGGAGCAGGCGGCGGGCCTTGTCCTCGACGACCTCGGCGGGCACGCTGCCGTCCCGGACCGCGCCGACCAGCGCCGGGCCCCAGGGACCCCACGGGCCCGGCATCACCAGGTCGAGGCCGGCCAGGGCGGCCGGGACGGTCGAGCGGGTGGCGATCCAGTCCGAGACGACCAGGCCGTCGAAACCCCATTCGTCCTTCAGCGGGCCGCGCAGCAGCGCGTTCTCCGTCATGGTCGCGCCAGCCACACTGTTGTACGCGGCCATGACGGCCCACGCGCCGGCCTCCCGCACCAGCGTCTCGAACGGCGCGAGGTAGACCTCGCGCAGCGCGCGCTCGTCGACGCGGACGTCGACGGTGAACCTGTCGGTCTCGGACTCGTTCGCGACGTAGTGCTTCACGGTCGCCGCGACGCCGCCCGCCTGGATGCCGCGTACCAGCGCTCCGCCAACCCGCGCGGTCAGCAGCGGGTCCTCGGACAGGCACTCGAAGTGCCGGCCGCCCAGCGGGCTGCGGTGCAGGTTGACGGTCGGGCCGAGCACGACGTCGACGCCCTTGGCCCTGGCCTGCGCGGCGAGCAGCCGGCCCACGGCGCCCAGCAGCGGCTCGTCCCAGGTCGCCGCGAGCGCGGACGGGCAGGGCAGGTTGGCGGACGGCTCGCGCTCGTCGCAGCGTTCGCCGCGCACGCCGGCCGGGCCGTCGGAGAGCACCATCGTCCGCAGGCCGGCCTCGGGCGATGGCCACGTCCGCCAGAACGACGCGCCGGTGAGCAGCCGGACCCGCGCCTCCAGGTCCAGCCGGGAGAGTGCCTCGGTGACCTGCTTCTCCAGCGCGCCCGCGCTGTCCGCGGCGCCCACGCCGGCCATGTCAGCGTGGGCGGCGGGCCCGTTCACGACGTCCCTGGCCACTGTCTCCTCCACCCGCGCACCGCGACGCGGTCGGCCGGCGAGAACCGCCGCCCGGCGGCGGGCCGCCGCGCGGATGTTCCGGATACCACCTTCTACACTTCAGTAGCTGGAGAGTATTCTCAGGCCCCGAACCGACATGGGACACGCCTGTCCGCACCGAACCGCCCACCCGGCAACGCAGGGCTTCGCAATGGTCGCACGACCCCGGACGGAGATGTCCGCCGGGCGGTCCGCGGCCAGCCGGGGCCTGGCGGCGGTCCGTGGCCACAGACGGAGACCGCCTACGCCTGACATCGTGCACGCCCGAGTTCCAGCCGCCGATCCGGGGGTCCGCCCGCAGTGCCTACGTCCCAGTCAGTTGGCGGCGTGCCGGTGGGCTCGGCCGTTCGCCAGCGGCCCCGGCGCCGTCGGCTGGCTCGGCACGCGCGTCCCGGCCGTCCCGGCCGACCCGGCCCCGGTGGGCGGCGCCAGAACCGACTGGAGCGTCCAGTGCCAGGCCCGCAGCGCGAGGCTCTCGGGCACGTCCACATGCTCGAAGCGCACCGTCTCGCCGGCAGCGAGGGGACGCTCGACCGTCGCGCCGCCGAGCAGGCCGATGGGCACGTGGTCGGGCTCGTCCGCGATCAGCACCGCCTCGCCGCGCACCTGGAACCCGCCGATGGCCTGCCCGATCGACTCCCCGGCCGCCAGGTCGCGTTTGGCCACCGCGGCGACGCTGGCCCGCGGGTTCGGGCCGTTGTTGAAGGCCACGAGGTCACCGCGCAGCAGTCGGTCGATCGTCAGCGGGATCTCCAGGTTGCACAGGTGGAACGGGCGCTCCAGCAGCACGTACGGCGAGTCACCGAGCCGGACCTTGTAGTAGCGGAGGAACTCGCCGAGCTCCTCGGTGAAGGTGGCCACGACGAACACGCCCGGGTTGCCGCGCTCGGGCAGCACGTAGTCGCTGAGGGGGTCCCCGCCGCGAGCGGCGGCGGCCTCGGCGAGCTGCAGGGCGCCCGTCGGCACGGTGTCGGTGCGCGGGCCCAGCAGGCCGCGGCGCGCGATGGTCGCGCCCAGCCCGTTGGCGACCAGCGCCTGCTCGATCTGCAGCTTGGTCCCGTCGGTGAACGAGGTGACCTGGGTCAGCGAGATGCCCTGCCGCCGCGCCCAGTAGTCCATCTCGGCCGGCGTCGGGTTGTGGTTCAGGAAGCCCTTGATGTTCCCGTAGACCAGCGGGGTCACGCCCATCTGCCTGGCCTCGTGCGCGAGCAGCGCGAGGGTGCCCGGCTGGTCGCCCTGGGCCTCGACGATGGGGCCGAGGCTCGCCAGGTACGAGCCGGCGGTCACCTGCAGCTCGGCGTCCATGGTGACCACCGGCAGCCCGGCCGCCAGGACGGCGGCCGCGACCTCGGTCCCGTGGACCGCGTCCCCGGTCGTGATCACGACCACGTCGGAGTGGGCGACCAGGCGCTCCACCGAGTGGGTGGCGCGGTCGTCCCAGGGGCCGACAGCGTTGTCGAGCGGACGCCGGGTGAGCACGTGCGACAGCCGCAGCCGGGGCGAGCGGCGCAGCATGTGCGCGAGGCCGCGCGCGATGTACCCCGTCCCCACGACGCCGACGCGCACCTCCGCCGACGGGAGCGGCGACGGCACCGCGGGCGCCGGCCACGGGACGGACGAGGCGGACAACACCGTTCTCATAGTCATGTCAGCACTCGCAGTCATCAGGATGTCGCCGTGGGCATCGATGCCGTCGGGCTGGGGAGCGTTGGCCGCCTTACCCGGACACGTGAGCCGTTGGGCACTGGTGACGTTCCTTCCATGACGGTGACGTCGTCGAGGGGCGCTTCTCGGCCGTCACGTGAGCAGGACAATGGGGCCCCTACCGGGTGGCTGGGCGACGGGTTCCCCCTGGTCGGGGGCGAAGTACCAGCCGTCCCCGTCCCGGGCGGCCGGCCGTGCCCGGACGCGGGCGCGCGGCCCGTCGGGCACGAGCGACGCGTCGGGGTAGAACGTGACGGCGCCCGAGCCGTCGGCGCGAGCCCGGGTGATCGAGCGGAGCGTTCCGCCGGCGGCGTCGACGGTCGTCACGCCCCCGGGGTCCGGAAACCCGTGACGCAGCAGCACCCGGTGGCTCGCGCCGAGCAGCCCCGGCGTGGGCAGCGCGGCCGCCGTGTCCAGGCTCTGCTTCCCCCAGTGCGCCAGGAACGAGCCGTCGCCGGCGTTCCACATCCCGTGCGCGCCGTAGCAGTAGGCCGCCGCGCCGGCGAGCATCGACACCCAGTACGCGAACAGCTGGTCGGCGGGGCCGAAGTCGTCCCGGATCCCCTCGTACCAGGGCTCCAGGTTGATGAACGGCCGGCCGGGGAAACGCCGGGCGACCCGCGCCGGCCATTCCCACAACAGCGGCCGGCTGGCCTGGTCGTGGCCGGTCTGCACGGTGACGGCGGCGAGCAGGTCGGCCCGGTCCAGCGCGTCCGCGCTGGTCTCGCCGGGGACGACGTGCGCGAGCACCGGCCGGTCGGTCGAGGCCGCGAGCGCGCCGAGCACCTGGTCCCAGCCGGCGCGGCGTCCCCGCGCCGCGGCGGCGTGCCGGTGGCGGACGTAGCGGGCGCGCAGCGGCCGCAGCGCGCCCTTCAGCCGGCCCGGAAGACGGGCGCGCGCGGCGCTGCGGCGCAGGTCGTCGGTGGACCGGTCGGGCAGCAGCGCGCCCTCCGCGCCGATCCACAGGTTGGTCTCACCGGACAGGCAGTAGAGGACGTCCAGGTCGTCGAGCCGCTCCACCAGCCGCGCCCACCACGTGGTGGCGCCGGAGACGCCGAGCCAGGCCAGCTGGTGGCCCCAGCAGCCGTAGACGACGGCCTTCAGCCCGACGGCGTTGAGGTACTCGATGCGACGCCTGGCATGGTCGAGGTAGCGCGCGTTCGGGCGGCCGTCGGCGAACCAGGCCGGCCCATGTCCACTCCAGGCACTGGCATTGCCCGGCCCCACCTCGGGCGGGATGCCGACGACGAGTTGGACCGCGCTGAACCCCTGCGCGGCCCGTAGCCGGGCAAGCTCGCCGAACCTGTCGTCGGACAGCCGGCTGGTGAGGGCGAACCACCAGGTGTCGGCCAGGAAGCAGGGCACGCCCTCCGGGGCGGCCACCATTCCCGGCAACGACATGATTGCAGTCAACTCCCGTCACACAGGTCGCGAGACGGCGGGGTCGGGCATAACGGGCCCTCGCGACAATGAATGACGATCGTGGGCAGCCGAACTGTACCCGCGCGACCTGGGCCGATGCCCAGGCGCGCCTCTTGACCGTGTTCGTCCTACCGTGGTAGGAGCTGAGAGCTCTCGCGGTCGGCGTCCGGCGAGACGCCGCCGGGCTCGAGGATGTCGCGGACGACGGAGCGCAGCTCCACCCGCAGCTCCTCGGTCGGAGTACTCGCGAACAGGTCGCCGCTCATCACGAGCCCGATCATCACCGCGCCCAGCGCGAAGGACAGCCGCAAGCGTCGTGCCTGCGGTATCCCCGGGTCACTCAGCAGGCGCCGGGCACGTTCCTCGATGTCCTGGTTCGCACCGTCGTGCTCATGGTTCTGCAGGTTCTCCAGCGCCGCGTGATTGCGCAGGTGGAACATGAAGAGCTGGCGGTTCTCCAGCAGCAGGTCGACGAACTCGTCGATCATGCGGACCCAGTCGGCCGGGCGAACCCGGTCCATCTCGATCCGCTCCAGGCCCGCCTGGCCGATCTCGTGCAGCCGCAGGTGCAGCGCCAGCAGGATGTCGTCCTTGCTGGCGAAGTGGTAGTACAGGGCCGCCTTCGAGAAGTTCATCCGCTCGGCGATCTCACGCAGCGAGGTCTTCTCATAGCCATTCGCGGTGAACAGCTCAAGAGCGACGTCGAGGATCTGCTCTCGAGTGCTCTTCTCGCCCGCGGGGCGCGCCGGCGGCCTGGCCATCACTAGATCTTACCTGTCGGCAGGCTGACAGCGCCTCTCATAGGTCCTCCACCTCATCTTCCAGGCCTGGCCGGGCACGCGCGCAGGCGCACCAGTCGATCGTAACGCAGAACTTACTTGACGACCGGCAGGTTTTGCGTTGTCCTTACCGTGCGGCAAGTAACCACACTAGGGAAAGAGGACCGGATGGTCCAGACGATGATCGAGGCCGAGGGCCTCACCAAGCGCTACGGCGAGACCCAGGCGCTCGCCGGGATCGACCTGAGCGTCCCGGCGGGGACGATCCTCGGCGTGCTCGGCCCCAACGGGGCCGGCAAGAGCACCGCCGTCCGGATCCTCACCACGCTGGCGAGGCCGACCAGCGGCTGGGCCAAGGTCGCCGGCCACGACGTGGTCACCCAGGCCGGCGAGGTCCGCCGCCGGATCGGCGTGACCGCGCAGGACGCGACGCTCGACGAGGCGCTGACCGGCCGGCAGAACCTGCGGATGGTCGCCGAGCTCGCCGGCCTGCGCCGCGCCGAGGGCGCCACCCGGGCGGCCGAGCTGCTCGAGCGGTTCGAGCTGACCTACGCGGCCGACCGGCCGGTGCGCGGCTACTCGGGCGGCATGCGCCGGCGGCTCGACCTGGCCGCGAGCCTGGTCGCCAATCCGCCGGTGCTCTTCCTCGACGAGCCGACCACCGGCCTCGACCCGACCAGCCGGGCCAGGATGTGGGACGTCATCCGAGAGCTGGTCGGGCAGGGCACCACCCTGCTGCTGACCACCCAGTACCTCGACGAGGCCGACGCCCTGGCCGACCGGATCGTCGTCATCGACCACGGCCAGATCATCGCGAACGGCACCCCCAGCGAGCTGAAGGGCGCCGTCGGCGGGACCCGGCTCGAGGTGACCCTCACCGCCGCCCACGACGGCGCGGTCGGGGCGCTCGCGCCGCTGGTCGCGGGTCGGGTCGACGTCAGCGCCGACGGCCGGCGGCTGCGGGCCGCGGTCAACGCCGGCGCGGGCGTGGCGACAGCGGTGATCCGCGCGCTCGACGCCGTCGGCGCCGTCGTCGACGACGTCGCGGTGCACCCGCCGTCGCTCGACGACGTCTTCTTCGCGCTCACCCGCACCGGCGCCGCCGCCGCCAGCCAGACATCCGCCGACAGCGCCGACCCCACGGGCAGCGGTAGCGCGGCCGACGCCGGCGAGCCGGCGGCACCCATGCCGCGTACGCCGGCCATGGCCACGGGCCTGCCGGTCGCCACCTACCCCAACAAGATCAACGGAGCCTTGTGATGACCCAGCTCGCGCCGGCGCTCGACGCCGCCCCGAGTCTCCCAACACGGTCCGGGACGTTCTCCCGCCCCTTCCGGGACGTCGCCGTCCTCACCCGACGCAACCTCATCCACATCGCCCGCGAGCCGCTGCAGCTCTCGGACGTCCTGATCCAGCCGGTGCTGTTCACGCTGCTGTTCATCTACGTGCTGGGCTCCGGCATCTCGCTGCCCGGTGGCTCGTACAAGGAGTTCGCGGTAGCCGGGCTCGTCACGCTGAACCTCACCACCTCGGTGATGGGAACCGCCGTCGGGCTCACCACCGACCTGAACACCGGCACGATCGACCGCCTGCGCGCCCTGCCGATCTGGCGGGCGTCGGTGCTGGTGAGCCGCTCGGTGGCGGACATCCTCTCGGCGGTCCTGTGCACGACGATGGTGCTGCTGACCGGGCTCGTCATCGGCTGGCGCCCGCACACCTCGGTGCCCGAGTTCATCGCCGGCCTCGCGATCCCGCTGCTGTTCTCCTATGCGCTGATCTGGGCGACGGCCTGCCTCGGCATGGTCACCGAGGGGCCGGAGAGCGCGCAGGGCATCGGCCTGGTGATCCTCTTCCCACTCGCGATCGTGTCGAACGCGATGGTCCCGACCTCCGGGATGCCGTCGTTCGTCCGCGTCATCGCCGACTGGAACCCGGTCAGTTCCGTCGCCGCCGCGATGCGCCAGCTCTTCGGCAACCCCAACCCGTCGGCCGCGGCGCACGCCTGGCCGATGCAGCACCCGATCGCCGCGGCGATCCTGTGGTCGGTCGCGATCCTGGCGGTGACCGCCCCGCTCGCCGTCCACCTCTACCGCCGCCGCACCACCGACTGACGCCCGGGGCTGACCACCACCCGGGGCCGGCCTCCGGGCGCGCGACGACGCACCGCCGTCGCGCGCCAGGCCGGCCGGCCCAGTCAGGAGGTGGAGGCGCGCAGCGTCGCGTTCTTGCGGCGCATCGACCACATCTGCGGGGAGCGCTCGATCTCGACGCCGAGGTCCCAGGAGACGCCGGGGTTGCCGGTCGAGCGGCGGAAGGAGGCGACCGTGCGGCGGGCGAGCTCCGGGTCCGCCGCCGCGGCCGCGGCAAGGTCGAAGGCCGTCTGGTCGACGGCCGCGTCGTCGACGGCGGTCCAGGCCATGCCGAGCTCGACCGCGCGCGTCCCGGTGATCGTGGCGCCGAACAGGCCCAGCGCGGCGGCGGCCTCCCGGCCGGCCGTCCGCTCGAGCAGCGAGAAGTGCCCGCCGCCCGGGTGCAGGCCGATCCGCAGGAAACCGGACAGCAGCCGGGCGTCGCTGCCGACCACACGCAGGTCGGTGGCGAGCGCGAGGTTCATCCCCGCGCCGACCGCCGCCCCGCGGATCGCGGCGATCGTGGGCGAGCGCAGCTCGCCGACCCGCAGGAACGCCTGGTAGATCGCCTCGATGTTCGTGAAGTTCTCATCCTCGGCCGGGTCCGCGCCGGCGGCGGCGAGCACCGCGCGATCGGCGCCGGCGCAGAACGACGCGCCGCCGCCGATGACGACCGCGCCGACCTTGTGGTCGGCGTCCGCCTCGTCGAGGGCGGCGACCAGCTCGGCCGCCATCGGGAGGGTGAGGGCGTTGCGCCGGGCCGGCGCGTCCAGGGTCACGACGGCGACACCGTCGCTGACCTCGTAACGGATCTCGCTCATGGTCCGTCCTGTCGACGTCGGGAACGGTCTGGGCCCGGGCGGCGGGCGAGCGGTGCCGCCCACCAGTCCCCATCCGTCTGGGAACGCTACCGACGCCGAACGCGACGTGCCTAGCCCAGCGCCGTTGGCTGGGTGACGTGCCTGGCCCAGCGCCGCTAGCCGGGTGCGGCCACCTCGTCCACGAGGCCCCAGCGCAGGGCGGCCGGGGCTTCGAGGAAGACGCCGGTCAGGACCATCCAGGCCGTGCGGCGCCGCCCGATCCGCCGCGTGACGCTGACCGTGCCGCCGGCGCCCGGCACCAGGCCGAGGCGCAGCTCGGGGAGCTGTATCGCGACGTCCGGGGCGGCGACGACGCGGTCGGCGAAGGCTGGGATCTCGATGCCGGCGCCGACGCAGGCGCCGTGGAGGTACGCGACGGTCCGGTGCGGGCAGCGGACGATCTCGGCGCCGGCGCTGGCTCCCGTCCTGACCAGGTGTGCCCTGGCCAGGTCGGGAGCGGTGCCGAACTGGGTGAGGTCGCCGCCCGCGCCGAACGCCGGTCCGGCGGCCGTGAGCGCCACCTCGGTGAGGGTGTCGTCCGCCGAGGCGGCGCGCAGGGCCGCGATGAGCGCGTCGCGGCTCCCCGTGTCGAAGGCGTTGCGGGCCTCCGGCCGGTTGAACGTCAGCACCAGCCGGTCGCCGTCGCGGTGGGTGAGCAGCGGCTGGGCGCTGGGCCGGTGCGCGCGCGGCGGGCGGGCGGCGAGCCAGCGGGCGAAGTCCCCGCCGGCCAGCAGCGTCGAGTACGCCAGCGACTCGGCGACCAGCGCGTCCAACGGCTCGAGCCGCTCGGACATCCGCAGCAGCCCGACGAGCGCCACCGCGGCCTCCGGGTGCTCGCCGGCCGCCCGGGCCAGCGTGGCCACGGCGGCGTCCACGTCGTCGCCCGGCGCCAGCACCTCGGGCAGCAGCACGTCGAGCCCCGCGGCGGCGGGGACCAGCGAGCCTCCCGGGCCGCCGCTCCGGCCGTCACCCGGGCGGTCGGCCCCAGGTCCGACGCCGACGAGCACGAGCGGTGGGCGGCGGGCCGTCAACGCCGCCAGCTCGTCCGGGCGCGCGTCGGCCAGGTCGACGAAGAGGATCGGAGCGGGGAAGACGTCGGCGAGGTCGGCCGGCGACAGTGACCTGACGAGGTCGAGCGCCGAGCCGGCTGGCAGCGCCTGCGCATCCAACGCCGCGGTCACGGCCATACCGTATGCCCGAGGCGCCATGCCCGAGGCGCCGACGTGAGCACGCGCTCGACGCCCACCCGATGGGAGAGTGCCGGGCTCAGGGCGGCGGGCAGGCAGGTGGGCACGCGGACACGCGGACACGCGGGCGAGAACGGCGGGAGGGCGGCGAGGTGGCGGCGAGCGGCGAGCGGGCGGCGCTCCCGGACGTGCTGACGGACTGGGCCGCCGACCTGCGCGCGGGCCGGATCGGGCCCGCCGGCTGGGAGCACGGCGTCGAACCCGGCTGGGCGGCCAGCGGGGCGATGGCGCTGACCGGGCATCCCAGGGCGGCCCCGCTCGGGCTGACCGTGCCGTTCGTGGCCCGGCTCGACGCCGCCCTGGCCGTGATCCGGACGTTGGCCGCCGAGCTGGGGCATCCTTTCGCGGCTCCCGCCGGCGCTCCCCCGCCGGCTGGTGGGCCTCCGTCCGCGCGAGGCTCCGCGACTGCTGCGCCGACTTCGGCCATGCACCCGCCCGCGAGCGCCGGCCAGCTCCTCGGCGAGCGGGCCGCGGCCCTTGGGCTGACCCGCGGCGGTGCCTTCTCCGCCGGCCGCGCCGCCCGGCTGGTCCGCGCCGCCGACGGCTGGCTGGCCGTGAACCTCGCCCGTCCGGACGACGTCGACCTGCTGCCCGCCTGGCTGGAGCGCGACGACCTCGAACCGACCGACGCGGACCTCGCCGACGAGGTCCGCCCGGCTTCGGAGCGTGACCGAGACGGCACGCCGCCGACATGGGCACGGCCGTGGGACGCGCTCGCCACCGTCGTCGCCGACCGGCCGGTGCGGGTGCTCACGGAAAGGGCCGAGCTGCTGGGGCTGCCGGTCGCACTGGTCGTCGACCCGGCGAAGGCGGCGGCCGACGCCCAGGCACTCGCCAGGGGCCAGCGGTTCCCGTTCGCGCCCTTCCTCGTCGACGGCCGTCCGCCGGACGCCCCCGCGGGCGGCGCTGGCGCCGGCGGCGACCGCGGCGGCGGGTTCACCGTCATCGACCTGTCCTCGCTGTGGGCCGGGCCGCTGTGCGCGCACCTGCTCGGGCTCGCCGGTGGCCGGGTCGTCAAGGTCGAGGGCGCGGGCCGGCTCGACGGCGCCCGCGAGGGACCGGGCGCGTTCTACGACCTGCTGCACGCCGGGCACGCCAGCGTCACCGTCGACCTGCGCCGCGCCGACGGCCGGGCCGCGCTGGTGCGGCTGATCGAGGGCGCGGACGTCGTCCTGGAGGCATCCCGCCCACGTGCCCTCGACCAGCTTGGCATCGACCCGGCCGCCCTGATCGCCCGTAACCCGCGCCTGACCTGGGTGAGCATCACCGGCTACGGCAGGACCGGGCCGTGGCGGCAGCGGCCGGCCTTCGGCGATGACGCGGCGGCCGCGGCGGGCGCGGTCGCCGTCGACGCGGCCGGCGCTCCCGTGTTCCTCGCCGACGCGGTCGCGGACCCGGTCACCGGCGTCCTGG
>NZ_KI912266.1:7422719-7645029 GCF_000235425.2 Pseudofrankia saprophytica
CGGTGCGCCGAGCTGGGCGCGGCGGTGGTCGCCGCCGACCTGAACGCCGACGGCGCGGCCGCCGTCGCCGGGGCGATCGAGGCGTCCGGCGGTCGCGCGCTCGGCTTCGGCGTCGACCTGACCGTGGAGGACGAGGTGACCGCGCTCGTCGACGCCGCGGTCGCCCGGTTCGGCACGGTGCACGGGCTGCACAACAACGCCTACGCGGTTCATCCGGGAGCGGCGGTCGACCTGGTCAACACGACCCTTCAGGCGTGGGACTGGACGATTCGGACGTGCCTGACCAGCCAGTTCCTGTGCTGCCGCGCCGTGCTCCCCCACATGCTGCGCAATGGAGACGGATCGATCATCAACGTGTCGTCCGGCAACGGGCTGGCCGGCTCGGCGACGTCCGCGGCCTACGGCGCGGCGAAGGCCGGCAGCATCATGCTGACCAAGTACATCGCGACCCAGTACGGCAAGTCCGGCGTCCGGTGCAACACGCTGGTGCCCGGCTGGACCATCGGGACGGGATGGACGGGCGAGGACGACTACACCGACAGCCAGCGGAAGCTGTTCGACCGCGCGCTGGACGACGTGTGCATGCCCCGCCTCGCGCTGCCCGAGGACATCGCCCCCGTCGTGGCGTTCCTCTTCTCCGACGAGGCGAGGTACCTGCAGGCCGCCACCATCGACGTCAACGGCGGCCTGCTGGCCCACATGCCCGGCGCGGCCGGCAGGCCGACCCGGCCCACTCCGGCCACCACATGAGCTCGACGCCGACGCCGATGACGACGGCGAGCGAGCAGGCCCAGGCGATACACCAGCTGCTGCGCGACCAGCGAAGCGCCGCCCGGGCGTCGGCCCCGCCGTCCCGCGCCCAGCAGCTCGCCCTGGCCGACGAGATCGGCGCCAGCACGTCCGAGCCGGACGGGGTGACGTTCGAGGACGTCGACGCGGGCGGGGTGCCCGCGCAGTGGGCGCGGCCCGACGGCGCGCCGACGAGCAGGGCGCTGCTCTACTTCCACGGTGGCGGCTACTGCTTCTGCTCCGTCCGCTCCCACCGCAGGCTCGTCGGGCACCTCGCCAGGGCAGCGGGCCGCCCGGCGCTGAGCGTGGACTACCGCCTGGCGCCCGAGCACCCCCATCCCGCCGCCGTCACGGACGCGCTGACCACCTACCGGTGGCTGCTCGGCCAGGGCTTCGACCCCGCCCACCTGGCCGTCGCCGGCGACTCGGCCGGCGGCGGGCTCGCCATCGCGCTCCTGCTGAGGGCGAGGGACGAGGGCGTGTCGCTCCCGTCGGCCGTCGTGCTCCTGTCGCCCTGGGTCGACCTCGCGATGACGGCCGACAGCCTGACCAGCCGAGTCGACGTCGACGTGCGCCAGAGCCCCGCCGAGACGCGGTGGTGCGCGGGCCAGTACCTCGCCGGTCAGGACCCACGTGACCCCTACGCGTCGCCGCTGCACGCCGACCTCACCGGGCTGCCGCCTCTGTACATCCAGGCCAGCGACTGGGACACGCTCGTCGACGACGCGCACCGCCTGGCCGAGAAGGCCCGGCGCCTCGGCGTCGACGTCCGCCTCGATCTCTTCCCCGAGATGCCGCACGCGCATCAGCTGTGGGCGGGCACCATGCCCGAGGCCGACGACGCCGTCGCCCGCGTCGGCGCGTATCTGCGAGAAAGGGAAACCCCATGACAGGCGCGGCCGCGTTCCCGGGCGTCGGCGTGCTCTATCGCGCGACGGACCAGATGCCTTTTCTCGAGCTCGCGTACGCCGCCGCCGACCGGGGCTTCACCTCACTCGTCCTCGGCGAGCACACCCACATTCCCGTCAGTTCCGACCCCGCCTGCTTTCCCGGCGCCGGGGACACCATTCCCCCGACCTACCCGCGGCTGCTCGACCCGTACATCGCGCTTTCGTTCGTCGCCGCGCGGACCCCCATGAAGATCGCCACCTGTACGTCCCTTCCCGCCCAGCACGACCCGATTGCCCTGGCCAAGGCCCTCGCGACGCTCGACCACCTGTCCGGGGGGCGCCTCACGCTCGGCGTGGGATACGGCTGGAACGCCGACGAACTGGTCAGCCACGGACACGCGTGGAAGAACCGGCGGGCGGTCGTGCGGGAACACGTCGAGCTCATGCGGGCGCTGTGGACCGAGACCGAGGCCGAGTACCACGGCCAGTACGCCAACCTCGAGCGCAGCTGGTCCTGGCCGAAGCCGGCGCAGCCCTCGATCCCGGTGCTCCTGGGCGCGGCCGGACGCGGCCTCGCCATGGAGGCGATCGTCGGGTGGGCCGACGGATGGATGCCGGGCGGAAGCATCAGCTGGATCGCGGACCGGCTCGTGGAGCTTCGACGCCGGTGGGCCGAGGCCGGACGCCCCGCATCCGGCCCGGTCATCTGGGTGGTCCAGGACCCCGTCGACGACGACAGATTCCAAGCCCGGCTGGAACGCCTTGCGTCCCTCGGTGTCGCCGAGGTTGTGGTCGCCTTCGACACGGTGGACAAGGACGAGATCCTGCCGGTTCTCGATCGCTACGCGAAGCTGATCGCGGCGAACGCCGGCTGACCCCGCGACGAACCAAGGCAAAGGCACGGGGCCTGGCGGCACACAGGGCTCGAATCAACAAAGGTTGGGTCCAACAGGGTTGGAATCACACAGACCTGGGGCCAAACAAGAAGGGACCGCTCATGGTCGAGCACGCCATCATCTCGGCGGACGGGCATTTCGTCGAGCCCACGGACCTGTTCACCAGCCGTCTTCCGAAACACCTGCGGGAACTCGCGGTCTGGGAGGAGGACTTCGAGATAGAACCGCTCGGGGACGACGGAAACCACCATTTCCGGAAGCTGCACACGCCGGGCTTCGAAGGCTGGGCATACGCCCGTTACCGTCACCATGACGGAACGCCGCAATGCGGCGACCCCGCCCGGATCATCGAGGACCTCGACCACGAGGGCGTCCGGGCGACGCTGATGCATCCCAACCACGCACTCTTCGGGTTGTTCACTCACGACCATCATGAGCTGTCGATGGCGCACGCCCGGGTCTACAACGACTACGCGACGGAGATCTTCACGCCGTACCGCGACCGGGTGATCGCCACCATGCCCATCCCGATGAGCGATGTCGACGACGCCGTCGCCGAGATCGAGCGGGTGGCCGCCCTGGGAGCGCGGGCGCTCATCCTTCCGGCGACGTCGCCGGTCCCGTACTCCTCACGGCAGTGCGATCGGGTGTGGGCGGCGGCGCAGGCCCACGGGATGATCATCGCCTTCCACGTGGCGACCGGTGGCGTGAAGGTCCGCAAGGACGCGGCGCCGACCCTCCAGGCGATGATCGCCACCGCCCAGGCCCAGAACCACGAGGTGCTGGACGACGAGGTGATCGTCGAACGGTTGATGGGCGCGGCCGTGTTCGGTCCCATGGCCGCGCAGCGGATCGTCGTGTCGCTGGTCGGCGCCGGGGTGCTCGAACGGTTCCCGGACCTGCATTTCCTGCTGGTGGAGTTCAACGCCAACTGGCTCGTCTCGACGATGGCCGCGATGGACAAGGCCTGGACGCTCGGGCTCGGGCAGAACCGCGACTTCTGGGCCGGCACCTGGGACGACGCCCGCGCCGCCGACGACCAGCCGGGCATGGCCCAGCTCTTCCGGCTCAACGAGCGCTGGCCGTACCCCCTCATGCCGAGCGAGTACGTCCAGCGCCAGATCCACGTCTCCTTCCAGGAGGACCCGATGGCGATCGCCTGCCGGCACGTCACCGGCGTCTCGACGCTGCTGTGGGGCATGGACTATCCGCACGCCGAAGGGACCTTCGGGCGCAGCCGCCAGGTCATCGACCACCTGTTCAAGGACGTCGAGCCCGAGGAGCGCCGGGCGATCCTCGGCGGCACGCTGGGCGGCCTGCTGGGCCTGCGGGCCCCAAGCCCGGCCTGAGTCCCGGATCGGGCCTCCGGGCGCGCCCGCGGCTTCGCCACTTCCCCTGTCGGCCTCCGGCGCTTTTCCCGGCGCCCCCTCAGACCGAAGCCGCGCACCCGCTTCGCGCACCGAGACAACCCGCGAGATAGGACGACCATGCAGCGCCTCGGCACCTCCCGTATCGGCATGCCCCGTAGACGACTCCGACACCGTCCGGTGGCGGCGCTCTTAGCCCTGCCCCTGGCCGCGGTCACCTTCCTGGCCGCCGGCTGCGGCGGCGGCGACAGGACCGACACCGCCACCCCCCAGGCCACGGCGTCGACCGCCACCGACGTTCTCGGGGCAGCGAACCCCGCGAAGGGCCAGCCGATCAAGATCGGCATGATCTCGGACGGCAAGTACGCCGCCAGCGACGCCACCGTCGAGGGCCGGGTAGCCGACGCGGTCGTGAAGTGGGTCAACGAGCGCCGCGGCGGCCTCGGCGGCCGGCCGATCCAGCTGGTCACGTGCGAGACCCTCGGCGACCCGGCCAAGGCCACCGACTGCGGCAACAGGATGGTCGAGCAGAATGTGGCCGCCGTCGTCCTCGGCGGCCCGGCGTTCCCGCAGCCCTCCTGGAAGCCGCTGCACGACGCCCACATCCCGACGACCTACTACGCCGCGAGTCTCGACGACATGCTCGCCGACCCCGACAGCACCTTCATCTTCAGTGACCCGGTCTTCAGCGTCGTGCGGCTGCCGCTCGACCTGGCCAAGGAGAAGAAGGCCAAGAAGATCAGCGCCATCGTGATCGACATCCCGGCGGCGGTGAGCATCTACCAGAACCAGGCCAGGTCCCTGTACGCGGCGGCCGGCATCGACTTCGAGCTGGTGCCCGTCCCGCCGGACCAGGCCGACATGACGCCGCAGGCGCAGCGGATCGCGACCGACGGGACCGGCGTCGTCTTCGTCATCGGCGGCGAGCCGTTCTGCACCGCCGCGTTCAGGGCGCTCAGCCAGGTCGGCTACGCCGGCACGACCGCCAGCATCCCCCAGTGCCTGGGCGAGAACACCAGCAAGGCGGTGCCGGGCAGCTTCCTGAAGGGCATGACCATCTCGGCCCAGGCGCCGGCCGACAAGAACGACAGGAGCTACCAGTTGTTCACCGCCGTCGCGGCGACCTACGGCCACGACATCGACATCACCAACGGCGTCGCGATCGGCATGTTCACGTCGATGGCCGGCTTCCGCGAGGCCCTCGAGGGGATCGCGCCCACCGACCTGACCCCGGCGGGCATCATCGCGGCGCTGCGGAAGATGCCCGAGAAGCCCCTGCCGGGCGCCGACGGGGTGAAGTTCCGCTGCAACGGCAAGGCCAACCCGTCGACACCGGCCGTGTGCGTGCGCGGCGGGCTGATCACCGTCCTGGACGACAAGGGCCAACCCACCACCTACAAGCCCATCGGCCAGTCCCCGATCGAGGGCTGACCGGACCGGAAAGGCTCCCGACGGCCCACTGACGCGGCTCGTCGGGGGCCGCCGTGTCCCGCCCCGGCCGCAAGCACCCTGCTGGAACCTAGTCGGGGATGGCGCGCAGGTGCCTGGCCATGGCCAGCGGAGTGACGGTCAGGACGCCGGAGTCGACGGGCAGGGTGACGCCGGTGACCCAGCGGGCGTCGTCGCTGGCGAGGAAGCCGACCGCCGCGGCGACGTCCCAGCCGGTGCCCTCGGTACCGAGCAGTCCGGCCTCCTTGCGCAGCGTGTCGACGTAGGTGGAGGACTGGCCGGGGATCGACAGCACCATCGGCGTGACGATGTGGCCGGGGGCGATGGCGTTGACCCGGATGCCCTGCCGGCCGTGCGCGTACGCCATCTCGACGGTCATGGCGAGCATGGCACCCTTGGCGGCCGAGTAGGCGATCGTGCCGTCGCCGCGCAGCCCGGAGATCGACGCGATGTTGACGACCGAGCCCGAGCCCTGCGCCGCCATCACCGGGAGCGTGTACTTGCAGGCCAGGAACATCGTGCGCAGGTTGATGTCCAGCGCCTTGTCCCAGGCCTCCTCGGTGATGTCGATGACCGTGCCGACCGAGGCCATGCCGATGTTGTTGACGAGGATGTCGATGGTCCCGAACGCGTCGACGGCGGCCTTCGCCATCGCCTCGCAGGTGGCGGCCTTGGTGCAGTCGCCGGCGAAGACCTCCGCCTTGCCGCCCTCGGACTCGATCAGCTTCTTCGTCTCCTCGGCCCGGTCGGCGAACAGGTCGACGAGCAGCACGCTCGCCCCCTCGCGCGCGAGCACCACCGCGCTGGCCTTGCCCGTGCCGACGCCCGGGCCGGGCGTCGAGCCGGCCCCCGTCACGATCGCGACCTTGCCCTCGACCCGACCGGCCATCTGTCGCACCCCTCTCTCGATATCTCGAAACTGGCGATACCTGATCACCGCCCGCCGGCTGGGTCACCGGCCCGCGTGCGCCGTCCGCCCTACGGCATCCGGGTGAGCAGCGCCGCGCCGGCCTCGTAGCCGCCGACGCTGGTGACCGCGGCGACCCGCGCGCCCGCGACCTGCCGCTCGCCGCACTCGCCGCGCAGCTGGCGGACCGCCTCGGCGGTGTGACCGAACGCGGCGTGCAGCCGGCCGCCGGAGAGCTGGCCACCCCAGGTGTTCAGCGGCAGCTCCCCCTCGATGCCGATCCGCTTGCCGCCCTCGACGAACGCACCGGCCTCCCCCGGCCCGCAGAAGCCCATCGCCTCCAGCCACCAGACGGCCTCGATGGCGAAGCCGTCGTAGATCTCGGCCACGTCGACGTCGGCCGGCCGCAGGTCGGTGCGCGCCCACATCGCCGCCGCGGTGGCGTAGCCGACCCGGCCCATGTCCTCCCACTGCTCCCAGCTCGGCCGCCCGTCGACCACGCCGGCCATCGCCTCGATGGCGACCGGCGCCCGCAGGTCGCCGGCCGTCTCGGCGGCGGACACCACGATCGCGGTGGCGCCGTCGGCGGGGACGTCGCAGTCGTACAGGCAGATCGGCGTCGAGATCATCCGGGCCGCCAGGTAGTCGTCGACGGTGAGCGGCGAGCGGTAGACCGCGTCCGGATTGAGCGCGGCGTGCGCGCGCTGGGTCACCGGGATCCAGGCCAGCTGCTCGCGGGTGACGCCGTACTCGTGCATGTACCGGGTGGCGTACGGGGCGATCTGGCAGACGGGCGAGAGCGCGCCGACCGGCAGCAGCCAGGCCAGCGGCCCCGCGGCCGTCGGGTTCGTCGAGCCGTACGCCGGGCGGCCGCCGGCGTTCCGCGCCGCGCTGCCCTCCTTGACCGTGCGCCAGATGACGACGTGGCGGGCCTGGCCGGTGGCGACCGCCATGGCCGGACCGTAGAACGGCAGGCACATCCCCTCGACGATGCCCTGCCGCCAGGACGTGGTGACCCGCAGCGCGTCCTGGATCTCGTAGAGATCGCCGTTGGCGTAGCCCGGGACGTTGGCCTTGCCCCCGCCGGGGAACATCGCGAGCCCGTCGACGTCGTCGAGGGTCAGCCCCGCGTCCGCGACCGCCGCGAGGATCGCGTCGATCGTCAGCTGGAACCCGGAGCGGTCGATCTGGCGCCCGATCGCCGACTGGCCGACGCCGGAGATGACCGCCCGCCGCTCGAACAGCTCGCCGCCCATCCCGCTCACTCCCCACCCTCGGCGCCCTCGGCGCCCTCGGCGCCGGTGACCGCGACGAAGCTGGGAACGGCGTAGCCTCCGGGCCCCGGCTCGAAGCCGACCTCGACGGCCATCCCCACCGCGGCCTCCTCCGGCGGACAGCCACGCAGCCGGCCGAAGACCCGCACGCCCGGGTGGCCGGCGAACTCGACCAGCACCAACGCGTACGGCACCTCCAGCCCGGGCATCCAACGCTGGTAGTTGACGGTGAAGCTGTAGACGCGGCCGCGCCCGGTGATCTCGACGAACCCGACGGCGCGACTCCGGCAGGCGCGGCATATCCCATACGGCGGGAACGACTCGGCCGCGCAGTCGGCGCAGCGCTCCACGAGCAGGCGGCCCTCGGCCGCCGCGGCCCAGAAGGCGGCGGTCTCCTCGGTGACGGCGGGCGGTATGCCTACGGTCGCGCTCACGAATCCCCTCGGGTCGGTGCTGATCCGCCCTGGTCGTCCCGCCTGTCGGAGCGGTGGCGAGGACGACTTGCGGAGTGTACGCTCACTTCGCAATCTAGCGCCACGCCGTCGGTACACGCGCGGGATTCCCGCCCGACCGGCGCACCGGGGCACGGTCTCGCCCGGGCGTGCCCACCCGGCGGCGCTTCACCACAGAGCCGCTTCACACAGAGCCGCTTCATACAGAGCACCGCTGGGCCGGCGGCCCGCGAGCCGCCGCGCCGGCATGTCGCGAAGGAGCCCCGGTTGCCTGACCGCATCGTCTTCGGCGCAGCCGCCCTACCAGAGCCCGAGCGAGGCTGGCTCGAGGCCGTGGAGCGCCTGCCGATCGAGTCCGTCTGGCAGGGCGGCCACATCCTCCCGCCCACCGGGACCGGCGAGGCCATCACCCGGCTGGCGCTGATGACGGCCTGGACCGAGCGGGTCCGGGTGGGCACCGCGATCCTGGTGCTGCCGCTCTACCAGCCGGTGGTGCTGGCCAAGCAGCTCGTCGATCTGGACGCCCGCTCGGGCGGGCGGGTGTCGGTCGGCGTGGGCGTCGGCGGAGAGTTCCCGCTCGAGTTCTCGTCGGTCGGGGTGCCGGTCGCCGAGCGGGGCCCGCGCACCGACGAGGCGATGACGCTGCTGCGCTCCCTCTGGCGTGGCGGCGAGGTCAGCCACCACGGGAAGTTCTTCGACGTCGACAATGTGACGCTGCGCCCGGTCGCCCCACCGCCCGGGGACCGGATGGCGACCTCCGGCCAGCTTGGCGGCCCGCCTTTCCTGGTCTCGGGCCGCAAGGCCCCGGCGATGCGCCGCGCGGCCCGGCTCGGCGACGGCTGGATGCCGTACCTCATGTCACCGAGCGCGTACGCCCGGTCGGTGGAGACGATCCAGGCCGAGGCGGCGGACATCGGCCGCGACCTCGGTGGCTTCGAGTGGATGATGTACGTCTACTGCTCGGTCCGCCACGACGGCGACCGGGCCCGCGCCGACGTCGCCTCGTTCCTCGGCGGGGCCTATGGCGACAAGCCGTCGGCGATGCTCGACCGGATCGCCCCCGCCGGCACACCGGAGGAGGTCGCCGCCCGGTTGCAGCAGTATGTCGACGTCGGCGTGCGCCACTTCATCATCTCGCCGGCGGCGCACGAGAACACCCTCGAGGTCGTCCGGCTCGCCGCCGAGGAGGTCCTCCCCCGCCTGACCCTGCCCGCCACGGCGCCGGCCGGCTCGGCCAGTCCGGCCGGCTCGGCCAGTCCGGCCACCGCGCCTTCCGGGGCGGTGGCGCCGTGACGGCGGCCGGTACCCGGCCATCGGCCGATACCCGGCCGTTGCCCGGTACCCGGCCGTTGGCCGGGCTGCGGGTCGTCGAGGTCGCGGTCGGGACCAGCGAGCTCGGCCTCGGCCTCGCCGGCGGCGTGCCGGGCATGCTGCTCGCGGACCTCGGCGCGCAGGTCGTCCGGGTCGTCGGCCGGACGCGCCCGGCGATCGACGCGGGGGTGCCCTGGGGCGAGGCCTGGCACCGTGACAAGCGGGTCGTCCAGACCGATGACGCCGAGCCGGTACGAGCGCTGCTCGCCGAGGCCGACGCCGCGCTCGTCTACGGGCCCGAGACGCTGGTGGAGGGCCGCGGGCTCGGCCACCTGGACCTGCGCTCCACCAACCCCGGTCTGGTCTACGCCCGCTGCCGCCCCAGCAGGACCTCGACGGGAACCATCGAGGACTACGGCCTGCTCGTCGAGGCCCGCTCCGGCCTTTGCGCCCAGCTCGCCGGCCACCGGCCAGGGCCGATCTTCGTCGACGTCCGAGCGCCGGGCATCGGAACCGCCGGCCTGCTGACCGCCTCGGTCCTCGCGCTGCTACGCCGCCGGGCCGTGACGGGCGTCGGCGGCTGGGCGGAGACGTCGCTCTACGACGGCCTGCTCGCGACGCTCGGCTGCATGATCGGGCGCTCCGAGCGGGCACGGCCCGAGATCGAGGGCTACTGGGAGCTGGGCTCGACCTTCCCGAACTTCCTCTACCGCTGCGCGGACGGCGAGCTGATCCAGGTCTGGTTCGGGGGCAAGGGCATGTACGCCAAGCTCATCGAGGTCCTCGGCGACGAGCCGAGCGTCGAGGGCTACTACACCGACCAGTCCACCGGGAAGCTGCAGGAACGCGCGAAGCGCTGGCGCGCCCCGTTCGCCCTGCGGCCCCGAGACGTCTGGATCGAGCGGCTGCGCGACGCCGGCGTCGCCTGCGAACCGGTCCTCGGCCCCGGCGAGGCGTTACGGGACCCGCACCTGGCCGAGATCGGCCTGGCCGTCACGCGCGACCAGCACGGCCACCGCGAGGTCATGCTGGGCTCCCCGATCGCGGTCGGCCCGCTGCCCGGTTCCGAGCCCCCGGCCGAGACGCCGACCGAGACGCGGGCGCAGGAGCGGCCCGAGGCCCAGGCGGCGAACGTCCAGCCCACGAACGTCCAGGCCACGAACGAGGCGACGACCGAAGGCGCTACCACCCGTACGGGTGCCGCGGCCGCGGGTGCCGCCGGAAACGCGGCGCCGCTGCGCGGGGTGCGGGTGGTCGACTTCTCCGCGTTCGTCGCCGGACCGCTCGCCGCCCAGGTGCTCGCCGACCTTGGTGCCGAGGTCATCAAGGTCGAGCCGCCCGACGGCGAGGCGATGCGGGCCGCCGCCTACGCGGTCGCCGCCTGCCAACGCGGCAAGCGCAGCATCGCGATCGACATCACCGCCCCCGACGCCCGCCCCGTCGTAGAGCGGTTGATCCGGTGGGCCGACGTCGTGCTGCACAACTTCCGGGTCGGCGTCGCCGAGCGGCTCGGCATCGGCGCCGCCGACGTCGCCCGGCTCAACCCGCGCGCGGTCTACTGCCATGCCAGCGCCTTCGGGCCCAGGGGGCCGCGAGCGAGGCAGCCGGGCAACGACGCGCTGATGCAGGCCGTCACCGGCCTGGAGCAGGCCATCGGCGGCGAGGGCAACGAGCCGATCGCCGCGACCTGGATTCCCATCGACGTGACCGGTGGCTGGGTGGCGGCGGGCGGGATCCTCGCCGGCCTGTACGCCCAGGCCGTCGCCGAGGAGGGGCAGCAGGTCGCGACCAGCCTGCTCGGCGCCGGGATGCTGCTGCAGAGCGGCTCCTTCCTGCGCGACGACGCGCTCGTCGCCGGGCCCGCCCTGGACCAGGCGCAGACGGGCTACGGCCCCGGCTACCGCCTCTACCAGGCCGGCGACGGGGAATGGTTCGCGCTGGTGCTGCCGGACGAGCAGGCCTGGACCCGCCTGCGCGCGCTGCTGGGCGGGGGCCAGCCTCCGCCGACCGGGGGGCGGCTCGCGACGTACGCCCCGCTGCGCGGCGGCGCCCACGACGCGGTGGCCCGCGAGGTCGAGAGGCTGCTGGAGAAGGCGTTCGCGAGTGACCCAGCCGCTGACTGGGTGGCCCGGCTGCGCGCCGAGGGGCTGCTGGCCGAGGTGGTCCGGCCGCGCAGCCGTGACGAGTTCCGCCGCGGCATCCTCGACGACCCGCTCAACCGGCAGCTTGGCCGCGTCGCCGCCTACGAGGTCGCGGAGTGGGGTCACTTCGAACAGATCGGCCCGCTCCTCCGCCTCGGCCAGCCGCCGTCGGACGGTCCCACCCTGGCGCTGCCCGGCATCGGCGAGCACAGCGTCGCTGTCCTGTCCGACCTCGGCTTCCGCGCCGAGGACGTCGACGCCCTGCTGGCCGCCAAGATCGTCCGCCAGCTCTAGCCGATCACGGCAGCGGACCTCCGCCCCACCCAAAAGAACTCATGATCGCCGCGGACGTGTTGTCGCGGTTGCGATCTGGCCGGATTCGCGACCGCGGCGACACGGTGGCAGTGATCTACCAATCGCGCGAGTCTTACGGCAGCCTCAGCCTCAGGGCGGCGCGAGTCGGGCGATCACCAGGTCGCGTTGATCTCCTGGATTCCGCCGATCAGTCGGCCGCTCCACCGGACGGCGTCGGCCTCGGGCGCCAGGCGAAGGTGCGGAAACCGCCGGACCAGGCCGGTGACCACGGTCTGGAGCTCGATGCGGGCGAGCGCGGCGCCGAGGCATCGGTGCGGACCATGGCCGAAGACGAGGTGGTTGTTGCCGGCGCGGTCGATCCGCAGTCGGTCGGCGTCGGCGAACCGCCGACCGTCCCGGTTCACGGCGAACTTGTCGACCAGGACCAGGGTGCCCGCCGGAAGCAGGGAGCCGCCGAGATCGACCTGCCTGGTCGTGGCCCGCAGGAGCGGCTCGGCGTGCGGGTGCAGCCGTAGGAGCTCCTCGACGGCGGCGGGGACGAGATCGGGACCGCTGACGAGGGCCTGGTAGGTCTCCACGTCCTGGAGGAGGGAGACGAGCAGGACGCACAGCTGGTTCGAGGTCACCTTGTAGCCGTCGACCAGCAGCTGTACGCACAGCGTCAGCAGGCCCAGCTCCGACAGGTCCTCCTGCTGGTCGAAAAGCGCGACGAGCTCGCTGAGGATGTCGTCCCGCGGGTCCCGGCGCCGCTCGGCGATCAGTTGCCGAAGGCAGGTGACCAGGCCTGTCCAGGCATTCAGCCAGCGCTCGTCGCGGGTGTCGTCGTCCATCACGATCGCCTCTGCCCAGCCGCGGAAATCGGCGTGGACCTGTGGCGGCAGGCCCATCGTCTCGCAGATCACCGCAAGCGGAAGCGGTTCACCCACGCAGCTGACCAGTTCGGCGGGCTGTCGCAGCTCGTCGAGCAGGCCGTCGACCCGGGCGGCGACCGTGACCCGCCAGTGCTCCATCCGCCGTGGGCTGAAGACAGAGGAGACCAGGCCGCGCAGCATTGTGTGCCCGGGCGGATCGATGTTGGGCACATTCTGGCTGCTGGGACATTGACCGCCCTCGACCGCCGGCGCCATGGCCGAATGCACCTGCCCGAGGCTGAACGCCGGGTCGGACAGGACCTTTCTCGCCTCGGCGTAGCCGGTCACGAGGTAGGCGTCACCGCCCCACGGCGTGGTTACCGGGCAGACGGGTCCGTCCAGGCTTGTCAGCCGCGTTGGCGGGTCGGTCGGAGTCGGCAGCGCGAAAGGATAGGTCGGAAGCACGTCACCCTCGCCGGGTCGAGCCGTCTGTAACGAGCCGGTTAATCTTTCTTGCCATCTTCGGCGACGGCACACACAATGCACCTTCCTCGCCGTCGGATCCAGCGGCGAAACACACGGGGCCTCGCATGTGCCTGAGGTTCCCGCCGTTCACGGATATACCCGCCGAAGATGCCTGTGCCGTGCCGTGCCGTACCCGTGGCCCCGGCCCGGGCCCGAAGCCGCGGCCCAGGCTGGGACCGGGCTTCGGATCTCGGGTCACCGGCATCGGCTCCGGCGCGGCGCCCACGGGCGCGGGCGCCGCGCCGGAGCCAGGGGTCGTGCCAGGCTTACTCTCGCGCACCGACCAGGTCGGCGGCCAGGTCGTCGAGGTCGGGCATGGCCACCACCTTGCTCTGCGGGAACACCCTGCTTCGCGGTCCGGGTACTGGCTCCTCCGCGCGCTCGACGAGCGCGGAGGCCACCAGGACCGGATTCGGCATCGTACGTATCTTGACGTGCGGGAACACCCGGCTGCGCGGTGCCGAGGCCGTCTCGGGACGCTCGGCGACGCCCGTTCCGGACGTCACGCGCGAGCACGAAGGATCGATGTTTTCCACTGCCGCCTCCTGCGGTCGACAAAGACTGATCGGGCACACGCGCCGCGGCCCGTCACGGAGATCTTCGGCCTCGCGACCAATGGAGATCATTGGCTTCGCGGCCAACGGAGACCTTCGGCCCCACGGTCGAAGGAACGAGATCCGATCGCTTTTCGCAAGCGTCGGTGAAGTAACCCCGGGTCAGGCGGCGGGGTTCGCGAATGCCAGCTGCTCGTCGGATGGGAACACCGAACCCCGGGGCACGAGATACAGACAGCGGCCGGCCGCGGGCAGAGCCCGCGGGCAGATACATTCTTACGTAGCTGCTTGTCGTCCAGGTTTGGCCGACCGCAGCATGGCACACAGTGGCCAGGCACGCAACACTCCGGAGAACTCTTCCAATACGGGGGTTCAACAGTCACACTGGCGAGGCGATCGCGACAGTCCGGACCACGCCGAGGCCCGACGGCCTATTGCCTTCATCAACTTGCCTTCATCAACCGCCATGCCCGGCCGCGAGCGCCCCGCGTCGGCGGAACGGCCACGTTCCGGCGAGTCCGCAGGTAAAAGCCGTTCAGCGTCGGTCCGTGGCCACCGCGCCAGGAGTGATAGGCGGGCGAGAATTGCCAGCGACGGCGGCCGGCTTTGACCGACAGCGTTCGACAGTGTTGGAGCATCGTTGTTGGAGCGCCGATGAGTCTGTTACAGCAAAATGTCGCGCTGATCGACGAGACAAAGCCGGAGAAGCGGAATCGTGGGCTGTCCAGGCAGTTCTGGGCGCTGTGGGCGGCGGACGGGGTGTCCGCGGTCGGCTCGCAGGTCACCCTGGTCGCGTTGCCGCTCACCGCCGTGACCTACCTGAACGCCAGCCCGGGCGCCGTCGGCCTGCTCCGGGCCGCCGGGTTCGCCCCGGTCATCGTGCTCGCGCTGGTCGCCGGGGCCCTGCTGGACCGCCGGTCGAGCGCCACGGTGCTGCGCTGGTCGAGCTGGGGCCAGGCGGCGCTCATCGGCGTCGTGCCGCTGGCCGCCGCCCTGCACGTGCTGACCATCTGGCCACTGGTGGTCATCGCGCTGCTGGTGAGCTCGCTGGCCGTCTTCGCCGCCCTCGCGAGCCAGAGCACCCTGCCGGAGACCGTCGACGTCGACCAGCTGACGACGGCGAACGCCCGCCTCACGTTCCTGCGCGGGCTCGCCGAGACCGCCGGACCGGCGATGGCCGGCTTCCTCGTCGTCGCGCTCACCGCGCCCACGGCGATGAGCGTCGACGCGGTCTCGTTCGCGGCCGCCGCGCTGATCCTCCTCGGTGTGCGGACCGCCAGGCGCCCGCCAGCCACCGGCACCGGCACCGGCACCGGCACCGCGGCCGGCTCGCTCGGGATCGCCGAGGGCGCGCGGTTCCTCCTGCGGCATCCGATGCTGCGGCGGGGGGCGATCGCCGGCGGAACGCTGAACCTGTTCTCCGGCGTCGGCGCCGCGCTGCAGGTCATCTTCCTGGCCCGCGAGCTGCGGCTGTCCGCCGCCTTCATCGGCCTGCTGTTCGCCGTCCAGGGCCTCGCCGGCATCGCCACGTCCCTGCTCGTCGGCCGGCTGACGCGGTGGACGGGCCTCGGCTGGGCCCTGGTGCTCGGGCTGGTCGCGGAGGGCGCGGGCGCGCTGCTGTTCTCCCTGGCCGCCGGGCCGCACTGGCTCATCCTCGTCACCGCGGGAACGGGGATGGCCGTCGGCGCCATGGTCGTACCGCTCTACAACGTCAACCACATCAGCCTGCGGCAGGCCATCGTGCCCCGCGAGCTGCTCGGCCGGGTCAACGCCTGCGCCCGCACGATCGTCATGGGCACGCTCCCCGTCGGCAGCCTGCTCGGCGGTCTCCTGGCCGCGACGCTAGGCACCAGGCCGGTGCTGGTGGCCGCGGCGGTCTGCATGCTGGCCGCCGGCGGCTGGCTGGCGACCACCGGCGTACCGGCCGTCCGCACCGTGGCCGATGCCCGTCGCCTGGTCTAGATCGGTGTCTGTGCCCTCCCATGGTCGCGATCTGGCCCCGCAGGCAACCACGGCAGGACACGATCGGCGATCACCATCCGCGCCGCGCCGCGGCGGGGCGGGGCGGCGGGAGCGGCGGGGGCGGCGGGGGCGGTCAGGGCTTGTAGACGGCGCCGTCCTGGACGACGACACGGACAGCCGGTAGGGAGCGCGCGGCGGGGCCGGCCACGACCGCGCCGGACGAGGCGTCGAAGCGGCTGCCGTGGCAGGGGCAGTTGATCGTGCCGCCGGAGACGCCGCCGACCGTGCAGCCCTGGTGGGTGCACGTCGCGGAGAAGCCGTGGATCGTGCCGCCGGTGTTGGTCAGCACGATGTTCTGGCCGCCGAGCACGACACCACCCCCGGAAGGGACGTCGCCGACGCTGGCCAGCCGCGTGCCGGCCGGCTTCGGCGCCGCCGCCGTCGTCGCCGGCGGCTGCTGCGCGGGGGGCTGCTGCGCCGGTGGTTGTTGCTGCGGCTGCTGCGGCGGCGGTGGCTGCGCGGCGCCGCCCTGGGGCTGGCCGGCCGGGGCCGCCGACGGGCTCTCGGACGGCGAGGCGGACGGAGTGGTCGCGGTGGGGGACGGCGTGTTCGAGGGGGTGCCGCCCGTCGTCGACGCCGAGGCGGTCCCCGTCGCGGTCGTGGCCGAGTCGCCACCGCCGCAGGCGGCCAGGACGAGACCGGAGACGCCCGCGGCCAGCGCCAGCGAGGAGACCCCTCGACGGGTCAGCAATGGTGACTCGGCGGACGGTGGCGTGGGTTCCTGCGTCATGTCACATCTCCTATCCGCGGCCCTGGTCAGCGGTCCGCACCGTACGGCGAGGCGTGGTAAAGAAGTCGAAAACTGTCGCCCGCCGTACACCAGCGCGGCTGACCTGTGCCGCCAGGCCGCCAGGCCGCCGGGGCGCCAGGCCGCCGGGCCGCCAGGCCGCTGACGACGAGCGCACACCGGTCGATAAGTGAGCGAGTGTTTGCTAATTTTGGGGTGCTCGGTTCGCCGGATGACCGATGGAGCCTCGATGGACCTGTTGCTGCGCAACGCCACGCTGATCGACGGAAGCGGGGCACCGGCCCGCCCGGCGGACGTCGCCGTCACCGGTGACCGGATCTCCGCCGTCACCGAGCCGGGCGGCCTCGCCCCCGAGGCCGGCACCGAGGTCGTCGACCTGGGCGGGCTGGTGCTGGCGCCCGGCTTCATCGACGTCCACACCCACTACGACGCCCAGATCCTCTGGGACGGCGACCTCACCCCGTCGAGCTGGCACGGCGTCACCAGCGTCGTCATGGGCAACTGCGGCTTCGGCGTCGCCCCGACCCGCCCGGAGCACCGCGACCTGATCGTCCGGCTCCTGGAGAACGTCGAAGGCATGTCGATGGAGGCGCTGAAAGCCGGCATCGACTGGTGCTTCGAGACGTTCCCGGAGTACCTCGCCGCGCTCGACGCCCGCGCCAAGCGCCTCAACGTCGGCGTCTTCATCGGCCACTCCCCCCTGCGCCTGTTCGTCACTGGCGGCGAGGAGCGCCCGGCCACGGACGACGAGCTGGCGACGATGCGCCGGCTCGTGCGGGAGGCGCTCGACGCCGGCGCGATCGGGTTCTCCACCTCCCGCCAGCCCGCGCACTCCGGCGCCTACGGTCGGCCCGTGCCGAGCCGGTTCGCCGAGGTCGACGAGGTGTACCAGCTCGCCGAGGTCCTCGGTGAGGCCGGCAAGGGCGTGCTCGCCGTCTCGATCGGCCCCGGCCTGTTCGTCGACCAGTTCTCCGAGATCGCCACCCGCTACGGCATCCCGGTCACGTGGACGGCGCTGGTCACCCGGCCGGAGAAGCCGGGCGCCGCGCTGCGCACCGTCGAGCGCGGGGCCGCCCTACCGGGCGAGGTCTACCCGCAGATCGCCTGCCGGCCGATCGTCATGCAGACCACCATGGACGACCCGACCCCCCTCGCCGCCGTGGACGAGTGGAAAGAGGTGCTCGCGCTGCCGCGGGAGCGGCGGGCGGACCTGTACCGGGACGCCTCCTGGCGGGAGCGCGCCCGGCCGGCGACGCTGGCGGCCTGGGGCCACCGCTGGCACAAGATCGACGTCGAGGAGACGGAGACCCACCGCGACCTCGTCGGCATCCCGCTGGACCGGCTGGCCGCCGAGCACGGCACCACGCCGTTCGACCTGATGCTCGACCTGGCGCTGGCCGACACCGGCACGACCCGCTTCCGGGTCGTCCTGGAGAACGACGGCGACGCCGAGCTGGCGGACCTGCTGGCCGACAGGCGGACCCTGCTGGGCCTCTCGGACGCCGGCGCGCACGCCAGCCAGCTCTGCGACGCCTGCTACTCGACCCACCTGCTCGGCCACTGGGTACGCGAGCGCAAAGCCCTGAGCCTGGAGGACGCCGTCTGGCGGCTCACCGGGCATCCACACCAGGTGTTCCGCGTCGCCGACCGCGGCCTCGTCCAGCCCGGTTTCTACGCCGACCTCGTCGCCTTCGACCCGGACACCGTCGGCACGACGCCCGTCGAGCGGACCCACGACCAGCCAGGCGGCGCCGACCGCCTGCTGGTCCGCAGCACCGGCGTCGAGCACCTCTGGGTCAACGGCGTCGCCACCCGTGCCGCCGGCGAGGAGATCCCCGGCACCACCCCCGGCCGCCTCCTGCGCGCCTGAGCCGACCACTCGCGTCAGCCCTGACGGGCGATATCAGGTCGCGCTGGCGGCGGCGCGGACGGCGAGGGCGCGGCGCAGGTCGTCGGCGCCGTCGGAGGCGGTCCGGCGCAGGCCGGACGGGACGTCGGTGAGCCCCGCGAACGCCTCGGCCCAGCCAAGGGTCTC
The DNA here is from genome assembly GCF_000235425.2 of Pseudofrankia saprophytica. Lineage (NCBI taxonomy): Bacteria > Bacillati > Actinomycetota > Actinomycetes > Frankiales > Frankiaceae > Pseudofrankia > Pseudofrankia saprophytica. The sequence continues at coordinate 7,441,246 of NZ_KI912266.1, forward strand.
CGCGGTGACCGCGAGCCGCGGGAAGCACAGGTCGGCGAGCCTCGCCAGCGACATCGTGCCCCGGAACGCCGCGGTCGCCGGCAGGTCGGCGAACCAGCGCCGGGCGTAGGGCGCCGCCAGGTCCTCCTGGCCGGCCACCCAGATCCCGCCGGCCAGCGCGGACAGCTGGTAGTGGGACAGCGTGCTGGCAGGGTCGAGGAGCTCAGCCCACGCCGCGGCCTTCGCGGCCGGGTCGGGGCGCAGCGCCCGGCAGTGGGTCGCGTGCACCAGGCCGGACGCCGTCCGGTCCGCGGCGTAGGCCGCCTCGATCTGGTCGACGGTGAGGTCGCCAAGCGCGGCTCGTCGTTCCAGAACCAGCCAGCTCAGTTCGACGTCGACGGTCAGGCCCGCGAACGGCTCGTCACCCGGGCGCCAGGCGCGCAGCGCGTCGAGGTCGTCGGTGAGACCGACCCAGCCGCGGGCCGCGGTCAGCTGGCCGCTGCCGCCGGGCTTCGCGTCCGCGAGCAACGCCCGGGTCGCGTCGGTGAGGACGGTGAACGCCGCCGTGCGCTCCGGGCCCGGCGCGAGGTACAGGGACACCGCGGCGGTGATCCACGGCAGCAGCCGCGCGGTGACGACGTCGAGCTCGGTCGGCAGGCCGGCCGCGACCGTCCGCACCGCGAGCTCGGGCGACACCAGCCCGTCGGCCAGGCCGGTACGCAGCGCGTTCCATGCCACCACGCGGGCCGTGGCGTCACCGGTCACGGCCAGGACCGCGGGCAGGCGTTCCCAGTGGTCCGCGGCCAGTCGGATCGTGGCCCAGGTCTCGTCGCCGGCGCTCGGAAGCACGAGCTCGCCGGGACCGGCCGCCGGGACCGGCACCGGCTCGCCACCGAGGACGACCTCGGCCCGGGCGCCGTCACCGGGAAGCACGGCGACGGTCATGGCGTGCGGCCGGTCGGCCGCCGGGCCGAACACCGGCGGCTGGCGGCGCAGGACGTCCCCGGACGGCCCGGTCTCGACGGCGACGATGTCCACGCCGGCCAGGCGCAGCCACTCGTGGGCCCACCGCGCGAGGTCGGCGCCGGTGGGCGTGCCCGGGCCCGCCTGGGCGGACCAGGACGCGAGCAGGTCGGCGAACGTGGCGTTGCCATAGGCGTGCGAGCGGACGTGCTCGCGCAGCCCGCCCAGGAACATGTCCTCGCCCAGGTAGGCGGCGAGCTGCCGCAGCACGCTGGCGCCCTTGGCGTAGGAGATGCCGTCGAAGTCGTCCAGGGCGGAGCGGGCGTCCGCGGCGCCGTTGCCGGCGACAGGGTGGGTGGTGGCGCGGCGGTCGGCGGCGTAGCCCCAGCTCTTGCGCGCCGCCGCGAAGTCCGGGCCCGCCGGCAGGCCCGACACCAGCGGGGTGACGCGGCGGGCCAGGTACTCGGCGAAGGACTCGTTGAGCCACAGGTCGTCCCACCAGCGCATGGTCACCAGGTCGCCGAACCACATGTGCGCCATCTCGTGGACGACCGTGTTCGCCCGGCCGAGCAGCTCCGCCTCGCTCGGCCGCGACCGGAAGATCAGCTGGTCGCGGAAGGTGACGCAGCCGGGGTTCTCCATCGCGCCCCAGTTGAACTCCGGGACGAAGGCCTGGTGGTACTCGCCGAACGGATAGCGCACCTCGAACAGCTCGTGGAAGGCGTTGAGGGAGTCGGCGGTCAGCCGCAGAAGCTCGGCCGCGTCCCGGTCGAGCTCGGCCGCCAGGGAGCGCCGGACGTGCAGGCCGAGCGGGATGCCGTCGTGTTCCCCGAGCACCGAATGCCACGGGCCGGCCACCAGGGTGACGAGGTAGGTCGAGATGGGCCTGGTCTCGGCCAGCTCCCAGGTGCCCGGACCGGTCCGGGTCGCCGCGCCGTTGCCGACGACCGTCCAGTCGGGCGGGCACTGGACCCGCACGCTGACGCGGGCCTTCAGGTCCGGCTGGTCGAAGCAGGCGAACCACCGCTTGGCGTTGTCGACCGACGACGTCGCGCACAGATAGGTCCCGCCGTCGGCCGGGTCGACGAACCGGTGCAGGCCCTCGCCGTCGTGCGAGTAGCGCGAGCGCGCCCTGACGAGCAGCTCATGCCGCCCGCCCAGGCCGCGTACCGGCAGCCGGCCCGGGATCCCTGCCCGATCGGCCCCGCCGATCGGGGAGGTCCGGTCGAACGCCTCGACCGGCTGGGGCACGCCATCGAGAACGACCTCGAGCAGCTCCTCGCAGATCAGCTCGACGAACGTCTCCGGCTCGCGGGCGGTGAAGGCGATCGTCGTGCTGGAGACGAAGAAGTCACCCGGCTCGGTGAGATCCAGCTCGATCGTGTAGCGGTCGACGTCGACCGATTCCGCTCGCCGCTGCGCCTCCGGCCTGGTCAACGCCACCATCGGTCCACCCTAGTCGGCCCGGGTCGCCGCCCCGTTCGAGCTGGCCTTCTGGGTGGGCAGGGTCGGCAGGCCGTAGTCGCCGCGGAAGAACAGCAGCGGTCCGTGGTCTCGCAGGATGTGCATCTGGCGGACCGCGCCGACGACGATCTGGTGGTCGCCACCGTCGTACGTGGCGTCGATGTCGCAGTGGACCCACGCGAGGACGTCGTCCAGCACGACCGCGCCGCGATCGGTGGTGTGCCAGGGGACCGCGTCGAACTTGGCCGCGGTCCGGGAGCCGAAGGCCACCGACACGTCCTGCTGGTCCTCGGCCAAGACGTTGACGGTGAACCGTCCGGTCCGCTCGATGCGCGGCCAGCTCGTCGAGCTACGGCCCGGGCAGATCAGCACCAGGGGCGGGTCCAGGGACAGCGAGGTGAAGGACTGGCAGGCGAGCCCGGCCGGAGTCCCGTCGTCGTCCAGGCTCGTGATGATCGTTACTCCGGTGCAGAAGTGGCCGAGCACCCTGCGGAAGGTGGCCGGATCGACGTCGTCGGCCTCGGCGTCGTGCGTCAGGAGAGTGCGCTCGACCATCGTGGGATGTCTCCTTGGACGTCGGCGTTCGGGGCGGCGGCGGCGAGGAGCGGGCGGATGACGGCGTCGACGGCGGCGGGATCGTCGACCGGGGTGCCCGTGGGCCCGCGGTGCCAGCCCTCGGCGATCGCGAGGCGCACGCCCGAGGCCACGATCACCCGGCCGGTGACGTCGGCCGCGAGCGGCGACGCGAGCCACACCAGCGCCGCGGCCACCCACCGCGGGTCGAACCGGCCCTCGCGGGCGGCTTCGCTCTCGCCCAGGCCCACCGCCTCCGTCATCGGCGTCAGCGCCGTGGGGCACACGGCGTTGACGGTCGCCCCGTAGCGGGCGAGCTCCATGGCCGCGACGAGGGTGAACGAGGCGATCGCGCCCTTGGCGGCGGCGTAGTTGGCCTGGCCGACGTGGCCGTACAGGCCCACCGACGAGACCGTGTTGATGACGCGGGCGTCGACGGCGTCGCCCGCCTTCGACCGCTCCCGCCAGTGGCGGGCGGCCCGCTGGGTGACGAGGAACGTGCTCTTGAGGTGCACGCGCAGCACGTCGTCCCAGTCGTCCTCGGACATGTTCACCAGCATCTTGTCGCGGGCGATGCCGGCGTTGTTCACGACGGCGTCGAGGCCGCCCCAGGTGTCGGTGGCGGTCGCGATCAGGGCGTCGGCGCCGGCCGCCGTGGACACGTCACCGACGTGCCCGACGGCCGCGCCACCCGCTGCCCGCACCGCGGCGACGACGTCGGCGACCGCGTCGGCGGCGACGTCGTTGACCACCACCAGCGCACCCTCGGCGGTGAGTGCCTCGACGTAGGCCCGGCCGATCCCCCGGCCGGCACCGGTGACGAGGCACACCCGTCCGTCACACAGACCCATGACGGCGCGCTCTCAGGAGACGGCCGTCGGCGCGGCGTCGTAGGTCACGCCGATGTCACCGCCGACGTCGTGGCGCCGCAGCTCGGGAAGCACCTCGGAGGCGAACAGCTCGAAGCTGTCCTGAGCCTCCTGGGCCGGCATGCCGCCGAAGCACATCGGCACGACGACGCCGCCGGCGTCGGTCATGGTCGCGTACTCGAGCAGCTTGTCCGTGACCTCCGCCGGCTTGCCCCAGACCTGGAGGTCGGCGAGGAAGCCGTTGAACCTCTCCAGCCCGTGCTTCTGGATGTTGGCGGCCAGGCCGGCGTAGTACTCGTAGCCCTCGATCTGGGCGAAGCCGACGTTGTCGAACTCGTAGTGCTCGACCGTCGAGCGGGCCCAGCGCTGGAGGTACACGTCGCGGATCTTGTCGACCTGGGCCTGCTTGTCGCTCACGCCGGCCACGATCACGAGGACCGGCTTCGGAGCCTCATGGCCGTTCAGCTCGAAGTAGCGCTCGCGGTACTTCTTGAGCTCTTCGATGGCGGTGGGCCAGGGCTTCTGGGCGATGACCATCAGCCCGACGCCCATCCCGGCCATGATCTCCATCGACTCCGGCGACACCGCCGAGGCGAACGTGCGGCCCTTGAAGCTGGCCAGGGGCCGTGGCCGGATCTCGACCCGCGGCTGCTGGTAGAGCTCGCCGTCGTACTCCATCACGCCGGTCTCCAGGGCGGTGAGGAGCGCGGCGCTGTACTCCTTGAACCGACGGCGGGACTCGCCCATCGGGACCCGGAAGCCGACGAACTCCTTCTGCCCGAGGCCGCGCCCGAGGCCGAGGATGGCCCGTCCGCCGGAAAGGTGGTCGAGCACCGAGAACTTCTCCGCCACCCGCACCGGGTCGTTCCACGGCAGGACGGTGACCATCGTGCCGAGCTTCACTCGGCTGGTCTGACCGGCCAACCAGGCCAGCACCATCGACTGCTGCGAGGTGAGCTGGTAGTCGGAGAAATGGTGCTCGGACAGCCAGACCGAGTCGAAACCGACCTCTTCGGCGCGGGACGCGAGGCCCAGCTCCGTCCGGTACACGTCCGCGTCAGCCACGTCGCGATCAAGAGCCGCGAACTGAAGGCCAAGTCCTATGTGCATGAGCGCTCACTTTATACGGTAGGCCGATCAGGCGCTAGCCCTCGCAGCGGGTTACCGGACGGCGACAGCCGTCCGCAGACGAGCCACTTCCTCGACCGAGAACCCCCAGTCGGCCAAGGCTTCCTCGGTGTGCTGCCCGGGGGCGGGGGGCGGGCCGGCGACCGCCGGCGGGGTCCGGCTGAAACGGGGAGCCGGAGCCGGCTGGACCACCCCGCCGACCTCGGTGAAGGTCGCGCGGTGGCGGTTGTGCGGGTGGGCCGGGGCCTCGTCCGGATCGAGGACCGGGGCGAAGCAGGCGTCGGTGCCCTCGAGCACGGCGCACCACTCGTCCCGGGTCCTGGTCCGGATCACCGCCGCCAGCCGGGCCTTCGTGGCCGGCCACGACGAGCGGTCGTCCTTTGGACCGGGATCGACCCCGGTCAGCTCGGCGAGCTGCCGGCGGGCTCGCGGGTCGATCGCGCCGACCGAGACGTACCGGCCGTCGGCCGTCTCGTAGGCGTCGTAGAACCAGGCACCGCCGTCGAGGAGGTTGGTGCCCCGCTCGCCCCAGTCGCCGGCCGCCCGCAGCCCATGGATCATCCCGGCCAGGAGGGCCGCGCCGTCGACCATCGCGGCGTCGACCACCTGGCCCCGGCCGGAGCCGCCCGCTTCGAGCAGGGCACACACGATGCCGAAGGCGAGCAGCAGGCCGCCCCCGCCGAAGTCGCCCACGACGTTGAGCGGCGGCACCGGCGGCGCGCCAGCGGGACCGATCATGCCCAGGGTGCCGGCGAGGGCGACATAGTTGATGTCACGGCCAGGCGCCTGCGCGTACGGCCCCTCCTGCCCCCAGCCGGTCATCCGCCCGTAGACGAGCCGCGGCTGCCGGGCCAGGCAGTCGTCCGGCCCGAGCCCGAGCCGCTCGGTGACCCCCGGTCGGAACCCCTCGATGAGCACGTCGGCCCGCTCGACCAGGCGGAGCACGGCCTCCCGCCCGTCGGGGTGTTTCAGGTCGATGCCCACCGAGCGGCGGCCGCGGGCGTTCACGTCCCACAGCGGCGCCTCGGTACCGACGGCGTCGGCCCGGTCGACGCGGAGCACCTCGGCGCCCATGTCGGACAGCATCATGGCCGCGAACGGCCCGGGCCCGATGCCGGCCAGCTCGACGACCCGGAAACCCCTGAGCGCGCCAGTCATACTCCATTGTCCCTGATAAGCGTGCGTTCACTCCAGCAGTTGTCAGGTGAGCGCGCCCACCGTCCGCCGGATCCCTCAAGGCACGGCGGATACGACCTCAGGCGGTGACGGTGACGGTGACGGGAGCGGGGACGTCGAAGACGACGGCGGTGGCCATGCCCCCGCCGGCGCACATGGCGGCCACGCCGGTGCCGCCGCCGCGCCGGCGCAGCTCGTGCACCATCGTGATGATCATCCGGGAGCCGCTCATGGCGACCGGGTGGCCGAGGCTGCAGCCACTGCCGGCGACGTTCACCAGGGTGTCGTCGAGCCCGAGGATGCGGGTGGTGGCCACGGCGACCGAGGCGAACGCCTCGTTGATCTCCCACAGCGCGATGTCGTCGATCGTGAGCCCGGCCCGCTTCAGCGCCTTCGGGATGGCGAGCGTCGGCGCGAGGCCCGTGTCGGCCGGCGGCACGCCCACGGACGCCCACGCGCGGATGACAGCCAGCGGCTCGAGGCCGTGCTGCTCGGCGAACCGGCGCTCGGCGAGCACCATCGCGGCGGCGCCGTCGTTGACGCCGGACGCGTTGCCGGCCGTGATGCTGAAGCCGTCGATCTCCGGATGGATCGGCTTCAGCGCCGCGAGCCGCTCCAGTGAGGTGTTCCGCCGCGGGTGCTCGTCCACGGCGAACGTCACGGTGGTGCCGTCGCGCCGCGGCACGTCGATCGGGAAGATCTCCTCGGCGAAGCTGCCGGCGTCGATGGCGGCGACCGCGCGCTGGTGCGACCGCAGCGCCCAGGCGTCCATCTCCTGCCGGGTGAGCTTCGCCTGCACCGCGGCGTTCCAGCCCACTGTGATCGACATGTCCCGGCACGGCGCGTCCGGGGTCTCGGGGTGGCTGTACGCGAGCCAGTCCTCGTCCCAGTCGTCGGTGCCCGGGATCCGCCAGCGGGAGCCCGGCTTCGTCGAGGCCGACTGCACCCCGCCGGCGATGACCACACGGTCCATCCCCGACCGGATCGACGCCGCCGCGCTCTGCACGGCGGCGAGCCCGGACGCGCAGTGCCGGTTGTGGGCGACGCCCGGCACCTGCGCGATGCCGGCGTTGACCGCCGCGTACCGGGCGAGGTCTCCCCCGCCGTACAGCGACTCGCCGAGTACCACGTCGTCGACGAGCGACGGGTCGATCCCCGACCGCCCGAGCGCCTCGGCCACCGCCTTGGTGCCGAGCTCGAACGCGCTCATCTCGGTGAGCGTGCCCTTGAACGCCGTCCCGATCGCCGTCCGCGCCGTCGAGACAATGACCGCCTCATCCACTGGGCTCGCTCCTCCTGATGTCGGACAGGCTGGTGCCGGACAGGCCAGCTGGACCCGCCGGTCAGCCCGGCGGCCCGCCGCGATCTTCAGTCACAAAGTATATGCTCACTCACAATAAGTTGCCGGACGAAACCGCGCAACCGGACGAGCGGCACCCATCGGGCGATCGATCCGCCCGCTGGTGAATGTGATCCGTTCCACCAGGCCACCGGGAGGCTTGACCCGCAGTCGCCGCAGCTATAGTAAATGAACACTCACTTACTATAGCTGCGGAGGCGGTGGGCGCCGTGGACTACGCTCTGATCGACGCGGACGGGCACTACTACGAGCCCGACGACTGCTTCTCGCGCCACATCGAGGCCAGGTACCGCGACGCCACCATCCGGGTGAGGCGCGGTGAGGACGGCCTCGGCCGGGTCTTCGTCGGTGACCGGCGCACCTTCATGAGCGTGATGCCGGGCGACTACGCGTCGGCCCCCGGCGCGCTGCAGGGCCTGTTCGTTGGCGGGGTCTCCGACGGCTTCAGCCACCGCGACGTCATCAACGCCAAGGACTACCCGGCGTTCACCACGCCGGCCGACCGGCTAACGCTGATGGACTCGCAGGGCGTGCAGGCGACCATCCTGCTGCCGACCCTGGGCGTCGCCGTCGAGCAGGACCTGGCCCACGACGTGGAGCTCACCTACGCCAGCCTGCGAGCCTTCAACCGCTGGCTCGAGGACGACTGGGGCTACGCGACCCGGGAACGCATCTTCGCCGTACCCCTGCTGTCCCTGCTCGACATCGACCACGCGATGGTGGAACTGCGCCGCGTCCTCGACGCCGGAGCCCGCCTCGTCCACCTGCGCCCCGGGCCGGTCGGCGGCCGGTCGCCGGCCCACCCTGTCAACGACCCGTTCTGGGCGACGTGCGCCGAGGCGGGGGTGCCGGTCGTGTTCCACACCTCCAACTGCGGCTACGCCGAGCTCTACGGGGTCCACTGGTCGGAGGACCCGGGCAACCCGTCGCACCTGCAGTCGCCGCTGCAGTGGGCGCTGTGCAACACCGAACGGCCGATCGTCGACACGCTCACCGCGCTCACGCTGCACAACCTGTTCGGCCGGCACCCCGACATCAGGATCCTGTCGATCGAGAACGGCAGCAGCTGGCTGAAGCCGCTGCTCAAGACCGTCGACAAGGCGGCGGCGCTCGGCCGGCGCGGCCCGACGATCGGCGGCGCGCTGCCCGCGAGGCCCAGCGAGGCGCTCACCTCGCACCTGTGGGTCGTCCCGTTCCCAGAGGACGACGTCGACGACCTGATCGGCGTCCTCGGCCCGGACCAGGTGCTCTTCGGCTCCGACTACCCGCACCCCGAGGGCCTGCGCGAGCCGCTCGACTACGTGGCGAGCCTCGCCGGCCAGGACCCGCTCATCACCCGCAAGGTCCTGCGCTCCAACACCGCCGGCCTCCTGCGCATCCCCGACCGGCAGCCCGCGTCCTGACCCGCCAACGCATCAACCGTGTCGGATCACCGCGCCCATAGGCGCGCTAGTCCGACACGCTCCCGCACCGCGGCATCGAAGTGTGTCGGATCTGCGTGTCCATAGACCAGGCCATCTGCCACGGTCCGAGACTCCCGCTGGGTGGACTGGAGAGACCGGCCGGGGTGGGGTGATGGTTTCACCCCACCCTGGGGGGCTTGGCGCCCCAGGGGCCCGCTCAGCCGCACACGCCTGGACACGATCTGTGAGCAGGACCGGCGTAATGGCCGTCAGGCGGCCTCGTCGACGCCACCGAGGTAGAGGCGCTCGATCTCGGACTCGCGGGCCATCAGCTCGGCGGCCGGGATCTCGGCGCGCGCCAGGCCCTCGTTCATGATCAGAGCCCGGTCGACGAAACTCGCGGCGAAGTGGATGTGCTGCTCGACGAGGACGACGCCGGCGGACAGCGCCGTCGCCACCGAGCGCAGCCGTTCCAGGATGCGCTCGCTGACGGCGGGCGCGAGGCCGAACGACAGCTCGTCGATGAGCAGGACGGACGGGCGGCGCCCGACGGTGCGCGCGAGCGCCAGCATCTGCTGCTCACCGCCGGAAAGCACCCCGGCCCGCAGCGGCAGCTTCGGGCGCAGCTCGGGGAAGAGCTCGACCGCCTCGTCCACGTCGACGCCCGCCATCTGCAGGTTCTGGCGGACCGTCAGCGTGCCGAACACGCTGCGACCCTCGACCATGATCCCGATCTGGCCGCGGCTGCGCCGGTAGGACGGACCGGTCAGCGGGACGCCCTCGACGAGCACCTCGCCGGTGTACTTTCCGAGGAAGCCGGCGATCGCCATCAGCGTCGTCGTCTTCCCGGCGCCGTTACGGCCGAGCAGACCGACGATCTCGCCCTTGCCGACCGTGAACGTGACGTCGTGGATCACCGCGAGCGCCCCGTAACCCGCGGTCAGCCCACGCACCTCTAACGCCGCCGCCGTGTCCTGGGTCATCAACGCCTCCGTCTGTCTCATTCCGACGGTGCGCCTGGTCCGCCGGTCGCTGGTTCCTCGATGGATGGGGCCTGTGCGCTGGTGTCGCCGGTCGGCGACGATGGTTCTCGGTCGGCCCGGATGGCGGCCGCCCGTGGGTCAGGTCAGGAGGCGCCCGCCGGCACGCCGGCGAGCAGGACGTCCTCACGGACGGCGAGAAACGTCGTCGGACCGAACAGGTCTGTTCCGGAGCCGTCCAGCGGGTTCTCCTGGAACCAGCGCGCCCTCGCGCGCAGACCGGCCAGCTCGTCGAAGTAGACCTCGTTGACGGCGTCGTAGGCCGGGTCGTCGGCGGCGGCCAGCGGGTGGTTCTGCACGTAGGCGTCGCCGCGCACGCTCTCAGGGATGGCGGTGGTCGTCGCGGTGCCGACGACCCGGACCTGGGCGCCGTGGGCCGCCCAACGCTCGGAGAACTCGGCCCGGGTGAGCCCGGCCGTCCGCCGGGCCAGCGCCAGGTGCTTGAAGGCTCCGCCGCCGGCGGCGAGGTGCCGCTCGAACCAGTCGGCGCCGCGGGCGACCCGCTCCTCGGCGACAAGGGTCACCAGCGTGGCAGGTTCCGGTGCGGCGCCCGCCGCGCCGCGGCCTCCGTCGCCGGTGACGTCCGGGGTCGCGCGCGAGGACTCGAACCGGCCGAGGGCCGCGATGTCGGGAAACCACAGCACGCTCATGACGTCGTAGCGAGGGCGTGGCGCGTCCTCGCCGGGCTCGCCGGGCCCGCCGCCGGCCGGAGTGCTGAGTCCCGGTAGCACGGTGCCGACGACGACCCGGACCGGCCGGACCTCCGGCGGCGCCTCGGCGGCCCGGGTGGCCTCGCGCCACCAGGCCGTCTCGAAGACCCGCGCGGTCAGCGCCGGGTCCCTGCGCGCGAACCGGAACAGCTTGATCATGCATTCCCGCCGACGGTGACCTGCTCGGCCGGCTCGGCCGGCTCGGCCGGCGCGAGCTGGGCGACCTGGGCGCGCCAGCGATCGACGGCCGCCGCCTTGATCGACTCGTAGCCCTTGATCATCTGCGCGGACTCGGCGAGAGTGACCAGATCCGCGTAGGGCCGCCCCGCGGTCAGGTTCCCGGTGACCAGCGCCTCGTACTCCTTGATGACCGCCCTCTCGAGGCGACGGTCCCGGTCGAGGCCGAAGATGTCGAACGGGGTGCCGCGCAGCCGGCGCATCGTTCGCAGCCCGTGGAACATGACCGCCCACGGCCGCGCGGCGGGCAGTTTGTGCTTGAGCCCCATGCGCCGCAGCGACGGCGGGTGCAGGTGGTAGGTCACCTTGTACGGGCCGTCGATGCCGAGGTCGGCGGCGGTCTGGGCATGGTCGGCGAGCAGGTGCAGGCGGGCGACCTCGTACTCGTCCTTGTAGGTCAGCAGCTTGAACCAGCTCTCGGCCACCGCCCGGGTGAGCGCCCATCCGTGGTCGGCGGCGTCTCGCCCGGCAGCGGTGGCCACCAGGCCGAGGAAGCGGGTCGCCCGCGCGGCGTCCTGGTAGTCGATGGCCTGGGCGGCGCGGCGGACGAGCAGGGCGCGCAGGTCGTCGGGCAGCTCGGCCGGCAGGTCGCCCTCGGCGACGAGCCGGCCGGCGGTCGCGACCGCGCCGGGCGACGGGTCGAAGATGCTCGGCTTCGCGGTCGCGGTCGCGACGACGGCACCGGCACCGGCACCGGCACCGGCGTCGGTACCGGCGGTGGCTGCGAGCGCCGCCTCGACGGCGGCGAGGTCGTGTGCGACCCACCGGCCCCAGGCAAAGGCCTCCCGGTTGTCGGCCGCCGCCTTGCCGGTGCGGCCCATCGCCTTCTCGAGGTCGGCCAGCGGCAGCGGCAGCCCGCCGAGCTGGTAGGCCGCGCCGAGCAGCACGATGTTGCCCAGCAGCTGGTTGGCGAACACCTGCTCGGCGATCCGCTTGCTGTCGAGGAACAGGGCACGGCCGTCGCCGACCCGCTCGGCGATCGCCGCACGCATGACCGCCTCATCGGGCGCGGCGATGTCGCGCTGCAGCATCGCCGCCGTGGGGGTGACGGTCACGTCGACGACGGCGACCGTCCGGCCGGGCTGGACCGTCGCGAGGTGCTTGGCCGCGGCGGCCTGCAGGATGTCGCCGGACAGGTACAGGTCGGCCCCGCCTTCGCCCACGGTGGACGCGCCCGCCGCCGCGTCGAGGCCCCCGGCCCGCTTCGGCGAGAGCCGCAGGTGGGAGACGACGGCGCCGGCCTTCTGCGACAGGCCGGTCTGGTCGAGGCCGCCGACCGCGAGCCCCGCGGCCTGCGCCGCCGACGCGATCACCCGGTTGGCGGTGACGACGCCGGTGCCGCCGACGCCGGTGAAGTAGACGCCGAAGCTCTCCGTGATGGGCTGGACGTCCGGCTCCGGGAGGCCGCCGGCCGGCAGGTGGGGGCGGACGTGCTCGGCGGCCTTCTTGCCGGCCGACCCGGTCCCCGACCGGCCGGGCCGCAGCCTGGCGAACAGGCCCGGCTCGCGGGGCGTGATCGTGACGAACGACGGGCAGTCGCCCTCGAGGCAGGTGTAGTCGCGGTTGCACGACAGGTCGTCGACGCGGCGCTTCTCGCCGAACTCGGTGTGGTGCGGCAGCACGGACAGACAGTTGCTCTTGACCGAGCAGTCGCCGCAGCCCTCGCACACCGCCTCGTTGATGACGACACGCCGCGGCGGCTCGGGCAGCAGGCCACGCTTGCGCAGCCGGCGCGACTCGGCGGCGCAGCGCTGGTCGTAGATGACCACCGTCACGCCGGGGACGGACCGCAGCTCCTCCTGGACCTCCTCCAGGTGGTCGCGCCCGAGCACCCGGACGCCGGGGGCGAACCGGGCGCGGCGGCCGTAGTGCTTCGGGTCCTCGGCGCAGACGACGACCCGGCTGACGCCCTCGGCCTCCAGCGCCCTGGTCATCGCCGGGACGTCCATGAGCCCGACGACGTCCTGGCCGCCGGTCATCGCGACCGCAGTGTTGTAGAGGATCTTGAAGGTGACGTTGACGCCGCCGGCGACGCTCGCCCGGATCGCGAGGATGCCCGAGTGCGACAGCGTCCCGTCGCCGAGGTTCTGGATGAGGTGCGGCTCGTCGACGAACGGCGACAGCCCCAGCCACGGCACGCCCTCGGCGCCCATCGGCGTCGGCGGGAGGCTCTTCATCCCCAGGTGGCGGGCCTCGAAGTACATGATCCCGTGGCAGCCGACCCCGCCACCGACCAGCGCGCCCTCGGGGAAGACCGTCGAGCGGTTGTGCGGGCAGCCGCTGCAGAAGCCCGGCGGGCGGGCAGGCAGGTCGACGAGCGGCAGGGTGATGACGGGCCGCGGCGCCGAGGCCGTGACGACCGGGAGCAGCCGCCGGTTCGGCGAACCGTTCGGCGCGCCGTTCGAGGCGCCGTTCGAGGCGCCGTTCGCCGTCGCCGCGGCCACCCTGGCGGCGGCGAGGTCGGGCAGCACCCTCTTCAGGACGGCGGCGACCTTGGACGCGTCCAGTTCGCCGGCCATGGGGACGAGCGGGCGGCCGTCACGCGGGGTCCCTGCCGGATCGGCGGAGCCGATCTGGGAGGTCGCGCGCTTGCCGGCGACCCGGGTCGTGAGCCCGGCCTCGTGCAGGATCGCGCGCAGCTGGGTCTCGACGAACGGCCGCTTCTCCTCGATGACGACGATCTCGTCGACCGAGCGGGCGAACTCGAGGACGGTCTCGCGCCCCAGCGGGTAGGTGACGGCGAGCCGGAGCATCCGGATGCCGACGTCGGCGAGCCGGTCCGCGCCGACGCCGAGGTCCGTCAACGCCTGGGCGACGTCGAAGTAGGTCTTGCCCGCGCAGACGACGCCGAGGCGGGCGCCGGCCGGGGCGCCGACGACGCGGTCGAGCCGGTTGTGCCGGGCGTAGGCCTCCGCGGCGCGCAGCCGCAGGTCGATGACCTGCTCCTCCTGGCCCGGCGCGGCGTGCGGGCCGACCGCCGTCGACGGGATGTGCCGCCACGGCTGGCCGTCGACCGCGTGGCCGGTCGGGTCGCTCGGGGTGTGCCGGTCCACGCCCGCGTCGACGGTGCCGATGCCGTCCGCGACGGAGGTGACGATCTTCAGGCCGGTCCAGGCACCGCTGTACCGCGACATCCGGAACGCGTGCACGCCGAGGTCGAGGATGTCCTGCTGGTCGCCGGGGACGAGCACCGGGACGCAGGCGTCCTCGAAGGTGTACTGGCTGTCGCAGGCGAGGGTGGACGACTTGGCCGACGGGTCGTCGCCGCAGAACATCACGACGCCGCCGTTCGGGCCGGTGCCCATCGCGCCGGCGTGCTTGAGGACGTCGCCGCAGCGGTCCAGTCCTGGCGTCTTGCCGTACCAGGCGCCCACGACGCCGTCGATCGCGCCGTCGTCCCCGCCGAGGGCGCCCCCGGCTGCGGTGCCCCCGTCGGCGGCGTCAGCGGCGAGATCGCCGGGGACGCTGGCCGCGGGGGGTTCCCCTGGGCCCGCCACGTCCCTGCGGGGGGCCAGCAGCGACCGGCCGGCGCCCATCTGGCTGCCCCAGACGGTGGCGGCCGCGAGCTCCTCGTTGAGGCCGGGGCGGTGGCGCACCCGGTGCTCGGCGAGCAGGGCGGCGGACCGCTCGATGGTGAGGTCGAAGGTGCCGAGCGGCGAGCCGGGGTAGCCGGAGACCATGGTCGCCGTCGTGAGGCCGGCGCGCGCGTCCAGCTCGGCGCGCACGACCAGCAGCCGGGCGAGCGCCTCGACGCCGGACAGCAGCGCGGGCTCGGCGGCGACCGGCGCCGGTGCCGCCTGGCCGGGCCCGGCGGCGCCGGGGCCGCCGGCCTGCGTGGTGATGGCCCCGCTCACAGGTACACCAAGGGGTTCACGTAGGCGACCTCGCCGTCCTTGAAGACCAGCCGGCGGCGGTCCGGGTCGCGCAGGACCGAGATGTCCTCGGTGGGGTCGCCGTCGACGACGAGCAGGTCGGCCAGGTATCCCTCGCGGATCTGGCCGGTGTCCAGGCCGACGAGCGGGCCCATGACCCGGGTGGCGGTGTGGACGGCCTCGGCGGGCGTCATGCCGACCTGGTCGACGTAGCGCTCGAGCTCCGCGGCGTAGGTGCCGTGCCTCGTCCACTGGTGGCCGAAGTCGCCACCGGCGACGATCCTGATCCCGGACTCCCGCAGCCGCTGTAACCCCTCGATCTGGGCCTTCAGCTCGTCGCGGTAGCCGGACCGCTCGACCTTCTCCGGCAGCAGGCCCCACGGCTCGGCGTGGCCGTTGACCACCGCGTACAGGTAGTGCAGTCCCGGGCAGACCCAGACGTCGTCGCGGCGGGCCTCCAGGGCGCGCACCGCCTCGTCGTCGAGGAAGCAGGCGTGGTGGATGAGCCGCACGCCGGTGCGCGCGGCCATGGCGACGCTCGCGGACCCGCGGGCGTGCACCGTGATGAAGGCGCCGTGCTTCGCCGCCTCGTCGACGGCGGCCTCGAGCATCTCGTCGTTCATGTAGACGTCGTCGGACGGGAACTCGGGCACGATGCCGTCGCCGGAGATGAACAGCTTGATCGCCCGCGCACCGGCGTCGCACTGCCGGGCGACGATCTCGCGCAGCTCGCGGGCGTCGGCCGCGACCACCGACATCGGCGTGCCGTCGCTGATCGCCCCCGGGGAGGTCACCAGCAGGTTGCCCGGCACGATCCGCGGGCCGGGGATCAGGCCGCGCTCGATCGCGTCCCGCGCGACCACGTCGTCCTGTGGCTGCAGGACGCTCGCGCTGACGATGAGCGTGTAGCCGCTCTCCAGGAAGGTGCGCACGACGGCGGCGACGTCCAGGGTGTGCTCCGCCGGCGGCGAGGCGGCGACGCCGGCGTGGTCGAAGACGAAGTCGAGCGGCCAGCTGATGTGGGTGTGCGCGTCGCCGAGCCCGGGCAGGACGGTGGCCCCGCGCACGTCGACGACCCTGGCCGACACCGCGTCCAGGTCCAGGCGGCCGGGCGTCACCAGCTCGACGCGGTTGCCCTCGATGAGGATGTCGCCGTCGAACGGCCGTTCGTTCGCGTCGCCCGTGCAGGCGAGCACGGATGCGTTCCTGATCAGTGTCCGCGCGGTCATGCGCTCCTCCTTGTCAGGCCGCCTGCCAGGCCGGTGTGCCGTCCGGGCCGCCGCCAGCCGCCAGCCACCGGCCGCTCGCGGGCCATGGGGCGCGCCCCCATGGGTGCTTCCGAGGACAGGAGCCGCCGGAGGTGCGAAGGAAGATCGTTTTCGCATCTCCTTTGGCCATTCAGACGATGACGGTGCGCGTGCCCTCGGCGCCAGCCGTCAGCCGGATGCCCTCGTTGATCTCCGCCAGCTTGATCCGCTGGGAGACCATCTGCCCGAGATCGAGCCGGCCGCTCTCGGCGAGCCGGATGAAGCGCGGGAAGTCGCGCAGGATCTGCGAGCCGCCGACGGGTGAGCCGACCAGCTTCTTGCCGGAGAACACCGCCCCGATCGCGGGCAGGGTGATCGTCGCGTCCATCGCGGGCATGCCGACGAGCGTCACCGTCCCCTCCATCCGGGCCAGCGCGAACGCCTGCTCCATCAGCTTGGGGAAACCAACGACCTCAAAACTGTAGTCCGCGCCGCGCCCACCCGTGAGCGCCTTGACCTGATCTACCGGGTCGGCGGCGGTCGGGTCGACGGTGTGCGTCGCGCCGGCGCGCAGCGCGGCGTCACGTCGCGACGCCGCCAGGTCGATCCCGATGATCACGGCCGCGCCGGCGATCCGGGCGCCCTGGATGACGGACTGCCCGACGCCGCCACAGCCGATCACCGCGACGGTCGACCCCGGGGCGACCTGGGCGGTGTTCAGCGCGGCGCCGACGCCGGTGGTCACGCCGCAGCCGAGCAGGGCGAGCTGCTCGTCCGGCAGGTCCGTCTCGACCGCGACGACGCTCGCCTCGTCGACGACCATCGCCTCGGCGAACGAGCCGCAGCCGCAGACCGCGCGCGCGGTGCGGCCGTCGGCGAGGTCGAACCGGACCGCGGCCTGGACGAGCGGGCCGCGTTCGCAGTGGTTGGTCATGCCGTTCTGGCACCACCAGCAGGAGCCGCAGGCCGGGGAGACGGAGGCGAGCACGCGGTCGCCCGGCCGGACCCGGCGGACCTCGGCGCCGACCTCCTCGACGGTCCCGGTGGCCTCGTGGCCGGGGACGATCGGCAGCCGCAACGCCGAGTGGCCCTCGATGACGTTGAGGTCGGTATGGCAGATGCCGCTGGCGGCGATGCGCACGAGCACGTCGCGCGGGCCGACCGCGGGGACCGGCAGGTCCTCGAGGACGAGCGGCTTGCCAGGCTCGTACGCGACGGCGACCCTCATCGAGGCCCATCTCCTGTCCGTGCTGGCGGCGCGGCGCGCCGCGGTGCCCTGCCCGGGTGTCCCGCCGTTGACGTGCCCCGCCGTTGACATGCGACGCCGGGTGACGTGCGCTGCCGGTGACGCGGGGCCGCGCCGCCGGCTGCCGCCGGGCAGCACGCCAGGCGCGCTCGGCCGGTGGCTGGACACTAGCTCAGTAACCGCTCACTCCACAACCCGAAGCACGCCCGCCAGCGCGGCCCGAGCGCGGGTCGCGTCCGCCCGGAGCCATCTTTACGAGAGCGATGACGGTGGTCGCACGCGGCGGGCGCGGCCGTGCGCCAGCCCGGTAAGTATGTGAGCGCTCTGTTATCATGAGGCCCGCCGGCCCTGCCGGTGAGCTCCTGGCCGGGTCGTGCCGGCCCGCCGAGTCGATCGCGAGGTCCACGTGGGTTCGTTGGCTGGGCGGGTCGCCATCATCACGGGTGCCAGCCGCGGCATCGGCGCGCACATCGCCGAGCGCTTCGCGGCCGAGGGAGCGGCGGTCGCGCTCGTCGCGCGCACCCTCGACCCCGGCACCTCCGCACTGCCCGGCTCGATCACCGAGCTGGCCGAGAAGATCGGGGCCGACGGCGGCCGGGCGGCGGCCATCCAGGCCGACCTCACCTCGCCGGCGGACGTCGAGACGGTCGTGGCGCGCGCCGAGGAGGCGCTCGGCCCGGCCGACATCCTGGTGAACAACGCGGGCGTCAACTTCTACGGGCCGGCGCTAGACATCACGCCGCGCCGCTACGAGCTGATGTTCCGGATGATGGTGCACACGCCGTTCCGGCTCTGCCAGCTCGTGGTCCCCGGAATGGTCGACCGCGGGCAGGGCTGGATCGTGAACATCACCTCCAAGCAGGCCCGCCACCCGCTCGGCCCGCCGTACCCGGACTGGGCGCGTGACGGCTGCGTCCCCTACGGCATGTGCAAGAGCGCGCTGGACCGGCTCAGCACCGGGCTCGCCGCCGAGCTGGAAGGCACCGGCGTCAGCGTGAACGCGCTCGGTACCGCCGGCCTGGTGCTGACGCCCGGCGTCGCCGTCGTCGCTCCGCACACCCCCGACAACGCGCCGGTGGAGCCCGACGAGGCCATGGCCCAGGCCGCGCTCGCGCTGGTCGCCACCCCGGCGGGCGCCGTCACCGGCCGGATCGTCTACAGCATGGACCTGCTCGGCCGGCCCTTCCCGGACGGCCCGTGGGCCGTTTCCGCTACGTTCTGACCCTGCGTCCCGGTCGGGCCGGCGGGGAACGTCACGAGCGAACAACGCGACGAAGCGAAGGAGGGCCTCCTGATGAAGGCCGAGGTCGACCCGCTCCTGTGCCAGGGGCACGCCCGTTGTTGGGACATCTGCCCGGAGGTCTTCTCGCTCGACGAGGAGGGCCACGGCTTCGTCCCGATCCCGGACGTCGCGCCGCAGTTCGAGGCCAAGGCCCGCGAGGCCGCCGACAACTGCCCCGAGCGCGCCATCACGCTGACCTGACCGTGCACCTCCGGGCGCGCGAGGCTCCGCCATCGTCGCGCGCCCTTTGGGCTGACCTGACCGTGCACCCTCCGGGCGCGCGAGGCTCCGCCATCGTCGCGCGCCCTTTGGGCTGACCTGACCGTGCACCCTCCGGGCGCGCGAGGCTCCGCCATCGTCGCGCGCCCTTTGGGCTGACCTGACCGTGCACCCTCCGGGCGCGCGAGGCTCCGCCATCGTCGCGCGCCCTTTGGGCTGACCTGACGCGGGCTAGTCGCCCTGCTCGGCGGCGGGTACGGCAGTTTCCTCTGCCCGCTGCCGGGTGAGGTCGACGAGGGTGCGCAGGAACTGCTCCTGGCCGACGCCGTTGAACGGGTGGCCCTGCATCGTCGAGAACAGGTGATAGCCGCCCAGCGCGCTGACCGCGATCGCGTCGACCACGTCCTCGTCCCGCGGTTCGGTGAGAACCGGCCGTTGCAGCGCGGTCCAGATCGCCGCGCGCAGCTCGGGGACGCGGTCGCCCTCGTTGAGCATGAGCCGGAAGAGCCGGTCGAAACGGCGGATGTCCGCGAGCAGCTGTTCGTAGACGTGCAGGCGGTGCTCCACCGGGTCCACCGACGGGGGAATCGCCGCGCGCCTCTCGGCCATCTCGGCGCGCAGACGGGTGACCTCTCGCTCCACGGCGGCCGTCAGCAGCGCTTCCTTGGACGGGAAATGCCGGTAGAGGCTGCCCGTGCCCACCGCCAGGCCGACGCGCCGCTCCACCTCGCTGATGGTGGCGCCGGTGAACCCGGCCTCGGCGAAGACGTCCATCGCCGCCTCGAGGATCCGGTCACGCGTCGTCCGCCGCGATCCCGGCGGCCGGATGGCCCGGTTCGTGGCCTGCTGGCGCGAGGTCCCCTGATCGGTGGCCCCCTGGCTCGCGCTCACGGCGCCAGACTACGCAGCCGCGACGCGGGCACCGGCGATACGCGCGCCCTGGGCGGACAAAGGGTCGCGCGTCACGGCGTTGCGCGTCACGGCGTTACTCGTCACGGCGTCGCGCGGCACGGCGTCGCGCGGCACGGCGTCGCGCGTCACGTGGGCTCGAAGACGAGCGGGATGGACGCCGGTCCCCGGGCCTGAAGGCTGAAATAGGTGATCTCGGCGCCGGCGGGGACGTGAAAGGGGCCGAGCCTTTCCAACAGCCGGCGGATCGCCACCCGGACCTGTAACCGGGCGAGGTTCGAGCCAACGCAGCGGTGCGGCCCGGCGCCGAAGGTGAGGTGCCGGTTGCGCGGCCGGTGGAGAACCACCTCGTCGGGTCGCTCGAAGACCGCGGGATCACGGTTCGCCGCGCCGAAGAACAGGCCGACCTTGTCGCCCTTCCTGATGGGTCGGCCGAGGATCTCGACGTCCTGGGTCGCCGTGCGGAACATCAGCGGGAGCGGTGTCTCCAGCCGCAGGCATTCCTCGACCAGCGCCGGCACCAGCGAGAGGTCGGCGCGGACGGCCGCCTGCAGGGACGGATTCTCGGCGAGGATCCGCATGGTCGCGCCGATGGCGCTGGCCGACGTGCCGATGCCACCCTGAATGAGCAGCTGAAGGCCGGACAGAAACTCGTGGTCGACGAACGTCTCGCCCGAGTCGTTCAGGCACTGGACGGCGCTCACCACGTCGTCACGCTTCGCCTGGCCGTTCCGGCTCTCGAAGACGCCGGCGGCCCAGGCCCGCAACGTCGCCGCGCCGGCGGCCGTCTTCCGCGGGTCCGACTCGAAGCTGATGGCGCGCGCGGCGGGCTCGACGGCGTGAAAGTCCTCGTCCGTCGCCTGGAACAGCAGCCGGAAGAGGACGGTGCCCGGCAGCTTGCGGGCGAAGTCGACCGCGAGATCGCATCTTCCCGCGTCGACGAACGTGTCGATCAGCTCGTCGGCGACGCCCCTGATCGGGTCTTCGAGGTGAGCGAGTGACGTCACCGTGAGGTGCGGGTTGACCTGGCGGCGGTAGGCGCGCTGGCGCGGCGGGTCCAGCTCGATGGGAACCAGCCGCGGCATCAGGTCGAACCCCGGGCGGGTGATCGACACGCCCTCGGTCGAGGTGAACGTCTCCCAGTCCTGCGCGATGCGCAGCACGAGGTCACACGAGGTCGCTGCCCAGTAGCCGCGACCGCTCTCGACCCAGGTCAGCGGGCCGAGGCCGGCGAGCTCCCGGACCGCGTCCCAGTACGCCGGGCCGGCGACCGCCGGGGACAGGTGGTCGAACGTCGAGGTCGGGTACGGCGCCATCCAGGCCTCCCAAACAGCGATGCAAGGGTAGTCTTGCATGCAACGGGAGGAAAAGTAGCGTCGACGTTTCGGCGCGGTCAACGCCCCTGTGACGGCAGCCGGCGGCGGCCCGCCCGGGGCCGACGGCGCGCCGTGGCTGGCGCGGGTCTCTACCGGGAGCGGTCATGGACGCGGTGCCCTTCCACATCGGCATCACCACCGACGACCTCGGCGCCTCGATGCGGGATCTCACCCGGGCGCTGGGCATCACCTGGACTACGCCCACGGCCGGCGCGGGCCTGTTCCACACCGTCGACGGCGTCCCGCAGCCGCGGCCGACGTCCTGCGTCTCCCGGCAGGGCCCCATTCACCTCGACCTCATCGCGGGAGAACCGGGCACCATCTGGGAGACCGCCGGCCCGCGCCTGCACCATTTCGCCTACTGGACCGACGACCTGGCGGCCGACATCACCCGGCTCACGAGCGACGGCTGGCGCCTGGAGATGACGAAGCCGGACGAGAACGGCCGCCCCGCCCTCTTCGCCTACCTGGTCCGCGCCGACGGCTTCCGCCTGGAACTCATCGACTCCGCCGGCCGCGACGACTACGCCGCCCGCCTGCGCGAACAAGGCCACGAACGAGGCCACGAACAAGGCGAATAAGGCTCAGTCCAGGTCGTAGGGCTTGGGGGTGCCGTCGTGGATCTCGATCCATTCGGCGCCTTCCGGGCCGGCGACCCAGGTGTACTTCTGGTTCGGCGTGAAAACACCCTGGCCCGCCCGGGTGATCCGCCTTCCGTAACGGAGTTCACCGGACAGCACGTAGGTGAGCTGGTGCGTGCCGTGCCGGTGCGGCTTGACCTGAGCGCCAGGACCGACCCTCGACCGGACGACCGTCATGGTCGGCGACAGCAGGATCGTCGTCGAAAGCATGTCGCGCCCGACGGCGTCGAGAAAGACCTCCCGCTGGTCCTCCGGTAACCATTCGGAGAGTTCCTGGTTGCTCCGATACGGCAACGTGTTCGAGTCGTAGAAGAACATCCGTGCCCCGTCCCCTGGCACCCCGTCGTTCGAGTGCCCGGCACGTTCCTCGGTCGCCTCACTCACCTCGTACCCACCTCCCGGCCGCAGTCGCCACCGCCAGGTCACCCGACGGGGCAGCAGTGCCTTCGCCTCAGCCGACGCAAGGGGAGTCTTGTCCTGCCCACCTCCACGGGCAACTGATCAGGTGCGTCGGCGCGGCCGGGTGCCGTAGCCTGCCGCGTGCGTCTGGGCCCGCCCCGCCGCGCGGCCGCCGGTGGGCTCTCCCCGCGACAGGAGTGGCCATGGACTGGGAATTCGTGTCGGCATCCGCGCTCACGGCGGGAGTTCCACGGTGAGCGAGGGGTTGGTCGAGCAGGCGGTGCCGGTGAGCAGGCTGGCCGGGTGGCTGCGGGCGCAACGGCTCCTTCCGGCCGACGCCGACGGCGGCGACCTGGAGGTTGTCCAGCTGGCCGGGGGCGCCTCCAACCTGACGTTCCGGGTGCGCGGCGCGGGACTCGACCTGGTGCTGCGGCGGCCACCGGTCAGCGGCGCGCTGCCGACGGCGCACGACGTCGTGCGGGAGTACCGCATCCAGGAGGCGCTCGCGCCGACCGGGGTTCCGGTGGCGCGGATGGTGGCCGCCTGCTCGGATCCCGAGGTGATCGGCGCGCCCTTCTACCTGATGGGCCACCTCGATGGCGTCATCCACGCGAGCGCGGCCGAGCTGGCCGCGCTGCCGGCCGAGACGGCCCGCCGGGTCGGCCTGTCGCTCGCCGACACGCTGGCCTCGGTGCATGCGGTGCGTCCGGAGCGGAACCGGCTACGCGAGCTGGCCCGGCCGGAGTCGTTCCTCGACCGGACGCTGCGGCGGTGGCGGCGCCAATGGGGGCTCTCCCAGGACCCCGCGCGGCCGCTACCGGGGCTGGACACGCTGTTCGACATCCTGGAACGCGGCCGCCCGCCGGCGGCACCCCGTCGGCTTGTCCACGGCGACTACAACCTGGCGAACGTCATGTACGCGGCCGGCGAACCCAGCCGAGTACTGGCCGTGCTCGACTGGGAGCTGGCCGCTCTCGGCGACGCACTCGCCGATCTGGGCGCACTGCTCAGCTACTGGGGTGACGCGGGCCGGGTCCTGTGGGCCGGCCGCGGTGGCCACCTCGCGGACGCCAACCCCGCGATGCCGTCCGCCACCGACCTGGTGGAGCGTTATGCCCTCACGTCGGCCGCTCTCGCGGACACGTCGGCCGCGGCCGACGCCGCGCCGTCGGACTCCGAGGACGAGAGCACCCCGACCGTCGAGGCGACGTTGCGGCATCTGCCGTACTACGAGGTCCTGGCGACCGTGAAGCTGGCGGTCATCGTCGCCGGCGCCGCCCGCCGGCAGCGCTCCCCCGAGCCCGACCAGATCGACCGGCTGTGGCGCACCGTGTCGTCCCTCACCGACGTGGCGAGCGCCCGCGCCGCCGACGCTCGCCTCGTCGGCTGAACCACGCCGGCGGCGGACCGACGGGCCCGGACCGGCCCGGGCCGGGCCCGGGCCGAGCCGCCTACTCGGCTTCCGCTGGTGACAGCCGAACCCCCGGGGTGAAGGTGATCGGGACGGTGAGCGGGGCGCGGTTGTAGGTCGAGTGGAACCCGACCTCGGCGCCGGGTGCCAGCCGAATGTCGTGCAGGCGGTTGACGAGCTCCTCGACGGCGATGCGCAGGTTCATCCGGGCGAGGTTCGAGCCGGCGCAGCGGTGCGGGCCGGCGCCGAAGGCGATGTGCCGGTTGCGGGGGCGCTCCGCGTCGAACGTCTCCGGGTTCTCGAACTCGTTCTCGTCGTGGTTGGCCGCGGCCCAGTACAGCAGGATCTGCTCGCCCGCCTTGATCTGCTGGCCGTTCACCTCGGTGTCGCGGCGGGCGGTGCGCGCGACCGAGATGAACGAGCTGTCGAGGCGCAGCAGCTCCTCCACCGCGTTCGGGATCAGCTCCGGCCGGGCGCGCAGCAGCTCCGGAATCTCGGGGTGCTCGCAGAACCGCAGCATCGACATGCCGAGGGCGCCGGCCGTCGTGTCGAGACCGCCGAGAATGAGCAGGTGGATGGTGCCGATTGCCTCCGCGTCGGTGATCGGCCGGCCCTCGATCTCGGCGGCGATCACCGCGTCGATCACGTCGCCGCGCGGTCCCGTCTCGCGCCGCTCGGCGATGCGCTCGGCGATCCAGCCGGCGAGCTTGAAGATGCACTCGCGCGCCTCGGGGACGGGCTGCGCGGTCGTGATCGCCCATTCGTTGACCTGGGCGAGGTCCTCCGACGGCGCGTGCAGGGCGAACTCGAAGAAGGCCAGCCCCGGCAGTGGCCGGGCGAAGTCGGCCATGAAGTCACACTCGCCGCGCTCGATGAAGCCGTCGATGAGCCGGTTCACCAGGTCGCGAGTCTGCTTCTCCCACTCGGCGACGACGACGGGCCGGAAGGAGGGGTTGATGACGCGGCGGAACTCGCGCTGCAGCGGCGGGTCGATCGTGACCGGAAGGATCGTGTGCTTTTCCGTCGCCGCGATCGTGATGCCGTCGGCGGAGCTGAACGTCTCCCAGTCCTGGGCGATGCCGAGCACCTGCTCGTAGCCGGTGGCGACCCAGAAGCCGCCATGCTGGTCGCTGTGCGCGACCGGGCAGCGCGAGCGGGCACGCGCCAGCGTCGGATGGAAGTCCTGGGCCAATGCGGCCGACTGGTGGTCGAAGTGGTGCTCGACCCACTCGTCGTCGATCGCGGCCTCGGCCGGGCCTGGCGGCGTCGCCGTCACGTCCATCTTCCACCTCACGAACGTCAGTGGCCTGGACACCGACGGGTCCTCGGCCATTCCGCGAGAAGAATAGCAATAAGTGAGCGCTCGTTTAGCATTCGCCCAGCAGGCGGGGACTCAGCCGGGAGGCACGCGACGCGGTGGGTCGCTATCCCAGCGTGTCTAGCAGGGCCTTCGTGTCGTGGACGAAGGCCTCGATCTCGACGATCTGGCCGCCGCGGATCCGAATCAGGTCGATCATCGGCAGGACGATCGACCGGCCGGTGGCCCGAGCCGTCCACCGGATGACGATCCGCAGCGCGTAAAGATCCTCCGCGCACCGCCAGTACTCGGTGCCCTCGATGCGCTGCTCCCAGTGCTCGCGCATGCCGGCCTGGACGGCGCGGAACGCGTCGAGCCCCCGGTGGACGCCGCCGTGCGGCAGCGACGCCGGTTCCACCAGCACGATGTGGTCCGCGAACAACGTCACCCAGCGCTCGGCCGTCGCCGGGTCGCTCATCGCGTCGGGTCGCCAGGACGCCGCGAGCGTCTCCATCACCTGCTGGGGAGTCAGGCGCTCCATCGCGGTTCCGTCCTAACCGAGGAAGAACTTGCCGCCGTCGTAGGAGATGGTCTGGCCGGTCATGTAGCGGGAGGCGTCACTGGCAAGGAACACGACCGGGCCGGCGACGTCGTCCTCGGTGGCGACCCGCCCGATGAGCTGCATGCGGAACTCCGGGGTGCCCGTCATCTGCTCCTCGCGTTCCAGCACGCCGAGCGCGATCGCCTCGGCCGCCATCGAGCCGACCGACAGCGCGTTGACCCGGATTCCCAGCGGGGCCAGCTCCTTGGCCAGCGACTTCGTCATCGCGATGACCGCGCCGCGGGCCGTCCCGTAGTCGAGCCAGTTGCGCACGCCGTAGGCGGCCGACGAGGTGTGGTTGACGATCGCCGCGCACGGTGACCTGGCGAGCTCTGGGACCGCGGCCTTGCAGAGGAGGAACGTCCCGCGCACCATCACCGCCATCGTCGTGTCCCAGTGCTCGGTCGTCATCTGCGCGAGGGGGGTGTACGTCGTGTCCCGGTAGCGGTTCGGGTTGTTCACCAGCACGTCGAGCCGGCCGAACTCCGCCGTGGCGAACGCGACCGCTCCCTGCGCGCTGGCCTCGTCCGTGACGTCGAGATGGCAGAACCGGGCGGTCCCGCCGTCCTTCTCGATGAGGTCGAGCGTCTCCGCGCCCGCGTCGAGGAACTGGTCGGCGACGACGACCTGCGCGCCCGCGGCCGCGAGGGCGCGGGCATACCCGCGGCCAGCCGCCTGAGCCGCGCCCGTCACCAGGGCGACCCGCCCGGCGAGCGGTTTGGCCAGCGGTTCGGTCCCGTTCATGCCGGCTGCGCCACGGCCGAGCCCAGGACCTGGCGCAGGGTGCGCGCCATGTGCTGCATCACCGGCTCGTTGCGGCCGAACACCAGCGTCTTCGGCACGAACGGCGAGCGCAGCCCGAGGCCGGCCCGCGTCGCCATCTCGTAGTCCTCCTTGTCGACGACCGTCTGGCACGCCCAGCGGACCGCCTCCTCCAGCTCCTTGGCCTCCTGGGGTGAGGCGGGCAGCTCGCGGCGGTAGGCGTAGTGCAGCGCCACCGTCTCGTGCAGACCCTGCCCCGGGTAGATCGTGAAGATCTCCAGCCGGTCGCCGACCACCGAGAAGCTCAGGTTCGGGAAGAGCCGGTAGTTGAGGTTGATCTGGCCGTCGTCGACCGGCCGCCAGTCCTCCTCCGGCGTCTCGCGCAGCCTGTCGACGGTGCGCATCGTCGAGGTCATCAGGGCGTGCTCGCCGTAGAAGTCCGCGATCGAGGTGTTGCTGTAGACCAGCGGGCGGGCGGTCTCGCGGTGCAGGTGGGCGAAGTGGTAGGTCTCGCAGTGGGTGCCCCAGACGACCTTCCAGTTCGTCGCCACCGGGTGCGGATGGGTCGCGGCGATCGGGTGCCAGGTCTCGAAGCCGAACGACGCGAACTGCTCCCCGAGGCCGGCGAGGTACTCGTCCACCGTGAACGGCGCGTCGGGGTTGGCCGACGCGAAGATCATGCCGTGGCGTTCCTCGGCTGGCAGCTCGATCAGCCCGCGGTCCTCGCGGCGCATGTCGGAGAATCCCTCGGCGCCCGGCAGGCCGACGAGCCGGCCCTCCAGGTCGTAGACCCACGCGTGGAACGGGCAGGTGAACCGGCGGGCACCGGTACCGCACCCCGGTTCCACGACCCGCACGCCCCGGTGCTGGCACATGTTGAGGAAGGCCCGCACCCGGCCGGACGCGTCGCGGGTGAGCAGCATCGGCGTGCTGGTC
The DNA here is from genome assembly GCF_000235425.2 of Pseudofrankia saprophytica. Taxonomy (NCBI): domain Bacteria; kingdom Bacillati; phylum Actinomycetota; class Actinomycetes; order Frankiales; family Frankiaceae; genus Pseudofrankia; species Pseudofrankia saprophytica. The sequence goes on from NZ_KI912266.1 coordinate 7,468,346, forward strand.
GCGTCGAACGTCAGCCACGAGCCGGGCTCGGGCAGGTCGCGGGTGAGGCCGACGAACATCGGGTAGCGGTTGAAGACGATCCGGCGCTCCAGCTCGAACTGCTCGGGCGACCGGTAGCCGTCCAGCGGCTCCTCCATGGTGTGCTCGGCCAGGTCGGTCGTCCTACGGTCGATGAGGTCCAGGGTCCGCCGGCCTAACTCGCGCTGCATGTGTGCGTTCATGCGGTCCGCTCCAGTTCCCTCGCTCCTGGCTCGCCGGCGGCCCGGTTTGCCGCCTGGATGCGTTCGGCATCCGCCGCGACGGCGGTGCCCGCGAAGAACTCCGGCGACGTGCCGCCGTAGAACCGCACCGCGTTCACGCAGGTGAACTCCTCGAACTGCGCGGGCGTGAGAATGCCGTCCTCGACCAGCTCGTAGGCCTCGAGGAGCGGGTGGGTGAACGACGGGACGTCCCAGTGCCCGAGGTCGGAGCCCATCATCGCCCGCAGTTGGGCACCGAGCGGGTTGACTCGGCTGTCGTAGGCGAGGCCCACCAGCGGGTCGTCGCCCTCGCATCCCCAGTAGAAGCCGCGGACGAACGCGTCCCGGATCTCCTCGGCCGAGCTGACTCCGCTGGCGGCGAAGTCGTCGACCTGGCCGTCCACGGCCGACACACCGGGCACGAGCTGCTCAGGCCGGTAGTGGGCGAGCTCCGGGGCGTGCCTCGTCGCCAGCCGGGCCAGCTCCGCCGGGTCGAGCCGGGCCGGGTCGAGCCGGCCCAGCCCCGCCTTCCCGCGTTTCTCGAACCGCGACACCAGGTCGCCGTAGACCCGCACGCCGCCCGCCACGCCGCCCTCCAGCAGCGCGACCCGCAGGTCGGGAAACCTCGTCATGACCCCGCCGAGGAACAGCGACTTGGCGGTCGCCTCCCCCACCGCCGCGAAATGCCCGGCGGCGTAGGAGTAGTTCGACGGCGAGAAGTGGCCGGTGAACCTGAAGCCGTTCGAATGGCACGACAGCGGGACGCCGAGCTCGACCGCCTTGGCCCAGAACGGGTCGTAGTCGTGGTCGCTGTCGAGCCCGAAGTTGTCGATCCGCTGCAGCCTCGACCGGTACTCGGGTGGCGCGTCGGCGAACGCCGGGATCGGCCGCCAGACGAACGACGGCATCAGCGCCGCCCGCAGCCCGAGCGACACCGCGTGCTCCAGTGCCGCGATCCCCTCGTCCGGGGTGTGCGCCGGGATGACCGCGACCGGGGCGAGCCGGTCGCGGTAGGGCGCGTAGGCCTGCGCGACGTAGGCGTTGTAGAGCCTGGCGAGCCCCACCCGGGTGTCGGGGTTCTCCAGCGACAGCAGCACCATGCCGCGCGACGGGTAGATGACCGCGAAGTCGATCCCGGCCTCGCCGAGCCGCTCGTGGTACAGCGACGGCATGGCGACGGTCGCGTAGTCCAGGGTGTCGCTCGGCGTCCACCACACCGGGCGGGCCGACAGGTGCAGCCGGCGGCGCTCGGCGAGCGACGGCACCCGCTCGCCGGACCCGTCTGCGAGGCCCAGGGCCTTCACCGCCGGGTCGTCGAGCAGCTGGCCGCCGCCGTTGTCGCGCACGAAGTCGGCGAACGCGACACTGATCTCGACGTGGTGCGCGTCGGCGTCGATGACCACGTGGCCGAGGTCCTCCCGGACGCGCCGGGCACTGGTCGACTGTCCGGTCATGACCGGGCCCCCTCGGCGAAGACGAGCATGGTGGCGATCCGTCCGTTCTCGACGCGGATGATGTCGAGGCCGACGGCGACGGCCGTGGGGAACGCCCAGCGGACGTACGCCCGGCTCCAGTCGTGGTGGCTCTCGGGGGGCGTGGCCAGCGTCGCGGTCACGCCGTCGGGCCAGGCGGCGGTGTAGTCGGTGACGTGGTCGGCGAGGGCGCGGCGCCCGCGCACGACCGGCCGTTCGTCCGGCGGGACGAACTCCACCTCGTCGGCGCAGCAGGCCTCGAAGCGGCGCAGCCGCTCCACCGGGTCACGGGTGACCCAGGCCGCCGTCCACTCGGCGAACAGCTCCTCGGGGGTCATCGCCCGCTCCCGGCGCGCAGGCCGGCGAGCGCGACGGCGGGCAGGGTGACGCTCGCACCGCCGTCGGTGGCGAGCACCTGGCCGGAGATCCAGCTCGACTCGTCGCTGGCGAAGAACAGCGCCGCGTACGCGACGTCCCAGCCGGTGCCATGGGTGACCGCGCCGAGCGGCAGGACGGAGGCGGCGGTCTTCTGGATCTCGGTGAGATCCTGGCCGAGCTTCTCGGCGGCGCCCTGGGTGCGCGGCGTCCGCACCGAGCCGGGAACGACGACGTTCACCCGGATGCCGAGCGGCCCGTGCGCCGCGGCCATCTCCTGGGACAGCGAGATCATCCCGCCCTTCGCCGCCGAGTAGGCGGCGAACCCGATCGCGCGCAGCGCGCCGATCGAGGAGATGTTGACGATCGACCCGCCGCCGCTCGCGGCCATCGCCGGGATGGCGAACCGGGACACCTGGTAGACGGACTTCAGATTGATCCGCAACAGGTCGTCCCAGGCGTCCTCGGCCGTGTCCAGGATGCTGCCGGGACGGGAGACGCCGACGTTGTTCACCAGGATGTCGAGCCGGCCGAACGCGTCGAGCGCGGCCTGGGTGAAGCGCTCGCCGTCGGCGGCGACCGTGACGTCGCCGGCGACGACGACGGCGCGACCGCCGGCCTGCTCGATCTCCTTGCGGGTCACCTCGGCGCGGTCGGGAGCGTTGTCGACGAGCACGACGGCCGCGCCGTGCCGGGCGAGCAGCAGCGCGGTCGCCTTGCCGGTGCCGACGCCGGGCCCCGGCACCTGGCCCGCGCCGGTCACGACGGCCACCTTGCCGGCGACCCGCCCGCGGCCGGGCTCGGCCGTCGGCCCTGACTCCTCCAGAACAGTCACGGTCCATCACCTTCGATCAGCGCGAGCGGGGTGAAGACGGGAACGGTCTCCTCGGGTTGGACGAGGATCCGGGACAGCACACCGGTCGCCGGGGCGACCACGACGACGGTGGTCTTCTCGGCCTCGATCTCGGCGATCTCCTCGTCCTCCTCGACCGGGTCGCCCTCGTTCTTGAACCACGCCAGGACGGTGCCCTCGGTCATCCCCATCCCGAACTGGGGCAGGTTCACCTCGGTGGTCACGGGCTGATCGGTGGTCACGGGCTTTTCGGTGGTCACGGGACGGCGAGCTCCTTCGGCGAGCCGAGCAGCGCGGTCGCGGCGGCGGCGATCCGCTCCGGCGTCGGGTACATGAGCCGTTCGAGGGCGGGGCTGAACGGCGGGTGGACGTCCGGGGCGACGACCCGCGCGATGGGAGCACGCAGCGAGGAGAAACCCTCCTCGGCGACGATCGCCGCGATCTCGGCCGCCGCCCCGCAGGTCTTGTGCGCCGGGTCGGCGACGACGAGCCGGCCGGTCTTCTCGACCGACGCGAGGATCGCCCCCTTGTCCAGCGGCACCAGTGTGCGCGGGTCGATCACCTCCAGCTCGACGCCGTGGCTCGCGAGCTCGGCCGCGGCCTTCAGCGCGGCGGGCACGGCGTCGCCGATCGCGACGACGGTGACGTCCCGCCCCTCGCGGGCGACGGCCGCCTTCCCGAGCGGGACGAGATGGTCCCCGTCCGGTACCTCGCCCTTCACGCCCCACAGCCGCAGCGGCTCGAAGAAGACGACCGGGTCGTCGTCGCGGATGGCCGACTTCAGCAGCCCGAGCGCGTCCGCCGGCGTCGTCGGGACGACGATCTTCAGCCCGGGGACGTTCATGAGCTGCGGGTAGGGCCGGTCGGAATGCTGGGCCGCGGTCGCGTTCGCGTACTTCATCGCGGCGCGGAAGACGATCGGCACGCTCGCCTGGCCACCGAACAGGTACCGGTTCTTCGCCGCGTGGTTCACGATCTGGTCCCACGCGACGTACATTAGGTTGGCGATCGTGTAGTCGACGATCGGGCGCAGGCCCGTCATCGCGGCGCCGATCGCGGCACCGGTGAAGCCCTCCTCGGAGATCGGCATGACCGGGACCCGGTCCGGGCCGAACTCGTCGACGAACCCGTTCGTCGGCATCGTCCAGAACCGGCCGTCCTCGCAGAACACGACGACGGTCGGGTCGCGCCGCATCTCCTCGAGCATCGCCTCACGCAATGCCTCGCGGTAGCTCATCGTCCTCATCGCGAGGCCTCCGCCGGCACGGCGGGCACGGCCGGCCCGGCGTCGAGCGGCGTCGCCCAGAGATCCTCGAACAGTTCCGCCGGCGCCGGCTGGGGGCTTCTCTTCGCGAAGGCGACCGCGGCGCGCACCTCGTCGGCGGCGGCCTGGGCGAGCGCCGCGAGCTGGTCCTCGGCGACGCCGCCGGCGAGCAGCCGGGCACGGAGCAGCTCGACAGGGTCGCGCGACCGCCAGTGTTCGACCTCGTCGGGCGGCCGGTGCGAGAGGTCCATGTTTCCGTACTCGGCGTGGTCGCGGTAGCGGTAGGTCCGCGCCTCGACGAGGGTCGGCCCGCCCCCGCGGCGCCCGCGCTCGACGGCGGCGCTCACCACGTCGAACACGGCGGCGACGTCCTGGCCGTCGACGACGACACCCGGCATCCGGTACGCGGCCGCGCGGGCCGCGATGGTGTCGCTCGCCATCGTGTCGGCCAGCGCCGTCGACATCGCGTACAGGTTGTTCTCGCAGACGAACACGACGCCCAGGCCCCAGACCGAGGCGAGGTTCAGCCCCTCGTGGAACGACCCGATGTTGGCGGCGCCGTCGCCGAAGAACGCCAGCGCCACCTGCTCGGTGCCGCGTACGCGCGCGCTGTAGGCGGCGCCGACGGCCTGCGGGATGCCCGCGCCGACGATCGCCGTCTCGCCGAGGCTGCCGACGCCGAAGTCGGCGAGGTGCATCGAGCCGCCCTTGCCGTGGCACACGCCGGTCCGCCTGCCCATCAGCTCGGCCATGAGCGGGCCGAGCGGCGCGCCCTTGGCGATCGGATGGCCGTGGGAGCGGTGGTAGCCGACCATGTAGTCGTCGTCGCGCAGCGCCAGGCACGAGCCGACGACCGTGGCCTCCTGGCCGATACAGATGTGCACCGAGCCGGCGATGCCCTGGCCCTTGCGCACGATGTCCATCGCCGCCTCCTCGAAACGGCGGATGCGCAGCATCCGGCGTAACGCCTCGAGGTCCTGCTCTCTGTTCATCAACCCTGCGTTCATCAACCCTGCTTCTTTCCCCGTATGCACGGCTCAGGGTTCCGCCCGGCACGCATCATCCCTTGCGGGCGGTTTCGATGCAAGGGTACCCTTGCATCCTGTCTGGCCAGCAGCGAGAGAGGTTGCCATGACTGACTTCACGGGACGCGTGGCTGTCATCACCGGCGCCGCGCACGGCATCGGGTCGGAGTACGCGCGGCACTTCGCCGGCCGCGGCGCCCACGTCGTGGTCGCCGACATCGACGGCCCGGCGGCCGAGACCATGACCAAGGAGCTGACGGCGGCCGGCTTATCGGCCAGCACGCTCGTCCTGGACATCTCCGACGCGGAGGCCTGCCGCGCCGCCGTCGACGGGGTCGTCGCCGAGCGGACGTCGATCGACTTCCTCGTCAACAACGCGGCGCTCTACGCCAACCGCGACTTCGCGATCGCCGAGGAGATCGACCTCGGCATGTGGCAGCGGATGATCGACATCAACGTCAGCGGCACGTTCTACATGTGCCGAGCCGCCATCCCGCGCATGAAGGAGCAGGGCTTCGGCCGCATCGTCAACCAGAGCTCGGCGTCGGTCTACGCGACCGTCCCCCGCTCGCTGCACTACTCGATGTCGAAGGCCGCCGTCATCACGATGACGAAGACGCTGGCCCGCGAGCTGGGCCCGTTCGGCATCACCGTGAACGCGATCGCTCCGGGCGTCATCGACACCGAGGCGACGCTGAAGGTCGTGCCCCGCGAGGTCCTGGAGAAGGGCCTCGGCAACGCGGCCCTGCGCCGCATCGGCCACCCGACCGACCTCGCCCCGGTCGTCGGCTTCCTCTGTTCGGAAGGCGCTGGCTACATCACCGGTCAGACGATCATCGTCGACGGTGGCATCAACATGCTCGGCTGACCGCCGCGTCGAGCAGGCGTTGCCGAGTGGACGGACGACGACGAGGGGATGCGGTCAGGCGTGGACCAGCGACTGATGTACCGGGACGCGTTCTTCATCGATGGCGGCTGGGCCGCGCCGAGCGGCCCGGACCGGTTCGGCGTCATCTCGCCGTCGAGCGAGGACGTCGTGGGTGAGGTCCCGCTCGCGACGGGCGGCGACATCGACCGGGCGGTCGCCGCCGCCCGGGCCGCGTTCGACGACGGCCCGTGGCCGCGGATGACGCCGGCGCAGCGCGGCGAGGTCCTCGCCCGCGCGGCGAAGCTGCTGGCCGAGCGCGCGGGCCAGATCGCCGCCGTGACCGTCGACGAGATCGGCTGCCCGGTGAGCAACCCGGCGTCGCAGACCGGGCTGGTGGCGCCGGTGTTCGAGTACTACGCGGGCCTGGCGGCGGCGTTCCCCTTCGAGCGGATCGTGACGGCCGGCCCGCGCGCGGGTCTCGTCACCCAGGAGCCGGTCGGCGTCGTCGGCGCGATCGTGCCGTGGAACGCGCCCGTCACCCTGGCCGCCTGGAAGACGGCGCCGGCGCTGGCCGCCGGCTGCACGGTGGTCATCAAGCCTCCGCCGGAGGCACCGCTGTCGACGTTCGTGCTCGCCGAGGCGCTGCGGGACGCGGGCCTACCGCCGGGGGTCGTCAACGTCGTGCCGGGCGGTCGCGAAGTGGGCGAGCACCTGGTCACCCACCCCGGTACCGACAAGATCGCCTTCACCGGCTCCACCGCCGCCGGCAAGCGGATCATGAGCCTGTGCGGCGAGCAGATCAAGCGGGTCTCGCTGGAGCTCGGCGGCAAGTCCGCCTGCATCCTGCTCGACGACGCCGACGTGGCCGCGGTCGTGCCGACGGTCGTCGGCATCGGGCTGAACCGCTCCGGCCAGGTCTGCGCCGCCCAGACCCGGATCCTCGTGCACCGGTCCCGCTACGCCGAGGCGCTGGAGGCCGCGGGCGCCACCGCGGCGGCGATCCCGCTCGGCGACCCGCACGACCCGGCGACGGTGATCGGCCCGCTGGTCGCCGAGCGGCAGCGGGCCCGCGTCGAGGGCTACATCGGCGACGCCGTGGAGCACGGCGCGCGGGTCGTCACCGGCGGCGGGCGGCCCGCCAACCCGCCGAAGGGCTGGTACGTCGAACCCACGATCCTCGGCGACGTCGACAACGGGATGCGGGTCGCCCGGGAGGAGATCTTCGGCCCGGTGCTGTGCGTCATCCCGTTCGACGACGCCGACGAGGCCGTCCGGATCGCGAACGACTCGCCGTACGGGCTGGCCGGCGGCGTCTGGAGCGCCGACCCGGCGCGGGCGCTCGCCGTCGCGCGCCGGCTGCGCACCGGCGCCGTGAACGTGGGCACCGACTTCCCGCCGTTCCCGCTGGTGCCCTTCGGCGGGTTCAAGCAGTCCGGGCTCGGCCGCGAGCTCGGGCCGGAGGGGCTGGCGAGCTTCCTGGAGCCGCGCTCCATCGGCCTGCCCGCGTCGCTCGCGGAGGCGCTCGCGGGCGGAAACGCATGAGCACCGCCCAGCTCTCGATCCGTTACCTGGCGCTGGCGCCGGCGGACCCCGGCTCGTGGCGCCCGCTGCTCAGCCGGGTAGTCGCCGCCGACCGGGCCGGCATCGACCGGGTGGTGCTCTCCGGTGAGCACGTCGTCTTCGGCGAGCACATGGAGAACTACGCGCGGCCCGAGATCGGCGGCCGCGTCGGCGGCGGGCAGCCGACGGGGCCGGACGGCCACTTCCTCGAGCCGATGACGACCATGTCGTTCCTGGCCGGGATGACGTCGCGGGTGCGGCTCACCAACAGCATCCTGCTCGCCGCGCTGCGCAGGCCGGTCGTGCTGGCCAAGAGCGCCGCCACGCTGGACGTGCTCTCCGGCGGCCGGCTCGACCTCGGTGTCGGCATCGGCTGGCAGCGCGAGGAGTACGAGGCCGCCGGGCTGGAGTTCTCCCGGCGCGGCCGGCTGCTCGACCACACCCTCGAGGTCTGCCAGCTGCTGTGGCGGGAGCCCCGGGCCAGCTACCACTCCCCCGAGTTGTCCTTCGAGAACATCCATCTCAACCCGAAGCCGGTCCAGCCGGGCGGCGTGCCGATCTGGGTCAGCGGAACGGTCAACCCCGGCGCGATGCGCCGCCTCGCCCGGTTCGGCGCCGGCTGGATCCCGTGGGGGCCGGCGTCCGACCGCGCCGCCGACCTGGTCGAGACGATCCCCCGGATGCGCGACGCCGTCGCCGCACACGGCCGCGACCCGCTGGAGCTCGGGATCGCCGGCAAGCTCGCGAACGTGCCCGGCCCGGACGGGACGCCGGAGCTGGGCGCGACGATGGACGGTCTCGCGGCACTGCTCGCGGCCGGGGTCACCGACGTGCGCCTCCAGCTGCCAGTGCCGGATGACACAGCCGCGGCGGAGGACTACCTCACCCCGTGGGTAAGTAGGTTTCGGGAGATGACCGGCGCCGTCCGGGCCGGGATCGGCTGAACGGAAGGTGACCGCCGTGACCGTCGACTCCTCACCACAGGCGACGCCCCCCGACTCCGGCCAGTCCTACCGGTGCGCTCCCTGGACCCAGGCACAGGGAGCGGACCCGATCGGCTCGGCGCTCACCTGCGACCTGTTCGTCCTGATCGAGACGCCGCCGCCGTGGCCGCACGACATCGGCGAGCTACCGATCTTCGCCGGGCTGGCCCGGCGGGGACTGCCACCGGCCAGGCTGCTCGCCGTGCGCCCGTCGATCGACGGGCAGCCGGCCGGCCTGCCCGCGCGGCTCGCGGCGGGCGCGGGCGCCGGGGTGGGTGTGACGATCTGGCGACGTTCCCCGACGGGCGGCTTCACCGGCACCGACCACGTAGTCCCTGCCGGGGACGTCGTCGACCAGATCGCCCGGCTCGTCGAGGCACCGGACGGGCGGGGCCGGCCCGCGCCGCCGGAGGTGCTGATCTGCGGGCACGGCACGCGGGACACCTGCTGCGGCCGGCTCGGCACTCGGCTCGCCCTGGAGGAGACCGGCGCGTGGCCGGACGTGCGCGTCCGCCGCTGCAGCCACACCGGCGGCCACCGCTTCGCCCCCACCGGCTTCACCCTGCCCGACGGGCTGGCGTGGGGATTTCTCGACGCCGACGTGCTCGACACGATCGTCCGCCGGGCCGGCAGGCCGCCGCTGAGCGGCCACTATCGCGGCACCACCGCCCTCGGGATGTGGGGCCAGGTGGCCGAACGCGAGCTCTTCGAACGCTTCGGCTGGGCCTGGCTGGACCACCGGCTCACCTCGGCGAGCACCGACCCGGCGCCCGACGGCCGCTCGGCCACCGTCGACCTGGCCTGGGACGGCCCGTCCGGTCCTGGGCGCGCGACCGCGACGGTCGAGGTCGCCCGCGACCTCCCGGTCCTCGTCTGCGGCGAGCCTCCCGAGAACGCGAGGAAGAGCGCCCCGGACCTGGCTCTGCGTTCCTTCGCCATCGGCGGGGGCGGCTGAGCCGTCGCGCTGGCTGTGGCAGTGGTCTGGGGGCCTACTCGCGGCTGACGGGGCGGTCGGCGCCCGGGGTGACCAGGCCGGTCTGGTAGGCCAGGACGACCACCTGGACGCGGTCTCGCAGGTTCAGCTTCTGCAGGACGTGGGTGACGTGCGTCTTGACGGTTCCCTCGCCGATGAAGAGCTCCCGGCCGATCTCCGCGTTGGACCGACCGAGGGCGATCAGGCGGAAGACGTCCCGTTCGCGCGACGTCAGGTCGGTCAGCTCCGGCGGGGGCGTGGGGCGAGGGATGCGGACGAACTGGCTGATCACCCGTCTCGTGACGGTCGGCGACAGCAGCGCGTCGCCGGTCGCCACGGTGCGGATCGCGGCGATGAGTTGCTCCGGTGGGTCGTCCTTGAGGACGAAGCCGCTGGCCCCGGAGCGGAGCGCCTCGTAGACGTACTCGTCGAGGTCGAACGTCGTGAGAATCAGGACGCGCGCTGACCCGTTCGCCGCGAGGATCTGCTGGGTGGCGTGCAGGCCGTCGAGCTCGGGCATCCGGATGTCCATCAGGATGACCGTCGGGTCACAGCGGGCCGCCAGCCGCACCGCCTCCCGGCCGTTGCTCGCCTCGGCGACGACCTCGATGTCCGGCTCGCGGGCGAGCAGCATGCGAAAGCCCGCGCGGATCATGGACTGGTCGTCGGCTACGAGTACTCGGATGGTCATCGCCCACCGCCAGCGGAACCGTTGAGATCGGCGAGATCTGCGAGATCTGCGAAGTCGGCGCGGCCGGCGAAGTCGGCGCGGCCGGCCACGCCGGAACCGGTGCCCGGCGGGAGCGGCAGGCGCGTCCGCAGCAGGAAGCCCCCGCCGGGAGCCGGACCCGCGGTCATCTCGCCGCCGTAGATCTTCACCCGCTCCCGGATGCCGACCAGGCCATAGCCGATGCTGTCGCCCGGCGATCCGCCGTGCCCGTCGTCGCTGACGTCGATCGACAGCTGGCCCGGCTCGAAGCGGATCAGGACCTCGGCATGGCTGGCGCGCGCGTGCTTGAGGGCGTTCGTGAGCCCTTCCTGGATGATCCGGTAGGCGGAGAGATCGAGCGCCGGTGGCAGCTCGCCGCGCTCGCCCTCGACCCGTAGCCGCACCGGCAGGCCCGCGTGGCGGAAGTCGGCCGTCAGGAGCTCCAGGTTGCCAAGCCCCGGCTGGGGCGAAAGGTCGGGGTGCTCGTCGTCGCGGCGCAACGCGCCGAGCAGGCGACGCATGTCGCCCAGCGCCGTCCGGCCGGTCCGTTCCACACCGCGCAGCGCTTCCTTCTCCTCCTGGAACGCGTCGGGCAGGCCGTGGCGGACGGCACCGGACTGCAGCACGATCACGCTGACCGCGTGGGCGACGACGTCGTGCAGCTCGCGCGCGATCCGGGCACGTTCCTCCGCCACGGCGACCCGAGCCCCGGCGGCGCGCTCACGTTCGGCCAGCAGGGCTCGTTCCTCGGCCGCGGCCGCCTGCGCGGTGCGCTCGCGCAGCGCGAAGCCGGCGAGCCAGGCGATCGCGAACAGCGCGGGCGTGAAGACGAAGTTGTCGGTGTCATGGGCTGGGTCGTTGGAGACGATGATCTCCGTGCCGGCGAGGACGACGGCGAGACCGATGCCGGCCTGCCGGCTGTCCGCGAGCTGCCCCAGCAGCAGGGACGCGACCATTCCCGCCGCGAACACGCCCGCGCTGGCGGTGACGAGGGACCCGTCGACGAACGAGAACGCGCCCGCCAGCAGGAAGACCAGCACTGGCGCCGCGAACCGCCAGCCGCTCGCGCCGCCAGAGCCGGCCACCTCTGGACTACCCGAATCGATCACCGCCGAACCAGCCCGGCCCGAGTCGCCGCGACCTGGCCAACCGCTCCGGACATGACGGCCGAGCAGCGGTATCACGACGAGGACCGTCGCGGGCACGGCGAACCAGCGGGACGCCTGCTCGTCGGCGGGGTCCCGCCACCAGGCGGCGTCGAGAGCGCCCTCAACCGCGGCGACCACGATGAGCAGGTCCAGACCGTGGCTACGGACGAACCACCGCGCGAACGACCACAGGCGCTTCACGCGTCGAACATAGCGCCCTTTAGGGCTCCTCGCCTCCGACCAAAGTAAGAGGCGGCTCCCCCTGGGGTAGGAACGTCAATGTTCCCTTGGCTCGATGACATCGCCTTGTCGCGTCCATAACGTCGTATTCGGCATCACGACCAGACGACCGAAAGGATCGGCGATGACCGCCATGACATCGAGCGCGGCCGGAGAAAGATTGACTGCGCGTACCACCGACGAAAACGCCGCGGAACGTGGCCAGCCGCCGCAGTATTCGCTTCGCCAGATCGGCGCGGTCTGGGCGGCGGCCGCGTTGCCGATGGCATTTCTGTCCTGGGTGGCCACTCCCTGGCTCGCGCACCGGCTCGATGGGCCCGCGCCGCTGGCCCGCGCCCTCCTGCTCTGCATGACGATGGGCCTGGTCTGGCAGTTCCTGCTCGTCGTCATCCTGGTCGCCAGGGAGCAGCGGTCCCTGCGGTGGTCCCGCGTGCGGGACGTGTTGTGGCTGCGTGCCCCGCGCGGCACGCGCACGGAACGTCGCGGCGGGCGGCTCTGGCTCGTGCTCGTTCCATGCCTGCTGCTCTTCGCGGCCGAGGAGTTCCTGCCCATGGCGCCGTATCCGGCGAATCGCGACATGGGGACGTTCCTCGACTCGCCCGCCGGCCAGCAGCTCTTCTCCGGATCATGGAGCTGGTTCGCCCTGGTCGTGGCGCTCGCCGTCTTCAACACGGTGCTGGGTGAGGAGCTGTTGTTCCGAGGTCTGCTGCTGCCCCGCATGAACGGCGTCTTCGGCCGGCGTGACTGGGTCGCGAACGGCGTCCTGTTCGCCACCTACCACCTGCACATGCCGTGGGCCATCTCCAGCGCGCTGTTCGACACGTTCGCTCTCTCCTACCCGGCGAAACGCTACCGCAGCGCCCTCATCGGCATCGCCGTCCACAGCTCCCAGAGCATCGTCATCATCGCGGCGACGCTCGCGGTCGTCCTGAGATAGCCCGCCCGAAACGAGCGCGGAGGTCGACGAGAAATGACGGAAACACCGCCGCCGCCCAGCAGGGACTCGCGCCTACCTCGTCGCACCACCTCGCCCACGTATCGCCGCCGCTCCCAGCTTGGAATGACGCCACGATGAATCCACTGGCCCTGCTCGCGCCCGACTCCGCGATCATTTTCGGACAGAACATCGCGCGGTTCGTCCTCGCCGTCCTGACCGTGACGCTGGGCAGCGTGGCGGCGGTGTTCGGCATCGACGACCCACGCTGGTCGGCCGGAGGCCCGTCCCTCGCCCTGAACCGGCTGACGGCCGGCTCGGTCCCCGGGGGAACCGGCTCCGCTCTCGTCTGGTGCGTCCTGTTGGCCGTGCTCCTCCGTGCCACGGCGCTACGGCTGCCCCGCCTGTGCGTGGGCGACGACCAGCCAGCACGCCGCGGTGTACCGGATCTCCGTGCCCCGCTGGTAGGGGTCGAAGGCGGGGCGGACAGTCTCGACGACCTGGGCGCGGGTCCGCTCGTCGACCCCCTGAAGCGCCCGGCCGACGGGACCGAGCAGGGTGAGGTAGCGAACCAGCTCCGTTTCCGGCAGCGCGACCTCCACGTCGATCGGCTGGATGTCGATGCCGGTCCAGCCGCCCTCGTCGAGGAAATCGCGGACCCGGTCCTCCCGCGCGAGGGCGAACTGGCCGGGCGCGTCCGGGTCGCGGGGCGCCAGGTGTGGCAGGAGCGGCGCCGCGGCCCGCTCGGCCGTCGTCTGGAACGGATTCTCGCCGGGGCTCCGCCAGGTGATGAACCGGATCGTTGCGGTGTCCGTCCCGGCCCGCCGCAGGTTCGCGAAGGCTCGGGGGAAGTCGTCGAAGAACATGACGCCGAAGCGGGAGACGAGCAGCTCGAAGCCGGCCGGTTCGAAAGCGTGCGTGGCGGCGTCGGCGCGGACGAAGCCGGCCGACACACCCGCCCGTTCGATCCGCGCCCGGGCGGCCGCGATCATCGGCTCCGAGACGTCGACGCCCACGCAACGTCCCGCCGGGCCCGCCCGCCGCGCGGCGGCGAGGGTCGTCGCGCCCGTACCGCAGCCGACATCGAGCACGCTGGAGCCGGGAACCACCGCCTCCGCGAGCAGGTCCTCGAACGGCCGGTACATCTCGTCGATCAGGTCCTGCACCACCGTCCAGCCACGCGCGGCGGCGCCATTCCAGAGGGTCTCCTGTGAGTCATCGCGCCCAGGTGCGACTTCCATGGCCGTCTCCATCCTCTGGCCGCAGGTCACCGAAACCGTAACCGGGAGCCAGGCCGAGGCGGACGAGCAGATCGAGCAGGGGAACCGCGGCCGCCGCGATGGCGTCGAGCTCGTCGGCGTCCGGCGTCCGGGCGGCGGCACCCAGGACGAGCGTGACAGTGTCACCCAGCCGGATGGCTGGCACGGCGGTCGCCGCGCCCGCGCCCGCGGGTCCGGGTCCGGGTCCGGGCGCGGGACCGGGCGCTGACGCTGACGCGGCGACCGACGTGGGCGGCCGCGCCGCCGGGCGCCTCGGCGCGCCGCGCTTCCAGAACTCGGCGGGCGCCGCCGCGGGCGGGACGGCCATGGACGCGCGGACGGGACGCGGCGCTCCGACCAGCTCCGTGAGCTGAGGGTCGGACGCGCCGAGCAGTCGCTGCTGGATCTCTGCGAGCGACCGCCCCTCGGACTGAAGCTTCTTGATCGCGGCGAGTTGGAGCACGTGCCGAGGGCCGTAGAGGGCGACGCGGCCACGAGTGGCGACCGGCCGGTCGACCAGGCCGATCGTGGCGTACCAGCGGACGGTCCGCTCGGTCGGCAGCTCGCCGACGCGGCCACTGCTCTGGCCCTCGTAGTTGCCGGCGAGCAGCGCCGCCACCCGGCTGGGGAGCTCCCCGAGGGTCCACGGACCGGCGTCCGCGTACTCCCCCGCGGCCTCGACGTCAGGGTCCACAGTCATGATCCCTGCTCGACATCCCTGCGCGACCTCATGTGGCCATCTTGACAGTGTCATCGTGACACTGTCAAGATGACAGGGCACGCCGGGAACGCCGCTCGTCGGGTCGAGTGGTCGCGGACAGGCGGCGGAGGAAGGGGAACGGTGAGCACCGACCTCGAACGGATCAGCACCGTCGGCATGGTCGACCTGGTCGAGCCGGAACCGCCGGCCCAGGCGGACGCGCCTCGACGGAACGAGGAGGACGGCCTCGGCTGCCTGCGGACCGGGCGCGGCAACCTGCCACTCGACGCGATCGACGTCCAGGCCGCAGTCACCGGCCTCGCGTCGACCATCACGCTCAGCCAGGGCTTTCACAACCCGTACGACGAGCCACTCGAGGCCACCTACATCTTCCCGCTGCCGCCGCGGGCCGCGGTCACCGCGCTACGGATGGAGGCGGACGGCCGGGTCGTCGAGGCCGAGCTCAAGGAACGTGGCCAGGCGCGGGCGGACTACGACACGGCCATCACCCAGGGCAGGCGCGCGTCGATCGCCGAAGAGGAGCGCCCCGGCGTCTTCACCATGCGGGTCGGCAACATCCTGCCCGGCGAGCGGGTCACCGTCCGCCTGACGCTGGCCGGAGAGCTGTCCTACGAGGACGGCGCCGCGACCTTCCGCTTCCCGCTCGTCGTCGCGCCCCGCTACATCCCCGGTGCCCCGCTCGCGGGCGAGCAGGTCGGCGACGGGGTCACGGCCGACACCGACGCCGTGCCGGACGCGTCCCGGATCAGCCCGCCGGTGCTGCTGCCGGGCTTCCCGAACCCGGAGCGCCTCTCGGTGGCCGTCGACATCGACCCGGCCGGCCTGCCGCTGGCCTCCGTCGACGCGAGCCTGCACACGGTCATCACCGAACGACGCACGGACGGCCTGCGCGTCCGGCTGGAGCCGGGCGATCGAGCCGACCGCGACTTCCTGCTGCGCCTGACGTTCGACGCGGACGAGGCAGTCAGCACCTCGCTGTCGGTACTGCCCGACGAGCCTGCGGCGGACGGCGCCACGACCGCGGACGGCGAGACAGCCACTGTCGGCGCGGGCGGCGCGGCGGGCGGCGGGACGTTCGCGCTCACGATCCTGCCGCCGGCCGGTACGACGCGGGCCCGGGACCGGGACGTGGTGATCGTGCTCGACCGGTCCGGCTCGATGGGCGGCTGGAAGATGGTCGCGGCGCGGCGGGCCGCCGGCCGGATCGTCGACACCCTGCGTGGCGGTGACCGTTTCGCGGTGCTGGCCTTCGACAACCGGGTCGACACCCCGCCGGCCCTGCCCTCAGGGCTCGCGCCTGCCAGCGACCGCGCCCGGTTCCGGGCCGTGGAGTTCCTGGCCACCCTGGAGGCCCGCGGCGGGACGGAGATGCTGGAGCCGCTGCGGCAGGCCGCCGCCCTGCTCCGCCCGCGGTCCGAGACGCCCGAGCGCGACCGGGTCGTCGTGCTGGTCACCGACGGCCAGGTCGGCAACGAGGACCAGCTGCTGCGCGAGCTCGCCACCGGCCTCACCGGGGTGCGGGTCCACACCGTCGGCATCGACCGGGCGGTGAACGAGGCGTTCCTGCGCCGGCTGTCCGGCCCGGCCGGCCGCTGCGAGCTGGTCGAGTCCGAGGACCGGCTGGACGACGCGATGCGCCACATCCATCGCCGCATCGACGCGCCCGTGGTCACCGGCCTGCGGCTGCTCCCGGCGGGGCCGGCGGACCTGGCCGTCGACGCCGACTCGCTGAGCCCGGCGCCGCTGCCCGACCTGTTCACCGGTGCTCCCGTCGTCATCACCGGCCGGTTCACCGGCCCGCCGGTGGGGACCGTCACCGTCGCCGGGCAGGCCGCCGACGGGGGTTCTCCATGGCAGACGGCGGCCGCCGCGGCGGCGAGCGGCAACCCCGCTCTCACGGCCCTCTGGGCACGGGCCCGCATCCGCGACCTGGAGGACCGGTACGCGGCCGACCAGGCCGAGCGGCGCGGCCATGAGGCGCTGGAGAAGCGCATCGTCGAGACGTCGCTGCGCTACCGGGTGCTGTCCCGCTTCACCGCGTTCGTCGCCGTCGACCAGCGCGTCGTCAACGAGGGCGGCACGGTCCGCCGGGTGACGCAGCCCGTCGACCTCCCCAGCGGCTGGTCCTACGAGTCGCCGGTCGCCGGCGGGACGCCGGCCGGCGTCCCGCTGTTCGCCGGCAGCGCCGTCGCCGCCAGTTTCGCCGCGCCCGCCGGACCACCGCCCCCGATGTACCAGCCGATGCCTCCGTCGGTCGTTCCTCCCGCGCCTGCCGGGCCCGCGCCCATCCGAGCGCGGCGGGACACCCCGGCGGGCTCGGATGACTTCGACGTGCCTGACTTCCTCGCCAGCGGCCCTCTGAGCTCACCTGCCGCCCCTCGGCCCGGCCCGCGGCCCGGCCCGCGGCCCGGGCGAGGGACCGGCCGTGGCCGGCAAAAGGCCAAGCTGACCACCGGTTCCGGACCGTCCGACGCCGGTGCCGACCCGGGTGCCGGCACGCTCTGGGCGTTCGTCGCCGCCGAGCTGGCGGTGCTGTCCACGGGCGACGGGCCCTCGCCGCGCCGCGGGGCGGCCGACCTGGCCGCGCTCGCCGGCCGCATCCGCGCGGCGCTGCCCGGGTGGCGACGAGCCGGTCAGCACGAGGCGGCGTGCGCGGCGCTGGAGAGGCTCGCCAACCAGCTCACCGCCGCGTCCCCGGACCCGTCGGACGCGGCCCGGCTCTGGGAGCACGCCCGCGCGACCCTGGAGGCCATCCGCGACGGACGCGCCGACCAGCTCACCGACGACCGCTCCTCGCCGGACGCCCCCACGCGCAGGTCACGCCAGGCCTTCTGGAAGCGATGAACGACCGGTTGATCACCACGGACGTGTTGGCGTCGTCGTGCATTCGGTCGAATCACGACCGCGACGACACGTCCGTGGTGATCATGGGCCCGGTCCTAGTCCTCCGCGAGCAGGGCGAGCAGGAGATGTGTGTCCTGCTGGAAGACGCGGATCTCGCGGATGGTGCCGCCGGCGACGGTGAAGACCTCGATGACGTCGACCGTCGCCGAGCGGCCGGTGGCCTTCGCGGTCCAGGTCTGGGTGGTGAGCTGGACGGCGCGGGTCGCGTCGCCGAAGACCAGCGGGTTGGTGATGGCACGGTCCCAGTGGCGGCCGGCCTCGACGTTCATCGCCGCCATGCCGGCCTGGCCCTCGTGCCAGCCGCCATGCGGCAGCGAGTCCGGCTGCTGGACCCGGATCTCCGGGTACATCAGCGCGAACGCGCCCTCGACGTCACCGGACTGGAATCGGCGCGCCATCTCGGTCACCACCGTGGCGGCGTCCGCCGCCGACACGTCGACGCGGTCGGGCTCGGGCTCGTCAGTCAGCAACGGAGCAGCCGGTGAAGGAGCGGTCGGCGACGGAGCGCCGGCGGAGTCGGTGGACCCGACGGAGGAGGTCCCGCTCACGCCGACCCCGCCCCGGCGGCGTGGCGGGCGCGGTGGGCCCCGAGCGCGGCCTCGAACCCGCGGTGCAGGTGCTGCGGGGCCGGCTCGTTGCGGCCGAACACGACCGTGTCGATCATGCCGAGGCGCACGCCCGGCTCGGTGCGGCCGGCCACCCAGAAGTCCTCGCCGTCGACGACGGTCTCGCAGATCCACGGCGCCATGTCGACCGCCTTCGACCGTTCCTCGTCCGTCAGGCCGGGACGCAGGTAGGAGGTGTGCACGACCTCGGAGCTGCTTTCGTCGACCGGGAGGATCTGCCACAGCTCGACGTGCCGCGCGTCGAAGGTGAGGCTGACGTTCGGGAACAGCGCGTACTGGTAGCTGAAGTGCCCGCCGACGTCGCCCCAGTCGGCCTCGGGGCGCTCGCGCAGCTCGACGATCGACTTCAGCGCGGAGCTGTTGCGCAGGTGCCGGCCGAACGGGTCGAACGTCAGCACGCCGCCGACGGCGTAGGTGGCGAGCGTGGTCTTGTGCAGGTAGTTGAAGTGGTAGTTCTCCCGGAAGGTGTCCAGGGTGACCTTCCAGTTGCCGCCCACCTTGTGCACGTGCGGCTCGCTGTGAGGTTGCCAGTCGGCGAAGTCGAGCAGCGCCAGCTCGCCGGCCAGCTCCGGGCCCAGATACTCGTCGATGTCGACCGGTGGGCCGGGCCGCAGCCGGCCGACGATGAGCCCGTAGCCCTCGGTGACCTCGAGTGGGACCAGACCCTTGCGGCTCTTGTCCAGCCCGGTGAAGCCGTCGGGCACCGGCATGCGGCCGAGCTTCCCGTCGAGGCCATAGGTCCAGGCGTGGAACGGGCAGGTCAGCCGGATGGCCTCCCCCGCCCCGTCGACGAGCCGCACACCGCGATGGCGGCAGGCGTTGAGGAAGGCGTGCACCTGGCCGTCGCCGTCCCTGGTCAGCAGCACGGGGGTCCCGAGCAGGTCGACCGTCCGGTAGGTCTCCGGTTCTGGTAGCGCGCCCGACAGGCAGAGGACGAGAGGCTGGTCGAGGAACAGCGCCTCGATCTCCTCGGCCTGCCGCTGCGCCGAGTAGATGTCGGTCGGCAGTTCCATGACGTCGTCGGCCATGTCCGTCGTGCGGTTGTCGATGTGGTCGAGCAACCGACGCGCGAGGCTGTGTTCGAGCGCTTCCCTGTCCACCGCCAGTCCTTCCTGTTCGGTTCGCCCCGTCCGCGCGCCGCCCGGCCCGGACCGGGCCCGCCGTACGGCGGTGCCGGGCCGCGCCGCCGGACACGATGTCCCGGCGGCACGGCCCGGCGCGTCGTGCCGGAGCGCGCGGCTACTGCTGCGGCTTACCCACAATGAACGGCTTCTCGACGGTGACGACGAGCTTGCCGTCCTTGATTTCGCCCTGCGACGCCGACTGGTTCTTCACCCGCGGGATGCCCTGAACGCCCGCGGAGGTGAAGTCGATCGGCGCGGTCGCGCCCTGCGTGTCGAGCGCGGTCTGCTTGTCCAGGTACTCCCGGATCTTCACCGCGTCGACGACGCCGACCTTGGGAATGATGTCCGCGAGCAGCTTGACGCTGAGCCAGGCGTTGATCGCCGAGTCACCGATGGTGTTGGTGATCCCGCCGACCTGCTTCGCGTACTTGGCGACGTCGTCGTTGAACGCGCCGATGGCACCCTCACCGAAGGCGAGCACCACCAGGTTCGGCTGCTTGAGATTCGTGACGGTCTCGACGACCTGCGGCGTGAGCACGATGCTCGGCAGCGCCCACATCAGCTTGGTCAGGCCGATCTGGTTGCAGGTCTGGATCAGCGGGGCGAGTTGACGCGGGTTGATCGCGGCGACCGCGGTGTCCGCGCCGCTCTGCTTGATCTGCAGGCAGGTCGGCTGGAAGTCGGTGGCCGTCAGGCCCAACTTGACCTGGTCGACCGTGACCGACGGCGGGTAGTAGCTGGCCGAGACCTTCGCCGACGACTGCGCGATGGCCGAGTCCGCCGAGATGTAGGCGACGTGCTTGCTGCTCGCCGGCAGCATCTGCGGGAGGATCCGGTAGCCGACGAGAACCGGCTCCAGGATGTAGACGCGCGGGTTCTGCAGGGACGGCGACGCGGCGCCGAGGCTCGCCCAGGAGATCGTGTTGGCCGTGTCCAGCGTCGGGAGCAGGCTCGGCTCCATCGTGCCGTCGTCACCGGACATCATGAGGACCTTGTCCTCGACCAGCAGCTTCTGGGCGCACACCGAGGCACCCTGAGGCGTGTTGTGGTCGTCGCAGACGTCGATCTCGACCGGCCGGCCCAGGATCCCGCCGTTCGCGTTGACCGCCGCCGCCGCGATCTTCGCGGCCTGCGCGACCCACGGCTGGGACACCGCGTCGGTCTGGATGCCGGTCATGAGCCCCAGCTTGATCGGGGCACCGGTCGGCTTGGGCGCGGTGGCGGTGGCCCCGGCGCCGTCGGACTTGTCCGAGTCCGACGAGCTGCCGCAGGCCGCGACGGCGAGCGTCACGCCTAAGAGCGCCGCGACCAGCTGCTTGCGGGGTAAGCGAATCCGGGGTCTTCCAGCCGCGCTCGGCCGAACTACTGACATTTTCATTTCTCCGTATCGTTGAACGCGAAAAGAACGCCTGGAATGGCGGTCTGAGATTTTGAAAAGGGTTCGCACGGGCGCGGTCACCTCGTGGTGAAACCGGCGGCCGGCGGCCGGCGAATGGGCCGACTGGACGGACGCGGGTGCCAGCGGGAACCCGGCCCGGGGGCGCGGGTCCGAGGGCGCGGGTCCGGCGCCGGGTGAGTGGTGGAAAGGGCCGAGCCGGCCGGCCGGGGTACCGACCGGCCGGCCGGCCAAAGCTGTCGACCGGGTGGGCGTTAGGAGATTGCCGCCGGTTCGGCCGGGGTGAAGTTGTAGACGCGAGCCGCGTTCCCGACGGTGATCTTGTGCTGGACGTCCTCGGACAGGTGGCCGAGCCACTTGTTGGCCATCGAGATGGTGTCCGGCCAGGTGGAGTCCGAGTGCGGGTAGTCGCACTCGAGCATCACGTTGTCCTCGCCGATGATGTCCAGCAGCCGGATGCCGGCCTGGTCCTCGATGAACGTGCCGAAGACGTGGTCGTGGAACAGCTTGCGGATGTCGGTGTCCAGGTCGAAGGACGCCGCGCCCTTCGCCTCGCCGCGCTCGTGGGAGGCATTCATGTCGATGTCGAAGCGCGACGCCCAGAAACGCTGCTTGTCGATGACCTGCTCGGCGCGCTCCAGGAAGTACGGAATCCAGCCGATCGAGCCCTCGGAAAGGGCGATCTTCAGGTTCGGGAACTTCGGGAAGATGCCGCTGAACAGCCAGTCGAGCAGCGTGCCCGCCTGGTTCGCCGCCGCCGAGTAGGCCATGAACGCGAGCGTCGGCATGTCCGCCGAGGTGCGGATCAGGTTGGACGACGACCCGACGTGCATCGAGATGACGTAGTTCGTGTCGTTGCAGGCCTGGAACACCGGGTCCCAGTAGTCGGTGTGGATCGACGGCAGGCCGAGCTTCGTCGGGTTCTCCGAGAACGCGATCGACTTGCCGCCGCGCGCCGCCGTCCGCTCGATCTCGGCCGCGGCCGCGGCCGGGTCCCACAGCGGAATGATCATCATCGGGATGAAGCGGCCGGGGAAGTCACCGGCGAACTCCTCCAGGATGAAGTCGTTCCAGGCCTGGACGCAGAGCAGGCCGAGCTCCTTGTCCTTCGCCTCGTGGAACACCTGCCCGCAGTAACGCGGGAAGCTCGGGAACAGGATCGACGAGAGCACGTGCCCCTGGTCCATGTCCGCGACGCGGGCGGCCGGGTCGTAGCAGCCGAGGCGCATGTCCTCGTAGGTGATCGGCTCGGGCGAGAACTCCTCGCGCGACTTGCCGGCGACGGCGTTCAGGCCCGTGGTGACGATCTGGCGGTCCTCGTAGACCCAGAACTCCGACGCGCCGTCCCGGACGATGCGGGGCCCGGTGTCCCGCCAGCGCTGGGGCAGCCGCTCCTGCCACAGCCGAGCCGGCTCGATGAGGTGGTCGTCGACCGAGACGAACCAGTTGAACGACACAGGGCCTCCAGCGGGCGGTCCGCCCGGCCGGCATCGCGGGGACGCCTTCGGCTGGGCGATAGGTCGGACAGAGTTACGGGCTTGCGGAGTTGTTACGGGCTTGCGGAGTTGCGGGCGTATGGAGCCGTGGGCTGCAGGGTTCGGGCCTACGGATGGATCTGCCCTCTAAGAGAGCGAACGCTCACATCCTAGCCAGCCGGAGGCGCGGACGCCAGATCCAGATCGAAGGACCTGGCCGCGACCTGCCGCCCGTCGGGGCGTCGCCCCGACGGGCGGCGTCCCGACGCGGGCGCCACCCGGTGGCACGGCGAGTCATCAAGCCCTACCCGCCGCGTCGGCGTCGAGACGGCGGGCGAGGCGGGCCCGGTGGGCGGCGGGCGAGCCGAACAGGGCGCGAGACAGAGCGGCGCGCTTGAGGTACCGGTGCACGCCGCTCTCCCAGGTGTAGCCGATGCCGCCGTGCAGCTGCATCGCCTTGCCCGCGACGTCGACGGCCGCCGCGCACATGTATGACTTGGCGCGCGACACCGCGACCTCGGCGGCGCTCACGGCGGCCTCATCGACGCCCCCGGCACCGCCGGCACCGCCGGCGACCTGGGCGGCGCTCGCCGCGGCCAGCGCGCGCGTGCCCTCGACGACCAGCCCGCGGCCGACGGAGACCGACACCAGCATGTCGGCACAGCCGTGCTTGACCGCCTGGAACGAGCCGATCGGCCGGCCGAACTGGTGGCGCACGCTCGCGTACTCGACGGTGGCCGCGAGCATCGCCTCGGCGGCGCCCAGGCTGTCGCACGCGACGGCGAGCGCGCCCCGCGCGAGCAGCAGCCGCCCGCCGGCCCGTCCATCGCCGCCGAACCGCCACACCGACCCCGCCTCGACCGGCGCGTCCGTCGCGGCCACCTCGCTCAGGCTCCGGCTGACGTCGAGCACCGGCGTGGCCGTGACCCGCACTCCCCGCTGGCCGGGCGCGACGCGCACGACGACGGGTTCGTCGCCCTCGTCCAGCGCCAGCAGCAGGAGCGTCTCGGCCTCGGCGGCGTCGGGCACGAACTGCGCGCGCCCGGTGAGCCGCCGGGCGCCACCCGCCCCCGCCAGCCGGAACGGGACCGCGGCCGGCAGACCGGCCGGGCCGAGCGGCGCGTCGCCGGTGGGAAGCGCGACCGCGAGCCGCGGCGCGTCGCCGGCGAGCGCTCGCAGCAGGTCGTCACGACCGTCGGCCGGTTCCAGCGCCAGCAGCGCACCCACGCCCAGCACGGCCGTCCCCAGGTACGGTGCCCGCGCGGCGGCGCGGCCCAGCTCCTGGCAGACGACGGCGGTCTCGGCGACGGTGACGCCGGCGCCGTCCAGCTCGTCCGGCACCTCCAGCCCGAGCCAGCCGGCCTCGGCGAGCAGCGCCCAGTCGACCTCGGCGCCGTCCCCGCCGTCCTTGCCACCGGCGGCCGCGAGCAGGTCGCGGGCGACCGCCCGCAGCTCGGCCCGCAGTTCCTCGTCAGCTCCGGCGTCTGCTCCTGGCGCGGCCGTCGGCGCGACGCTGGTCAGCTCGGATGAATGAGCGTTCATGCAGTCACGGCTCCCTGGGCAGGCCGAGGCCCCGTTCCCCGATGATCGTGCGCTGGATCTCGTTCGTGCCGCCGGGGATCGTCCACTCCCACGAGCCGATGAAGTCGAGCAGCCACCTGCCCGACTCCCAGCCACTGGACGCGGGCTTGGCGAGCTCGGTCAGGGCGCCGAGTCCCGCGATCTGGGCGCCGAAGCCGGTCATCCGCTGCAGCAGCTCGCTGTAGTAGACCTTCACGACCGAGGCGTCGGCCGGGCCGACGGTGCCGGCGTCGTGGCGCTCGACCAGGTCGCGGCACAGCGCCCGCAGCCCGGCGATCTCGGTGTCGAACGCGGCGAGCCGGTCCGCCACCAGCGTGTCGTCGATCGGCCGGTGCCCGGCCGTGTCCGGCCGCCTGCAGGTGTCGACGAGCGAGCGCAGACCGACGTTGCCGAGCCGCTCGGCGAGTTCCAGCATGGTCATCCCGCGCTCGGCGGACAGCGTCGCCTGCGCCACCTGCCAGCCGGAGTTCTCCGGCCCGACGAGGTTCTCCGCCGGGATCTCGACGTCGTTCAGGAAGATCTCGCAGAAGTGCGAATCCCCCAGCGCGTTGCGGATCGGCCGCACGTCCAGGCCCGGCGAGCGCATGTCCATCAGGAGGTAGGAGATGCCGCGCCGCTTCGGCGCGGCCGGGTCGGAGCGCGCGAGCAGCAGGCACCAGTCCGCGTGCGCCGCGCCGCTCGCCCACAGCTTCTGGCCGTTGACGACGAACACGTCCCCATCCGAGCGCCTGTCCCGGCGGGCGGTGGTGCGCAGGCTCGCCAGGTCCGAGCCCGCCTCCGGCTCGGAGAAGCCCTGGACCCAGATCTCGCCGTCGAGGATCCCCGGCAGGTGCCGGCGGCGCTGCTCGTCGGTGCCGGCGGTCAGCAGCGTCGCCGCCGCGTGGTGGATCGAGACGAACGCGAGCACCAGCCGGGGCGCGTCCGCGGCGGCGAGCTCCTGGTAGAGCACCATCTGCTCGGCGGCCGACATGCCGCCGCCCCACTCGGCCGGCCAGTGCGGCACGGCGTAGCCGGCGCGGCGCAGCTCCTGGAACCAGGCCTGCTGGAAGGCGACGAACTCGTCGTCGCCGACGCCGGTCTGTGCCCCGCGCCAGTCGGCCGGGACGTGCGCCCGGCACCAGTCACGGACCGCGACCCGCAGCTCGGCCAGGTCGGCCAGTGTCGCGTTCACGCCGCGCCCGTCACGGCGTTCGGGCCGAAGATGCCGGTGAGACCGCGCCGGCCGAGGCGGCTCGCGAGCGCTTCCTGGGTGGCCGAGCGGCCGAGCGGCAGCCGGCGCGGCGGCAGGCTGTAGCGCGACAGCCACGACAGCGTCGTCTCGTCGCAGAACCCCATCGCGCCATGCAGCTGGTGGGTGACCCGGAAGACCGTCTCGGCGGCCTCTACGGCGGCCAGCCGCAGCGCCAGCGCGTCGTCGACGGCCTCGGGCAGCCCCGCCTCGACGCTCCACAGCGCGTAGCCGGCGAGCTCGGCGACTCCTGCCCGCTCGACCTCCGCGTCGGTGAGCTGGAACTGCACGCCCTGGAAACGGGCGAGCGGCTGCCCGAACTGCTCGCGTTCCAGGATGTACGTCCTGGTCAGCGCCATCGCCCGGTCCAGCATCCCGAGCAGCGTCCAGCATCCGAGCACCAGCCCGAGCGCGACGTCGCCGACGGCGGCGGCCTCGGCATCCTCGCCAGCCGGCTCACCGGCGAGCGGCGCGAGGTCCAGGCCCACCACGAACGCCGACTTGCGCGCCGGTACGTCCGGCTCGCGCGCCGTCGCCGCGTACCGCCGTCCGTCGAGGGTGACGGCGGCGAGCCGCAGGTCCAGCCCGGCGACCGCAGCCGCCGGGGGCCGCGGGCGCCACGACGACCAGCGCGTCGGCGTCGCCGCCCGCCGGCCGGCACCAGCCGCTCGGCCACCGGGTACGGCACCGCCCACCAGCCGGCGGCCCGGCACAGCGCCGCCGCCGCCTCCAGCTCGTCGGCACTCCCCCTCGGGTCGAGATCCCAGGCGCCGAGGTCGTCGAGCACCGGCACGACCAGCTCGGCGCGCCGCGCGGGCTCCCGCTCGGCGGTCTGGACCAGCTCGTCTCCGCCGGCCGCCTCGAGCGCGCGCAGCGCCGTCCGGCCGAACTCGGCCGCCTCGTCCGAGAGCTCCATCAGCACGCCGCCACCGGCGGCGAGGCCGTCCACAGCGCCCCCCACGACCGCGGTCATGACGCCGCCCCCGCCTTCGCCGGGGCCGCCGCCCTGGGCTGCGCGGACGTCGGCGCGCCGGAGGCGGCCAGCAGCGCCCGGGAGAGCAGGATGCGCTGCATCTCGATGCTGCCGGAGGAGACGGTCGAGGCCACCGAATAGCGCGCGTGGTCCTCGACCGCGCGCCGCCAGCGCTCCCAGTCCGCGTAGCGAACGCTCTCGCCGGCGTCGCCCGCCGGCTCCGCGGCCGTCACGATCTCCATGAGCACCTCGGCGCTGTCCTGGTCGAGCTTCGTCACCGCGATCCGGTAGGCCGCCGAGTCGACCGGGCTGACCTGGCCCGTCCCCTGCCGGGACACGACCCGGTAGGCGAGCAGCCGGGCGCGCCGGGCATGCACGAGCATCCGCGCCCACCGGCCGCGCAGCTCCGCCGGCAGCTGTTCCCAGGCGTCACCGAGCGCCGCCGGCGCCTCCTGCAGCAGCCGCTCGCAGCGGGCGTAGCGCGCGATGCCGACCCGTTCGAAGGCGAGCACCTCCTGCACGACGGTCCAGCCGCCGTCGACCTCTCCGAGCACGTCCCGCTCGGTGACCCGCACGTCGTCGAAGAACACCTCGTTGAGGTGGTGCGGGCCCATCATGCAGGCGATCGGGCGGACCTCGATCCCCGGCGAGTCCATCGGCACCAGGAAGATCGTCAGGCCCTGCTGCTTGCGCCCGGTCGTCGAGGTGCGGGCGAGCAGGAAGCACCACTGCGCCATGGTGGCGTAGGAGGTCCAGATCTTCTGGCCGTGGATCCGCCAGGCACGGCCGCCGGTGCCGTCACCGCTCTCGTCCGGGCGGGCGGCGGTGCGCAGCGAGGCGAGGTCGGACCCCGAGCCCGGCTCGCTGAAGCCCTGGCACCAGATCACCTCGCCGCGCGAGATCGGCGGCAGGTGCCGGGCGCGCTGCGCGGCCGTGCCGTGCCGCATGATCGTCGGCCCGACCCAGTTGACGCCCATGTACTGGGCGCCGCGCGGCTCGTGGCTGGCCCACATCTCCTCGCGGACGACGGTCTGCTCCCACAGCGACGCGCCGCGGCCGCCGAACTCCTCCGGCCAGGCCATGCACAGCAGGCCCTCATCGGCGAGCAGCCGGCAGAAGTCCTGCGCGATGGCGAGGTCGGCGGGGTTGGCGGTGAACGCGCCGAGGTAGTCGGCGGGCACGTGCTCGCGCACCAGCGCGCGCAGCCGCCCGCGTAACGCGGCCGCCGCTGGGCCCAGGTCGTACTCCATGGACGCCAGACCGTAATGCAGGCCCGCTAGTACGGTCAATACTTATAAGGATAGTAAGATTGAGGTGTGCCGACGAACCGCCGCAGGGCCATCCCCCCGCTACGCGTCGCCGAAGCCATCGCCGCGACGCTGCGCGACCGGATCCTGGCCGGCAACGACGCCGACGGCTACCGGCTGCCCACTCAGGAGCAGCTCGTGGAGGAGTTCGGGGTGAGCTACCCGTCCGTGCGGGAGGCGATCCGGATCCTGGAGACCGAGGGGCTCGTCACCGTCCGGCGTGGCAACGTCGGCGGCGCGGAGGTCCACCGGCCGGACCCGTCGTCCGCCGCTTACCACCTGGGCCTGGTCCTGCAGGCCGGCCGGGTCACGCTCGGCGACCTGGCAGGCGGGCTGCAACTGCTGGAGCCGCTGTGCGCGGCCGAGTGCGCCCGCCGCGACGACCGCGACACGCAGGTCGTGCCGGCACTGCGCGCCAACGTGGACCAGTCGGCCGAGCTGGTCGGGAGCGGGCCCGGCGGCAGCGGGCTCGTCGGCAGCGGCGTCGCCTTCACCGAGACGGCGCGGCAGTTCCACGAGCTCATCGTCGCGTTCACCCCGAACGCGACGGTCCGCCTCGTCGTCAGCAGCCTGGTCGCCCTGTGGTCGGCGCAGGAGGTGCGCTGGGCGGAGCTGCTGACGAGCCGCGGCGAGTACCCCGCGCAGGAGGACGCCCAGGCCGTCGTGCGCACGCACCGGCGCATCCTCGCCGAGATCGAGGCCGGCCGGGCGGCCGAGGCCGAGCGCATCTCCCGCGCCCATCTCGCCGCGTCGCAGGCGCTGCTCGTCGACCGTTTCGACAGCGACATACACGCCGCGTCGACGCGGACCTGGCAGGCCGTCGCCCCGGTCGGGGGCGCGCGGATCTCCAGCCGCGTCTGAGGCTGGAGATCCGCGCCAGCCCGGGGGCCCGCCGTCAGGCCGTCCGCCGGCTAGGAGCCGGACCCGGCGGGGGTGTAGCCAAGGATGCCCTTGGTCTCCAGGTACTCGTGGAAGCCGAACTCGCCCCACTCGCGGCCGTTGCCGCTCTTCTTGTAGCCGCCGAACGGGCAGGCGAAGTCGAACCCGTCGTTGATGGTCACCATGCCGGCGCGGATGCGGCGGGCGACGGCGCGGCAGGCTTCCAGGTCGACGCCCGCGACGTAGCCGGCGAGGCCGTACTCCGTGTCGTTCGCGATCTCGACCGCGTGGTCTACGCCGTCGTAGCCGATGATCACCAGAACCGGGCCGAAGATCTCCTCGCGGGCGATCGTCATGTCGTTCTTGACGTCGGCGAAGACGGTCGGGCGGACGTAGAAGCCCCTGGTCAGCCCGTCGGGGCGGCCGGGGCCGCCGGCGACCAGCGTCGCGCCCTCGTCGAGGCCCTTCTGAAGAAGCGCCTGGATCTTCTCGAACTGGCTGGCGGAGACGACCGGACCGATCGTGACCTCGGTGTTCGGGTCGCCGACCGTGACCCGCTCGGCGGCGGCGCGCGCCGCCGCGATGGCCTCGGCCATCCGCTCGCTGGGCACCAGCATCCGCGACGGGGCGCTGCAGGTCTGGCCCGAGTTGCCCATCATGCTCGCGACGCCCTTGGCCACGTTCGCGGCGAAGGCCTCGTCGTCGAGGATGATGTTCGGGCCCTTGCCGCCGAGCTCCTGGGCCACCCGCTTGACGGTCGGGGCGGCGTTACGCGCGATCTCGATGCCCGCCCGGGTCGAGCCGGTGAAGGAGACCATGTCGACGCCCGGGTGGGCGGACAGCGGCACGCCCACGCTGGGGCCGTCGCCCTGGACCAGGTTGAACACCCCGGCGGGAACACCGGCAGCGGCCAGGATCTCGGCGAAGATCTGCCCGCTGAACGGCGACCGCTCGGAGGGCTTCAGCACCGTCGTACAGCCGGTCGCCAGGGCTGGGAACACCTTCACGGCGATCTGGTTCAGCGGCCAGTTCCACGGCGTGATCAGGCCGCAGACGCCGATCGGCTCCCGCACCAGCAGCAGGCCGCCGCCGCGGTCCTCCTCGAAGACGAAGGTCTCCAGCAGCTCGATCGCCTTGGCGAGATGCCCGATGCCGAGGCCCACCTGGAAGCCGCCCGCGAGCGAGGCCGGCGCGCCCATCTCCTCGGTGAGTGCCGCGCCGAGGTCGGGCATGCGCTTCTGGTACTCGCCTACTACGCGCCGGAGTAACTCCAGGCGTTCCGCGCGGCTGGTGGCCGACCAGGCGGGGAATGCGTCGCGGGCGGCCGCCACGGCGCGGTCCACGTCCGCGGCCGAGCCCATCGCGACCGTGCCGGCGACCTCTTCGGTGGCCGGGTTCACGACCTCGAAGGTCTCCGTGCCGGCCGGGTCGGTCCACTCGCCGCCGATGTAGAACTTCCGGTACTCGCGCATGCCGTCACCCGTTCCTCGCTGGATATCAGGACGGCTCGGGGCTGAACCTCCCAGCAGGACGGACCGGCTCGCCGAGCCTTCTCCATCCAAACCCGCCTCACCGCGAGGACGCAATGCGTCAATGTGGCCGTGGGAAAGGCCTAGCGCGCCGTCCAGCCGCCGTCGACGGCGATCGTCTGGCCGGTGACGTAGCGGCCGGCGTCGCTGACCAGCCACAGCACCGCGCCGACGATGTCCTCGGGGCTGCCGTCATCCGGCAGCGGCGTGTTGCGCCGCAGCCAGGTCTGGCCGCGCTCGGTGTCGTAGAGATCGCCGGTGATCTCGCTGCGGAAGAAGCCGGGGGCGACGGTGTTCACCCGGATCCGGTGCCGCGCCCACTGCACCGCCAGCTCCACCGTCAGGCCCGACAGCCCGGCCTTGCTGGCCGCGTAGGACGCCTGCGGGATGCTCGGGATGCCGACGATGCCGCTGACCGACGACACGTGCACGATCGCCCCGCGCCCGGCCGCCTTCATGTGCCCGAAGACGGCCTGGCTCAGCCGGAACGGCGCGACCAGGTTGAGTCCCAGCGTGCTGAGGATCGCGTCGGCCGTCTCGTCCTCCGCCCGGTCGCGGGAGAAGATGTTGCCCGCCGCGTTGACGAGGATCTCCGGGCCGCCGAGTTCGGCGGCCACCCGCGGGACGACCGTGTCGACCTGGGCCTGGTCGAGCAGGTCGGCGCCGACGGCGAGCCCGCCGATCTCCTTCGCGAGCGCCGCCAGCCGGTCCTCCCGGCGGGCGACGATGGCGACCCGCGCGCCGGCCGCCGCGAGTGCCCGGGCGACGGCGGCGCCGAGCCCCGAGGACGCGCCCGTCACCACCGCCACCCGGCCGCCGAGCCGGAAGCCCTCTCCCGGCAGCGTCCCGTCAAGCGGCGACGTCTGGTCAAGCGGCGTCGTCTCGTCCATGCGCGTCGTCTCGCCGAGCGGCGTTGTCTGCGGCACCGTTCCTCCGGGCTGGGTCGGCTCGTCGTCGAGCGCCGGCACGTCAGCCCGCCGTGACGAGCTGGCCGGGACGGGCGTCGGTGAGCTGGTCATGGTCGACGAGGATCTCCCCGCCGACCAGCGTGTAGTCGTAGCCGCGGGCCCGCTGGACGAAGCGCTGCGCTCCCAGCGGCAGGTCGGCGCGCATCTCCGGCGTGTCCAGGTCGAGCCTCTCCAGGTCGATCACGTTGACGTCCGCGTGCGCTCCGGGCGCGAGCACGCCGCGGTCGCGGATGCCGAACAGCTCCGCGCCCTCGCGGGTGAGCTTGCGGACCGCGGTGGCGATGTCGAGCAGTCCGGTCTCGCGCACCCAGTGCCTGAGCAGATAGGTGGACTGGCCGGCGTCCATCGTCAGCGCGACGTGCGCCCCGGCGTCCGCGACGCCGACGACGACGTCCGGGTTGGTCAGCATCGCGGCGACGGCGTCGAGGCTCTGGTTGAGCACCGGGTAGTAGAGCAGACCCAGGCCGGCGGTGTCGGACAGGAAGTCGAGGAACGCGGCGGCGGGCGACGTGCCGCGCCGGGTCGCCTCGGCCGCCAGGCTGTTCTCCGGCCGGACGTCGTAGCTCGCGGGGCCCGGCGGCAGCAGGTAGAGCTTGCCCGGGTCCTTCGGCGCGAGCGGGCCGGACAGGCTGGTCGGCTCGTTCGCCTGCGCCACCAGCAGCGCCCGGGTGCCCTCGTCGGCGATCGCGGCGAGGCGCTCCGGGAAGGGACGGGCGGCGAGCCGCGCCCAGGCAGGCAGGGTGTCGTACGGGGTACGGCCGACCAGCCCGTAGAGGATGCCGCTGCCGCGGGCGGACGTCTGCGGGCGCAGGTCGGCGCCGCGGGCGCGGGCGGCGGCGACCTGGTCCATCACCCAGGACCACAGGTCCGGCCGGCGGTCGCTCTGCGTGATGGCGAAGCTGAGCGGGCGGCCGGAGGCCCGGCTGACCTCCTCCATCCAGGCGAGCTCGGCGACCGAGTTCCGCCGGGTGGGCCCGTCGCGCTCCCCGATGCGCGCGACGACCTCGATCGTGCCCCTGCCGCGGGCACCGAGCGCGCCGCCGATCGCGGCCAGCTCCTCGGGGCGGGCGAACGTTCCGGGCACCGGCCGGCCGTCCGGGACGGTGTGCATGAAGCTGCGGGAGGTGGAGAAGCCGAGCGCGCCGGCGTCGACAGCCTCGCCGACGAGCGCCGCGATCCGGGCGACGTCGTCGTCGGTGGCGGCCGCGTCCTCGAGGCCGCGCTCCCCCATGACGTAGTAGCGCAGGGCGCAGTGGCCGACGAGGCCGCCGACGTTGACGCCCAGCGCGCGCGACCCGAGAGCGCGCAGGTAGTCGCCGTAGGTCTCCCAGCCCCAGCCGAGGCCGGTCATGATCGTGTCGGCCGGGAGGTCCTCGACGGCCTCCATCATCTCGGCGAGGTAGCGCTCCTGGCCGGGGCGAACCGGCGCGAACGTGACGCCGCAGTTGCCGAGCACCACCGTGGTCACCCCGTGCGAGCTCGACGGGCTGGCCACCGGGTCCCAGAACAGCTGGGCGTCGAGGTGGGTGTGGATGTCGACGAAGCCGGGCGTCACCAGCCGCCCGGAGGCGTCCAGCTCGCGCCGGCCCCGCTCGGCGACCGCGCCCACCTCGGTGACCCGGCCGCCGTCGATCGCGACGTCCGCCTTCCGGGGCGGCGCCCCCGTGCCGTCGACGACCTCGCCGCCGCGGATCACGACGTCATGCATGGCTTCGCTCCCGCCGGGCGCCGCGACCTGGGATCACGGAATAAGTAAACACTCATTTCCTAATGAACCTAAGATCGCCGCCATCCGCGTGTCAAGTCATCGACGTCGACATCGAGATCAGAGACGCGACCCCATGACGGAGACAACACGAGAACCATGATCGGAGCAGGTAAGATAGCGTACGTTCATTCACCTGGCGCCGATTGCCCGACAGAGACAGCGCCATACCAGGAGGACCGATGGCCGACTCGACGGTGGAGCAGACAGTCCCGGAGTCCGGCCCGGCTCCATCCGCCGATGCCGAGCCCGAGGCCAGGCCACGGCCGCGGCGGCTGACCGCCGAGGCGCGCAAGAGTTCCATTCTAAAGGCCGCCCGGCAGGCGTTCGTAGAGACCGGCGATATGAACGGCACCACTATCAAGCAGATCGCCGAACGCGGTGGCATCAGCGAAGGCGTAATTTACCGCCATTTCGAGAGCAAGGACCAGCTCTTCTACGAGGCCGTCTTCGAGCCGCTGCGCCAGGCGATCGACGAGCTGGTGGCCGCCACCGAGGTCGTCGACCTTGACGAGCCGCTGACGCCCGAGCGTCAGCTCGAGACCCTCAACGGCCTGTACCGCCAGCTCATCTCGACGCTGGAGGAGATCCTGCCGCTGCTGGGCCTGGTGCTCTTCGGCGACCCGAAGGTGGCGCGGCGCTTCTACCGCAAGCACTTCACCGTCGCCATGGACCGGCTGGCCGAGGCCTGGCGCGAGGTCGAGGACCGCTACGGCTTCGAGTTCGAGTCCCCGGACATCTCCGCCCGCGCCGTCATGGGCATCGCCCTGGTGCTGGCCCTCGAGAGCCGGCACAACGACCTGTTCAACCGCGACCGCGCGATCAGCCTGGTCACCCAGAGCACCGTCAAGGGCTTCTTCCCCACCCTCGAGCCCACCCGCCGCCGCCGCTGACCGGCGCGCGGCGCCGCGCGGCGCTCCCCACCACCCATGATCGCCGCCTACGTGTCGCCGTCGTCGCGATTCGGCCGAATTCACGACTGCGACAACACGTAAGCGGCGATCAACCGGCCCTGCGGCCGGGCGGGCGTTGGGGGCGGCGGGTAGGGCGGCGCCGTCCCCGCCGGGAGCGTCAGACGCCCTCGGCAGCTACCGGCTCGGGCGCCGCGGTCGCGGGCTCGGGTTCGGCGGCGACCGGTTCGGGGGCGGCGGCCTCGGCGGCGTCGGAGCTCAGCTGGCCGAGGTAGGCGGCGCGCACGGCCGGGTCGCGCAGCACCTCGTCGGGCCGGCCGGAGGCGATGACCTTGCCGAAGTCGAGCACGACCACGTGGTCGCAGGTCGAGGCGACCACGTCGATGTTGTGCTCGACCAGCAGGACCGCCGCGCCGGACTCGGACGCCAGCCGGCGGAACAGCGCGCTCGCGGTGCGCCGCTCGGAGCCGTTGAGGCCGGCCGCCGGCTCGTCGAGCAGCACCGCGGCCGGGCGTTGGGCCACCAGCCGGGCGATCGCCACCATCCGCCGCCGGCCCTGCGGCAGGTCGGCGACGACCGTGTCGAGCACGTCGTCGAGGCCGAGCATCGTCACCGCGGCCGCGGCGGCGTCGGACAGCCGGCCACGGCGCGGGTAGACGAGGTCGCGGACGTAGGCGAGCGCGCCACGGCCGTCGAGCGCCGTGAGGATGTTCTCCCGGACGCTCAGGTCGTCGAACAGCTCCAGGTTCTGGAACGTCCGCCCAAGCCCGAGGCGGGCCCGCACGGGCGCGCGCAGCCCGGTGACGTCGCGGCCGAGCAGCTCGACGGTGCCGCCCGCGGTCCTGGCGAAGCCGGTGAGGGCGTCGATGAGGCTGGTCTTACCAGCGCCGTTCGGCCCGATCACGCCCACGACCCGCCCAGCGGTCAGCTCGAACGACACCCCCCCGACAGCGACCGTGCTGCCGTAGCGCACCTCGATGTCGCGCGCGACGAGCACCGTCTCCCCCGCCGGGACCGGACAGCTCGGCTCGAACGTGGCGGGGCTGGTCGCGGCCGTGGCGCTCGGTGCGCCCGGCTCCGCCAGCCCCTCCAGGTCCGCCGACTCGGTCGACTCGGTCGACCCCGCCGGTCGGCGGCCGGCGAGCCGGCGGACGAGGTGGACCAGGCCGTCCTTGATCGCCGCCTGCGCCGGGATGATGCCGCTGGGCGAGCGGACCATGGCGTCGAGGACGACCAGGCCCGTCGCGATCGGCAGCCACGCGTCGATGGAGCCGACGGACAGCCAGTCCGACACCGCGTTGGCGACCACGCCGCCCGCGGCCGCGGACGCCGAGAAGACCGCCCCGGCGACGTACCCGACGCCGCCGACGACGGTGAACGCCAGCGCCGAGATCGACCGGAACACTCCGTAGCTGGTGAAGTCCGCGATCCGGAACTGGAACGCCGACAGCGCGCCGGCGAGGCCGGCGATCCCGGCCGAGATGGCGAACGCACCGAGCTTCGCGCCCGGCACCGACACGCCGACGGACGCCGCTCCCCGCTCGTTCGCCCGTACCGCGAGGAAGCGCCGTCCTGCCTCGCCGCGGCGCAGGTTGAGCACCGCGATCGCCGCGAGCACGAAGGCGGCGAGGCACACGAGCGCGAACCGGTTCGGGTGCGCGGACGGGCTGATGCTCAGGCCGAACAGCGACGGGTCGTGCACCGTCAGGCCGTCCAGGCCACCGGTCAGCGACGGCTGGGTGAGCACCAGGTTCTCGACCGCGAGCGAGAGCCCGAGCGTGACGATCGCCAGGTTGACACCGCGTACCCGCACCGCCGGGGCGCCGAAGACCACGCCGAGCACGACGGCGGCGACGGTCCCGACCAGCAGGCACAGCAGGAATGGCAGGTGAGCGTCATTGCTCAGCCGGGCGGCGATGAACGCGCCGAAGCCGGCGAGCGCGGCACAGGCGACGCTGATCTGCCCGGCATAGCCGGTGACGACGACGATCGACAGGGCGAGCAGACCGAACAGGGTGCTGTTGATCATCGCTGTCGACCAGGACGGCGAGGCGAACACCGGGATGGCGACGGCGACGAGCACCCAGATGATCGCCGTCACCGGCTTGAACCGGCCGGTGCCGGCCCGCGGCAGCCTGCCGGTCAACGCCTCGCCCCGCCCCGGCAGCGCCGCGCCACCGAGGATGACCGCGACGATGATCACCGCGAACGGGAGCGAGGAGGTAATACCGAGATTGACGTCGTAACGGCGCATCACCGACTCGGCGACGCCGAGAGCCAGCCCGACGGCGACGGTGATCCACACGCCGTTGAACCGGCCGACGAGGGCCGCCGCCATCGCCGGGATCACCAGCAGGGTGAGCGCGTCCGGGGTGAGGCCGATGACCGGGATCAGCAGGATGCCGGCGAAGGCGGCCACCGCCCCGCCGACGCCCCAGGTGATGAGGCCCGTCGGGTGTGGCGAGATCCCGATCGCGCTCGCCGCGACGGGGTTCTCCCGCAGCGCGGTGGCGTTCATCCCGAGCTTGGTCTTGCCGAACATGAGCCACAGGCCGAGGGCGAGCGCGAACGTCACGATGAGGATCGCGAGCGTGTCGTTCGTGATCACACCGCTCGCGATGGTGATCTTTCCGTGCCCGAACAGCGGCGGGAGCAGGTGGGACTCGGTGCCATAGCGCTTCACGACGACGCTCTGCAGCAGCAGCATCAGCCCGAGGGTGGCGACCACCTTGGCCATGTCCGGGCTGTTGCGCAGCAGCCGCACCACGACCAGGTAGAACAGCAGGCCCAGCACGGCGCCGGACGCCACCCCGATGGCCATGGCCGGGGCGACGGGCAGCGACGCGTGCGCGCCCCCCTCGGTGCTGGTTCCCGAGTAGAGGCCGCCGCTACCCGCGCCGCCAGCGTGCAGGTCCCAGAAGATGTAGCTGCCCACCATGCCGATGGCGCCCTGGGCGAAGTTCAGGATTCCCGACCCCCGGTAGACCGCGACCACGCCGAGCGCGACGAGCGCATACGCGCCGCCGCCGGCTAAGCCGATCAGGGCGAACTGCCACAGCTGCGACAACGTCTTTCCTCTCGGCCGCGCCCCCGCCCCGAAGGAGGGGCCAGGGACGTTCGACGGGGAGGGGCGGCTTGCGCCAGCCCCGACGGGCGATGGCGACGGGCGGTGTGGGCCGGCCACGACGGGCACGGCTCACGCCGAAGATCGCGGAGTGTAGTGTAACCGCGATCACATACCGTCGCAAGTGAGCCCTCACATAGTTAGCAGATCGAAAAGAGGCCCAGGTGAGCCGCCACCCGGCTGTCAGCCGGGCACCATCGACCCGTCACCCCCTGTGACACAAGCTAGCGAGCGCTCGCTCTGTAGTGTTACGTTCGGCCGAACGATCCCTGGGAGGGCTGCGTGAGCGACTCGCTGATGTACCGGCGCACGTTCTACATCGACGGCGCGTGGGTGGAGCCGTCGAGCAGCGAGCTGCTCGAGGTGATCTCACCGTCCACGGAGGAGCGGGCCGGCGCGGTCCCCCTGGCCACGACCGCGGACATCGACCGCGCGGTCGCCGCGGCGCGGGCGGCGGCCGACGAGGGCTCCTGGGCCCGCACCAGCCCGGCCGAGCGCGCCGACGTGCTCAGCCGCGCCGCCGCGGAGCTGCGCAAACGCGAGGACGACATCGCCCGCATCACCACCGACGAGATGGGCTGCGCGGCGAGCCAGTCCAAGGCCGCGCAGACGGGCCTCGTCGCCGTCGTCTTCGACTACTACGCCGAGCTGATCCGGTCCTACGAGTTCGAGCGGGTCGTCACCGCCGGCCCCCGGGCCGGGCTGGTGACCTCAGAGCCGGTCGGCGTCGTCGGCGCGATCGTCCCGTGGAACGCCCCGATCACGCTGGCCGCGTGGAAGACCGCGCCGGCGCTCGCCGCCGGGTGCCCGGTGGTGCTCAAGCCCGCGCCCGAGTCGCCGCTGTCGGCCTACGTCTTCGTCGAGGCGCTCGAGGCGGCCGGCGTCCCCGCCGGCCTGATCAACCTCGTGCCCGGCGGCCGCGAGGTCGGCGAGCACCTGGTCACCCACCCCGGCACCGACAAGATCGCCTTCACCGGCTCCACCGCCGCCGGCAAGCGGATCATGAGCCTGTGCGGCGAGCAGATCAAGCGGGTCTCGCTGGAGCTCGGCGGCAAGTCCGCCTCGATCCTGCTCGACGACGCCGACCTCGCCACGGTCATCCCGGCCGTCGTCCACGGCGGCATGCACCTGTCCGGCCAGGTCTGCGGCGCGCACACCCGGGTGCTGATCCCCCGGTCCCGCTACGAGGAGGCGCTCGCCATCGCGGGCGCGGCGGCCGACGCGGAGCCGGTCGGCGACCCGCACGACCCCGCGGTCATCGTCGGCCCGCTGGTCGCCGAGCGCCAGCGCACCCGCGTCGAGGGCCTCATCGCCGCAGCGGTCGCGGACGGCGTCCGCGTCGTCGCCGGCGGCAGGCGGCCCGCGCACCTGCCGAAGGGCTGGTACGTCGCGCCGACGATCCTCGGCGACGTCCACAACGAGATGCGGATCGCCCGCGAGGAGATCTTCGGCCCGGTCCTCAGCTTCATCCCCTACGAGGACTCGGACGGCGCCGACGCGGTCCGGATCGCCAACGACTCGGACTACGGCCTGTCCGGCGGGGTCTGGAGCGGCGACCCGGCGCGGGCGCTCGGCGTCGCCCGCCGGCTGCGCACCGGCAGCGTCGCGGTCAACGGCAGCTACCCGCCCTTCCCGATGGTGCCGTTCGGCGGCTTCAAGCAGTCGGGCATCGGCCGGGAGCTGGGCCCGGAGGGGTTGGAAAGCTTCCTGGAGAAGCGCAGCATCGGTCTCCCACCGTCGCTCATCCCCGGCGCCTGACGCGAAGGCACGGGCGGCGCGGCGCGGCGGAGACGAGAGGAGAGCGCGATGGCTAAGGGGATCATGCTCGTCCAGGCGAGCCCGGCGAGCCCGGAGGTCGAGGACGAGTTCAACAGGTGGTACGACGAGGACCACCTCCCCGATCTCCTCACGATCCCGGGGTTCGTCGCCGCCCGCCGTTTCCGGCTGCGGGAGGGGGGCCACGTCCGGGCGGCCGAGGGCACGCCCCGGTACCTCGCCATCTACGAGATCGAGGCGGACGACCTCGACGCGGCGCTGAAGGCGATGCGCACCCGCCCCGACCGGGGCGCGGTGAGCGACGCGCTGGGGATGAACCCGCCGCCCGTCACCTACATCTACGAGCTCCTCACCGAGGTCGGCAAGACCACCGAGGCCACCGCGTGACGATCGCCCCGGCGGGGGCGGAGGCGCTGGCGCTCCCGTTCCTGAGCACCGGCCCGAAGAGGCTGCTGATCGGCGGCGAGTGGGTCGAGGCGGCCTCCGGCCGGACGTTCACCAGCGTGAACCCGTCGACGGGCGAGGTGATCGCCGAGCTCGCCGAGGGCGACGCGGCGGACGTGGACCGCGCGGTCGCGGCCGCCAGGGCCGCGTTCGAGGCCGGCCCGTGGCGGCGGATGACACCGCGGCAGCGCCAGGACCTGCTGTGGGCGTTCGCCGACGCGGTCCAGCGCGACTTCGAGGAGCTGCGGCTACTGGAGGCGCTCGACATGGGCGCCCCGCTCGGCCGCCCGCGCGCGAAGGCGCGCACCTCCTGGGAGGCCAGCGTCCTGCGTTACTTCGCCGGCTGGGCGACGAAGATCCAGGGCGAGACGATCCAGAACTCGCTGCCGGGGTCCGTCCTCACCTACACCCAGAAGGAACCCGTCGGCGTGGTCGGGGCGATCGTGCCGTGGAACCGGCCGATCAGCAACGCCATCTGGAAGATCGCGCCGGTACTGGCCGCGGGCGCGACGATGGTGCTCAAGCCAAGCGAGGAGGCGAGCCTCGCCACGATCCGCCTCGGCGAGCTGCTGGTCGAGCTCGGGCTGCCGCCCGGCGTGGTCAACATCGTCACCGGCTACGGCTCGACGGTGGGCGCGGCGCTCGCCGAGCACCCGGACGTCGACAAGGTGGCCTTCACCGGCTCGACCGCCGTCGGGCAGCAGATCATCCGGGCCTCGGCCGGCAACATCAAGCGGGTCACCCTCGAGCTCGGCGGCAAGTCGCCGGACGTCGTGTTCGCCGACGCCGACCTGGACCGCGCCGTCCCCGGCGTCTCGATGGGCGTGTTCACGAACTCGGGCCAGGTCTGCTGCGCCGGCACGCGCGTCTACGTCGAACGGCCGATCTACGACGAGTTCGTCGAGCGGATGTCGACGTTCGCGGGCGGGCTGCGCGTCGGCAACAGCGTGGACCCGGACACGGCCATCGGCCCGGTGGTGTCCGCCCGCCAGCTCGAGCGGGTGGTGGGCTACCTCGACCTGGGCCAGGCCGAGGGCGCTCGGGCGACCGCTGGCGGGCACCGGCTGACCGACGGCGACCTGGCGAGGGGCTACTTCGTCGCGCCGACGGTCTTCGCCGACGTCCGCGACGACATGCGGATCGCCCGCGAGGAGATCTTCGGCCCGGTGGCCTGCGTGCTGCCGTTCGACTCCGTCGAGGAGGCCGTGGCCCGGTCCAACGACAGCCCGTTCGGCCTGGCGGGCGGGGTCTGGACCCGGGACGTCGGCAGGGCGCACCGGTTGGCCGGTGAGCTGCGGGTCGGCACCGTGTGGGTCAACACCATGCTCGACATGGACCCGGCCGTGCCGTTCGGCGGCTACAAGATGAGCGGCTACGGCCGCGAGATGGGCGAGCACGCGCTCGACTCCTACCTCAATGTGAAAGCCGTCTGGATCAGAACCGACTGACGACCCCGCGCCCCGTGCCCGCGCCCCGCGCCTCCCGGTTCTTCCGGGCCGCGGGCCGACCTCCGTCCGCTTTCCTGGGTTTTCGAACGTTCCTGTCCTGGAGGAACAATGCAGCCAACGTCCTCGGTGACACCGGACGGCCCGGCGGCGGCCGGCATGGTCGCGGCCGGCGCGCCGATGCCCGACGAATGGTGCCTGCGCGAGTTCGACCACGTCTCCCCCGAGTTAGCCCCGGTCCTGCCGGAGACCCTGGCGCGGATGCGGTCTCTCTGCCCCGTCGCGCACAGCGAGGCGCACGGCGGCTTCTGGGTGTTGACGAAGTACGAGGACGTGCTGCGCGTCGCCCAGGACTGGGAGACGTTCACCTCCACGGAGGGGTTGAACATCCCGCCGTACCGCGGCGAGGTCCGCAACATCCCGGTCGAGGTGGACCCGCCCGAGCAGCGGGTCTACAAGCGGCTCGTCAACGCGCACCTGACGCCGAAGGCGATCGCGCACTGGGAGACGCCGGCCCGCGAGCTGGTCACCCGGCTGATCGACGGTTTCATCGAGCGCGGCGCGTGCGAGTTCATGGACGACTTCGCCCGGCCGTTCCCGAGCACGTCGTTCTTCGACTTCGCGCTGCACGCCCCGCGCGACGAGATCGCGAAGGTCGCCGAGCTGGCGTCCGTGTCCTCGGTGCCCAACCATCCCCGTGCCAAGGAGGGCTGGGCTGGGCTGTCGGCCTGGATCACCAATCTGCTGGCCACGCGGCGGGGATCGGAGCCACGCGGCGACGTCGTCGACGCCGTGCTCGCGGCCGAGTACGAGGGCAGGCCGCTCACCGAGGCCGAGTCCATCGGCATCGTCCAGCTGCTCGTCCTCGGTGGTCTGGAGACCACGGCCGGCGCGCTCGGGCTGATGATGCTGCGTTTCACCCACCAACCTGAGATCCCGGCGCTGCTGCGCGCACATCCGGAACGCATCCCGACCGCCGTCGAGGAGCTGCTGCGCCTCGACTCGCCGTTCATCGCGATCGCCCGCACCGCCACCCGCGACGTCGAACTGGGCGGCCGGGAGATCAAGGCCGGCGACAAGGTCCTGCTGTACTGGGCGTCGGCCAACCACGACGGCGGCGAGTTCCCCGACGCCGAGGCGTTCGACCCGGCCCGCTCACCGAACCGGCACGTCGCCTTCGGCGCCGGCCCGCACCGCTGCCTCGGCTCCAACGTCGCCCGCCTGAACCTGCGGATCGCGCTGGAGGAGCTCACCAGGCGACTCGACGACATCAGGCTGGCCGACGGCGCGGACGTTCATTTCCACAACACCCTCACCCGCTCCCCGCACACCCTCCCGATCACGTTCCGCCCCGGCCCCCGCGTCAGCCAGCGGTCCGCCTGATTCCACGGGCGAACGGTGTGGCGCACGAGCATGGTCAGTCGTCAGTCGTCGGTCTCGCGGGAGAGGTCGAGGGCGGCGGCCAGGACGGCCGTGGCCTCGGTGCGTTCCCGTCGGCTGACAGCAGCCGTGCGCCGCGATCCCGGAGCCGTGGAACGTTCCGGGGAACAGGTGGAGCTCGACTGGAACACCAGCGGCGAGCAGCGCTTGGGCGTAGGCGATGCCCTCGTCGCGCAGCGGGTCGAACTCCATGACCAAGATGTAGGCCGGTGGCAGGCCGGCCGGTAGACCCGGACGGGGACCTCAGGGTGGTCTGGCGACCCGGGGACGTGCACGTCTCGCACGTCGATCCCGGTGGTGTCGTGTTGCTGGCCGCCACGGACCCCAGCAAGGAGTGCCCGGACGCTGGCCAGGTCGGAGAAGTCCAGCATCGGCAGCATCGGGATTACCGCGGCCAGCTCGGGATCGAACCGATAGGTCAACGTCGCCCTCCTGTCGGTACGGCCGGGGAATCTGCCATCCCTCCCGCCAGGCAACGTGTTCGGCGGAAGCGACCGTACGCTAGCGGACATAGCCTATTTGCCGGGCGTCGTCGGGTTCAGGGCGCGGTGCCGTCCGGTGTGCGGAGTGGCGATGACGTGGATCCCAGGGGCGCGTGAAGATTTGGATGAGGCGGTCGCAGCACGGCATTCACCTCGCGGCCCTCAATGCCCGAGGTGCCTGCATACCCTGGCCGATCGGCCGGTCGTACACCGCCGGAACAACTGGGGCAATGCCGAGCCAAGACCGAGGCCCGAGCTGTGGTGGGAATGCCGCCAGTGCGATTGGATCGGCTACCAGCACCACGAAGGCGGACCCTTGACGGCGATGCGACGCCTTGCCGGAGAGGAGGCGACCTGCTTCTTTTGTGGCGAGGAAGAGAGCAACGTCGTCAGTGCCCCGTCGGACGAGGATGGCGGCTATCGACGAGACTGGCTGGTGTGCCTTGCCTGTGGCACCAGCAACCCGCGCCGGTATCTTTCCTGAGCGTCGAGCACGCCCCGCCCACTACCCGGGCGCCGCCCGGTCGGTTGAGATGTTGACCTGGCGCGCCGCTCAGGATAATCCCATGGCAGCTGTCGACTTCGCGACGTGCCCTGGTGGCGTCCGGGAGGCGACGATGTACGGATGCTCCGGGCTGTCGGGGCTGGACTGGGACCATGACGGTTTCCATCTACTCGCCCGACCGCGCCCAGGCGCAGAGCCGCGCCGGCCAGGTCGGCGGTATCCCCCGTCAGCGTGGCGAGGGCCGCCGGCGGGCCGCCGCGCCGTGTTCGCGCCGCGCCATCCGGCGGGCCGTCCCGCTGATCCGCGAGCTGACGCCGCAGGACGGCGAGGCCCTCGACGAGGTGTTCGCCGGCCTGTCGCCGCGCAGCCGCTACCTGCGTTTCCATGCCCCGCTGCACCGGCTGTCCAGCCGGTTTCGCGCGACCCTTCTCGACGTCGACGGCCAGGACCGGCTGGCACTCGTGGCCGTGGTCTGCACGCCGGAAGGCCCCCGCGCGGCCGGGACCGTCCGACTGGCCCGCACCGGGCCGGGTGAGGCCGAGGTCGCCATCGAGGTCGCCGACGCGCTGCACCGGCAGGGCATCGGCCGCCTTCTGCTGACCACCATCGGCCAGCGCGCCGCCGAGCTCGGTCTCGTCTGCCTGACCGCCGAGGTCCTCGCCGAGAACACGCCCGCCCTGGCCCTGTTCCGCTCGGTCTTCCCCGACGGCCCCACCCGGCGCGCGGACGGCATCCTGACCCTCACCTGCCGTCTGGCCGCCGTCTCCCCGACCTGATCGCCCATTCCGGGAATGGCGATGATCGTCGACGACGGATCTCCCCAACCATGTATCAGCGGCGCCACTGACTACTCACCTTCGTCGACAGCACGGCCGCGCCCACCGCGCGCGGCCGTCGCCGGCAGCAGGGGAGGTTGGCGACACGGTGACTGGTGGAACTCGGTCGGCGCCGCGCCCGGAATCCGGGTGTCCGCCGTCGGCGACCGGCCCCGGCGGGGACGACAGGCGGGACGGCCCTGAGCCCCAGCGGGCCGACGCGTCGGCACCAGCGAGCGAGGACGCGACGCTGGCGGAACTGACGCCCGGGGAGCTGGTGAGCCGGATACGCGAGGGCGACCTGTCCGCGTGGCCAGCGCTGAACGAGCGCTACATCGGCCTGCTGTGGGCGGTGGCACGCGGGATGCGTCTCGACGAGATGGATGCCGAAGACGCCATCCAGACGACCTGGCTGCGCCTCGTCGAG
Source organism: Pseudofrankia saprophytica (assembly GCF_000235425.2). NCBI lineage: Bacteria > Bacillati > Actinomycetota > Actinomycetes > Frankiales > Frankiaceae > Pseudofrankia > Pseudofrankia saprophytica. Next base: position 7,512,093 of record NZ_KI912266.1, read on the forward strand.
AACCTGGGTGCCCTGCGTGATCCCGAGTACGTCGGTAGCTGGCTGGTCACCACGGTCCGCCGGGAGTGCCTGGCGACACTGCGGCGCCGAGTACGGGTCCGCGCGGGCCTCGACCAGACGATCTCCGACGAGCCCGCGCCACCGGACACCGGGCCGGAGGACGTGTTGCTGCTGGCCGAACGGGACGCGGCGCTGTGGCGGGCGTTCCGCCGCCTCGCGCCGCGCTGCCAGCACCTGCTGCGCGTGCTCATGGCCGACCCGCCGCCGAGCTACGCCGAGGTCGCCGCCGCGCTGGACTGCTCCCCCGGCTACATCGGCCCGACCCGAAAACGATGCCTCGAGCAGCTTCGTACCTTGTTGGCCGCCCACGACCAGCCGCCGGGTGGGTCTGATTCCGGGAGCCTGCGCCATGGATGACGACAGCACGGCCGTCCCCGTCCCCGCCGACGCCGAAGACGAGGCGACCGCGAAGGACCTGAACGCCGAAGACGCCGAGCTGCTCGCCGCGCTGCGCCGGGTCGCGACCGAGGTCGACCCCGTCTCCGACCGGGCTCGGCAGGCCGCCCGTCTCGCGATCACCTTCCTCGACCCCGATGGGGAGCTGGCACGGCTTGTCGCCGCTTCCGGCGACGAGCTGGCGGACGCGGGCCTGACCGGTGGGACGTCAGCATCTGGACGCGTCGACCCGCGGGGACGGCTCGCGCTGCGCGCGGGTGAGCCCACCGAGGGTGCGCCGCTGGTGCTGTCCTTCGCCGCGTCCGACGTCTACATCGACCTGGAGATCACCGGCCGCGGGCAGCAGGTCGACATCGTCGGCCAGGTGGTCGGCACGGCCGAGTCCACCTGCGTCATCGAGGACGCGGGCGGCGCCCGCGACGTCGCGGTCGACACGCTGGGGCGGTTCTTCGTGGAAGGGCTGCGTCGCGGGCCCATCCGCCTACGGTGCCGCTCCACCAACGGGGCCACCGTGACGACCGCGTGGACCACGGTGTGAACGCGCACCGGTCGGTCCGGCCGCGACGCACCGCCGCGCCTCCGACCGGGCTAACGTCCGAGCGCCACGAACGCCAGTCCCGCCGCGAGCCCCGCCGGATCGTCGACGGCCACGGCACGAGCGACCGACAGCGCCTGTGCGAGGTCGACGCCGGCGCGCAGCCGCGCGTGCACCTCGACCATGAGCGGGGCGGTCGCCGCGTCGTTCACCGGCACGACGCTGGCCAGCAGGCTCGCTGTGCCCTTCGGGATGAGCGCACCCACCATGCCGACCAGCTCGTCGGCGCCGACTGGTACCCCGACTGCGGACTCGCAGCTCGCGAGCACCAGCTGGTACGGCGCGCGGCGCAGGCGAGCGAGGTCGTAGACGGTCAGCGGCCCGTCGTCGAGCCGCAAGGACGAGAACAGTGGGCTGTCCGCGCGGAACGTGCCATGCGCCGCCACGTGCGCCAGCCAGGCGTCGTCGAGCAGGGCCAGCGTCCGCTCCGCCGTCGCCTGGCCGTCGCGCAGGACGACTGGGCCGGGGTAGCCGGTCGCGATCTGGCGTACCTCGGCGGCCGTCCCCTCCAGCCCGGGTCCGACCACGAGGGCGACCCTGCGCCGCCGCGGTGGGGTGGCCCGGTGCGCGGCGAGCCAGGCCGTCGCCGACGGGGCTACCCGGACCGCGCTCGTCCGCAGGCTGGGGAGCAGGGACCAGGGCACCGCGTGCAGGCTGCCGGGCGGCACCACGAGCACCGGCCCACCGTCGAGCTCGCGGGCGGCGGCGCCGAGGAGGGTCTCCTCGAGCAGCTGGCCGGCGGCCGCGAGCCGGCCGGTGAAGCCGGGCGGTGGCTGACCCAGCGCCAGTCGACGGAGAAGGAAGCGCGCAAACTGCACCTCCCGCTCGGCCGCGCGCACCGAACCGGCCGGGTGCAGCCGCACTCGGCCGTTGGCCACGGTCACCACGTGCAGCAGCCCGTCGAGCTCGATGATCTCCAGCAGGCGCAGCTCGCCAAGGGCCGCGACGATCTCGGCGATCGACGGGCGGGCGGGACCGGGCCCGCTCATGGGCGAGCGGACCGCCTCCACCCGGCGGGTGCGGGCGCGGATCGCCGCCTCCAGCCGGATCCGTCGGCCATCCAGGCCGCCGGTCGGCCGCCCTTTTTCCCGCGCCACGTCGAGCGCCTGCCCGACAGCGCGCAGCGCGGCGAGATCCGCGGTCAGCTGGGGATCGTCAGGGGGGCGGGCAGCCGGCATCGCGAAGGCGCTGGCACGCCAGCGCTCGCTCCAGCGCAACAGCATCCGGGCGTCGCGGCGGCGCAGCGCCAGCCGCTGCGCGACGGCGGCCAGCTGGGCGCCGTGGGCGGTGGCATGCGCCCGCAGCTCCTGCGCGCCAAGGTGGCGCAGCTGGTCCTCGACAGCGGCGAGGCCGCGGCCGCAGGCCAGCAGCGTCTCCCGGTCCTGGCCCCGGCCGTTCGCCCACAGCGCCTTCGCGAGCCAGCCGGTGGCGCGGTCGATCGCGGCGCCCGAACGCCGGAACCCCGCGGCGAGCCCGAGCAGGGTCTCCGCCTCACGGCCGCCTTCGAGCGCGAGCCGGCCGGCGAACAGGTACGCCCGGGCGGCCTCGGCGGCCCGCAACTCGCCGAGCCGGTGCGCGAGGTCCGCCGCGCGGGTGGCCAGCCGCGCGTCACGGGCCCCGGTCGCATGCTGTGCGCTGAGCAGGACGAACGACGCACGCAGCTGCCACCAGGTCCGGGCCTGCTGGCGGAACAGGTCATGCGCCGCCGCGGCGCGCTGGGCGGCTACCGCCGGGCTGGCCGCGGCGAGCGCCGCGGTCGCCGCTGCGAACAGCAGCTCCGCCTTGCGGGTGACCTGCACGTTCTCCTTGGCGGCGGCCGCGATGGCTCCGTCGGTCTCCCGCAGCGCGTCGGCGGCCAGGCCTGCGGCCAGCAGCACGTTGCACCGGTCGATCGCGAGCTCGGGCTCGGACGTGGCCAGCGCGGCGTACCGCTCGGCGGCCCTGTCGAGCAAGCGCAGCGCGGTGGGCAGCTCGCCGCGGCGCTGGGCGACCCGTGCCCTGCTGTGCCACGACCAGGCGATCTCCAGGTCCTGGCCGGCGGCCGTCAGCAGTCGTTCGGAGATCACGAAGTCCCGCTCGGCCCTGTCTGTCTGACCGAGGGCGAGGTAGGACATGCCACGGTGGGTGCGGCACCGTCCCTCCCACATGGGGTCACCCGCGGCGCGCAGCAACGTCGTCGCCCGTCCCAGGTCGCGCAGCGCCTCGTCATGGCGCCCGAGAACGCCGAGCACCGCGCCGCGCCGCATCAGGACCTGACCGCCGAGCAGCCCGTCGCTGTGCCGGGCAGCCGCGTCGAGCTGCCTGAGGCCGGCGGCGGTATGGCCGTTCAGCGCCAGGGTCGTCCCCATCGTCGCCCGCACGTCGACCAGGCGGCGGGGATCCCCGCAGGCCCGCGCCGACCGCATCGCCGCGCGCAGCTCGGCGACCGCCTCGTCAGCCCGACCGCTGTCGCGCGCCACGATCCCGAGCGTCTGGTGGGCGACGGAAAGCGCGCACGGGTCCGCGGAGGTGTCGAGCCACCTTGACGCCGCCGCCACCGCGTCGAGGGGCCGGGACAACGCGAGCGCCAGCAGCGCGGCGTGATCAGTGGCGGTATCGCCGTGGACGGGCCCGCCCATCAGTCAGGAGGGCGTCGAGCCCGCCATGGACGGCTCCGCCCCGTTCCCCCCATGCCATCAACCTTAAGACCAATCCACACGACCACCACGTCATTGGCCGAAAGGGAGCTAAGCCCACATGACATCACGCGACGAACCACCAGCCCAGGAGCCAGGCCCCCGGCCAGCCCGCGGCGGCGGCCCCGGCGGCCCACCTCAGGACGAAGATCGACGTGCGGCGCGCCGGCGCCGGCGCGACCGCCGCCCGCCGACCCTCCAGCAGATCCGGCAGGCCGGACTGGTCATCGCCTATCACGGGGCGCAGGTCAACCAGCCCGCGGGATGGGGAGACGACGGGGTGGACACCTTCTATCGCGAGGAGCACCTCGTCGTCCGGGACGACTACGTCGACCGGGTCCTTCAGGTGCTCGACCTGGTCGACACCAACCGCGACCTCGCGCGCGAACGCGAGCGGCGCGTCCGGGGCGTCGTCGACGGACTCCATCTCGTCCGGATCGACCGTCCGGTCGAGGGAGCGCTGGCGCAGGTCACCGAGCGGCTCGGGATCGGCGTCGCGGCGCCGGACTACCTGCTGTCGATCACGGTTGGTGGCTTCTGCCCGGCGAGTGAGCCCGAGGTCCCACCCGTCGGGAGCCCTCCCTGGCCCCCGCCCGCGGCGGATCCCACCGCCGGCGACGGCGTGCGCGTTCTGATCCCCGATACGGGACTGGACCCGACCGCGTCCACCACCTATTCCTGGCTGCAGGGGCTGACGGGCGATGTCGACACCCGGATCGAGATCCCGCGCTCGGGGCCGCACGTCCTGCGTCCCTATTCCGGGCACGGGACGTTCATCGCGGGTGTCCTGAGACGCGTGGCGCCGATGGCCACGGTGATCGTGCGGGACATCTTCAGCCCCGTGGGCACCGCCTTCGAGACCGATCTCATCCCGGAGCTGGTGGACCTCATCGCCCTCGACCAGCCGGACGTCATCAGCCTCTCGGCCGGCACGACGGTCCTGAACGGGACGCTGCCGCTGGTCCTGCAGTGGTTCCAGAACGACTACCTCCCCGCGGTCGGAGGCCTGGCACTAATCGCGGCGGCCGGGAACAACGCCAGCTGCGAGCGGTTCTACCCGGCCGCCTTCGACCCGGTGTTCGCCGTCGGCGCGCTGGACGCGGCGCAGTCTCAGCGCGCCCCCTACAGCAACTACGGCTCGTGGGTCGACGTCCTCGCGCCCGGGACGGAACTCGTGAACGCCTTCCCGACCGGGACCTACACGACCACCGAGACAAGCTCACGGGGGCAGGTCAGGAACTTCACGACCGGCCTCGCCAGGTGGTCCGGCACCTCCTTCGCCACGCCGATCCTCGCGGGGTTGACCGCGGCCCGCATGTCGGCGGCGCAGGTGGATGGCCAGACGGCGGCGCAGTATCTGGTAAGCAACGCGCCCGTGGTCCAGGGAGTCGGCAGGGTATTGCTTCCCTGACCGTGCGAAAAATGTTCGGAGGTGGCAGAGAAAAACCGATCCCGATGTATCAGGGAAGACCGCGGATCCCTCTCATTGTCGAGACCATCGGTTCTCCACCATGAAAGGGCAGAAAAATGCCAGAAGCAAATGACGCGGAGCTGACCCGGGTATTCACCGCGTCGGTCAGCGCCGCCCCCGCCGTCGAGGACGGCGAGCCGAACACCGCCGCTCCGGGCTCTCCCGCGGCCGCGCAGTTCTACCTCTTCGTCGAGGGAGTGGCCGGCAACGTCCTCGGCAACAGCGGCGCGAACTACACGCTCTACCTGGACGCCGTCGCCGAAACCACGGGCGCCCCCGCGCTCAGCCAGTTCACGCTGGCACAGGAGTTCTCGCCGACCACCTGGGTGCCGGGTGGCCTCGCCGGGAACTTCGTCACCCAGCAGGTGTTCACCGTCCCGGTCCCGACCGGCGCCCGCGGGCATGTCTACCGCTACAAGGCCAGGCTGGTCGGCGTCAGCAACAACACCGTCTCGCACAGCAGGAGCAACGAGTTCGTGTTGGTCTGACCGCTCACGACTCGTCATTCGCGGAACCATCGGCTGGTTGCCAGGGGCAGGGGGACTGGCAACCAGCCGCCGCGCGTGCCCGCCGAACCGGACGCCCACAGGAGAAACGGCTTCGCGACGGAACCAGGCAGCGGGAACGCTGTACGTCAGGAACGCTGTATGTCAGGAACGCTATGCGTCACGAGCGCTATGCGACGGGGTGGACCGGGCGCGGATGTGGACGCGTTCGCCCTGGGGTCCGACGAGGCTGAGAATCTCGGCGGGGCGAGGGGTCGGGTTGCTGAAGGCGTGCGGGACGCGGGTGTCGAACTCCGCCACCTCGCCGGCGGCCAGCACGAGGTCGTGCTCGCCGAGCTGCAGGCGCAGCCGCCCGGACAGGACGTAGAGCCAGTCGTAGCCCTCATGGACCTTCTGTTCCGGCTCATAAGGGGGCCAGTGGGCCGGGATGATCATCTTGAATGCCTGTAGGCCGCCGGGCCGGCGGGACAGTGGGATGACCGTCATCCCGTTCCGCACGAACGGTCGCGGGTGGATGCGCGGGTCCGCTGTCTGCGGATGACCGACCAGCTCGTCGAGCGGGACCCGGTAGGCCCGAGCCAGCGGTAGCAGCAGCTCCAAAGTCAGTTTGCGCTGGCCGGACTCCAGCCGCGACAGCGTGCTGACCGAGATCCCGGTCGCCTTCGACAGCCTCGGCAGCGTCAGGTCGCGCTCCTGGCGCAGCGCGCGCAGCCGCGGGCCCACCGCCGCGAGCACCCCGTCGAGATCCATCTCGTCGTCGTCCGGCGCCCAGGTGTCCGGGGCGTCCAACATCCCTGGCACGTCCGTCCTCGGTCCGTCGGCCTTCCTCGGCCCGTCGGCCTTCCCCGTCCGCACGCCCGGCTCCCCACGGTTCGTCACGCCGGAAGTTTGCCATCCTGGCAACGTTGTTTGTCAAATCCCACCTCGATACCGGACAGTCCGATGGCGGGCGCGGGACGTCCGCGCCAGCGGCGTCGACGACGGTGCTGGCTGACGGCAGAGCCGGCCAGCGCTGGCCAGTGACGGCGACCCGCCCGCGTCGCCGCGGATCCGAGGAGGAGCACATGACGATCGAGACCAGCCAGGTCCCGGCGGTCGAGGCGGGGACGGCCGACGAGCGGCAGTACGACGTCGTCGTCGTGGGTGGCGGCCCGGCGGGGCTCTCCGCGGCGCTCACCCTGTCGCGGGCGCGGCGCTCGGTGCTGGTCGTCGACGCGGCCGAGCCACGCAACGCCCGCGCCGGGCACGTGCACAACTACCTGGGCCGGGAGGGCACACCTCCGCGCGAGCTGCTCGCCATCGGCCGTGCCGAGGTCGCCGGCTACGGCGGCGAGGTCGTCACCGCGACGGTCACCGCCGCCGAACACCTCGACGACGAGGGCGGTGTGGGCGAGGGTGCCGGTCCGCTCTTCCGGGTCTCGCTCGCTGACGGCCGGACGGCACGGGCCCGGCGGCTGCTCGTCGCGACCGGCCTCGTCGACGAGCTGCCCGACGTGCCCGGCCTCGCCGAGCGGTGGGGCCGCGACGTCCTGCACTGCCCGTACTGCCACGGCTGGGAGGTCCGCGACCAGGCGGTCGGCGTGCTCGCGACCAGCGAGCTCGCGGTCCACCAGGCGCTGATGTGGCGGCAGTGGACCCCGGACGTGGTCCTGTTCCGCCACACCGCGCCCGACCTCGCCGAGGAGCAGGCCGAGCAGCTCGCCGCCCGCGGCATCGCCGTCGTCGAGGGCGAGGTTGCCGCGCTGGAGGTGGCCGACGACCGGCTCGTCGGCGTCCGGCTGCGCTCCGGCGAGGTCGTCCCCCGCCAGGCGGTGACGGTCGCGTCGCGGCTCACCGCCCGCGCCGACCTGCTCGCGCCGCTGGGCCTGCGGCCGACCGAGGCGCGCATCGGCGAGCTGCTCGTCGGCGACCGCATCGAGGCGGCCCCGGCCGGCGCCACCTCGGTGCCCGGGGTGTGGGTGGTGGGCAACGTCGCCGACGTCCAGGCACAGGTCATCTCGTCGGCCGCCTCGGGCGTCACGACCGCCGCGGCGCTCAACGCCGACCTCATCGCCGAGGACACCCGCGTCGCCGTGGAGGCGTACCGCTACCAGCGGGTCTTCAGCGAGCAGGCCTGGAGCGAGCGGCACCGGGCGCGTTCGGCCGCACACCCCGACAGCGACGACCCGAGCCCGACGCTGGCCGCGACGGCCGCCGGCCTGCTGCCCGGCACGGCACTCGACGCCGGCGCCGGCACGGGCGCGGATGCCTGCTGGCTCGCCGCCGGCGGCTGGAAGGTCACCGCCGTCGACCTGTCGAGCGCCGCCCTGGAGCGCGCCGAGTCCCGAGCCGCCCGGCTCGGCCACGCCATCACCTGGGTCCAGGCCGACCTGGCCGTCGAGCCGGCCCCCTCCACCTTCGACCTGGTCACCGCCCACTACCTGTGCCTGCCGCCGGCGCAGCGGCGCACCCTGTTCGCCCACCTCGCCGACGCCGTCGCCCCCGGCGGCACCCTCCTCCTCGTCGGCCACGCCCCGGGCGACGGCGGCCACGGCCACGTCGCCGGCCACGGGCACGGCCACGAGCACGAGCACGAGCACGAGCGAGAAGGATCGGCTCCCCAGCCTCCTGGCGGGGTCGGTGAGGCAGGCCCCGCGGCCCCCGACCCGCACCTCGCGGAGGTCGCCTGGGACGCCGCCGACATCGCCGCCGGCCTCGGCCCCGGCTGGGTCATCGAGACCGCCGAGATCCGCCCCCGGGCGGCCGAGCGCCGGGGCAACGGCCCAACCCACGACTCGATCGTCCGTGCCCGACGCGACGACGCGGCCCGGTAGGTAATCCCGGCGCGCCGGCCAAGGGGCGAAGCCTCGCCGCCCTGTCGTTCTCCGGCGCCTGTCGTCCTCCGGTGCCGGACTGTTCCGGCGCCGGTCGCTCAGGCGCCGGTGGCGCGTGTGGCGGTCGCGACGGCCGTGGTGAAGCCCATCGTGAAGGCGCCGCCCAGGGCGTCGATCGCCGCGCCGATGGCGGGGAGCAGCGCGGCGAGCCTTTCTGGCGAAAGGAGCCTGTGGTCGCTGTGGGTCGGCAGCTGGTCGAGCCACTCGTCGCGGGTGTAGCGCCGCTCCCAGTCGAACCGCCATGCCTCGGGGTCGTCGAACGCCCCCGCACGCCGGATGCCGTCGGCCGCCCTGCCCACCGCCGTCGCGGGACCACCGGCGGCGGGACCGGTCAGGTGGCCGCCTTCGAGCTCCGGGGCCACCCGCCGATAGACCGCCGAGAGCTCCTCCGCCACGTCGGTGGACGGTCGGCCCAGGTTCCAGAACACGGCCAGTCGGCCGCCCGGCCGCAGCAGCCCCGCGGCCTTCGCCGCGCCCGCGACGGGGTCCACCCAGTGCCAGGCCTGTCCGGAGATCACCGCGTCGAACGACCGACCGGCCGGGTCCCACGCCTCGAACGGAGCCACCTCGACGTCGACACCGTGCCGCCGCGCCACGCCAGCCATCCGTGCGTCGACCTCGACCCCGAGGACCCGGCAGCCAGCGGCCAGGAACTGCCGCGCGGCGATACCGGTCCCGCAGCCGACGTCGACGACGTCGGGACCCGGGCTGCCCGCGACGATCCGGCTCACCAGCTCCTCGGGATACCGGGGGCGGGACCGGTCGTACTTCTCGGCGTCGGCGCCGAACGACTCGGCCCGCGCCCGGTTCCGGTGAAGCTCGGCTTCCGGCGAAGGCGTCTCCCCGGGCTCCGTGGCGGCCATACGCCGACCCTAAGCCAGCCGTATGCCGTGGCGGCGGGCCATCAGCTTCCTTCACCGACGGCTGACTCGACCGATGAGTCGTACCGGCCATGCCAGTCCAACGGGTATGGACGAGCGCATGAGCGCGAACAACCTCCAGGCACGCGTGCAGGCCGCGATCGACCGGATGGTCCGGGACGGCGCGGAGGTGGGGCTGCAGGTGGCCGTCGTGCGGCACGGTCAGCTGGTCGTCGACGCGGTGGCTGGTCAGCGCGACGCCGGGCGGCGGCTCCCGGTCCGGCCCGACACGTTGTTCTACGCGGCCTCCACCGCCAAGGGGGTGGCATCCGCGGTGGCGCACGTGCTCGTCGAGCGGGGCGTGCTCACCGACGACCTGCGGATCGCCGAGGTCTGGCCCGAGTTCGGTGCCCACGGCAAGCGGGACGCGACACTGCGACACGTGCTGCTGCACACGGTGGGCGTGCCGGCGCCGCCGTACGACACGACCGTCGAGCAGTTGTGCGACTGGAACCACATGTGCGCCGCGCTGGCCGGCTCCGAGCCGTGGTGGGTGCCCGGCGCGCGGTTCGGCTACCACGCCCAGACCTTCGGCTTCCTGCTCGGCGAGACCGTCCGCCGCGCCTCGGGTCGCCCACTGTCGTGGTGGCTGCGCGAGGCGGTCACGACGCCGCTCGGGATCGAGGACGACGTGCACTTCGGCGTCCCCGAGGCCCTGCTGGTCCGAGTCGCGCACCAGCACCGGCCTACCGGACCGCCGCCGGAGCCGGGCTCGCCGGAGCCGGGCTCGCCGGCCGACCGGGCGGTTCCACCGGCCATCCGGCCCGACGCGGACCTCGCCAACCGCCGCGACGTGCTCACGGCCGACCTCGTCTCCACCGGCACCATGACCGCCCGTGGGGCGGCGCGCGTCTACGCCGCCCTGCTCGGCGACGTGGAGGGCGTCGCCCTGGTGTCGCCGGCGCGCCTCGCGGCCATGGCGACGCTCAGCCACGAGGGGTGGGACGAGGTCATGGAGGTGCCCACCACCTGGACGTTCGGGTTCAGCCCCTACCGGCCAGGCGGCGCCAGCTCGCGGCCCGGATCGACCTTCGGCATGGTCGGGTCGAACGGCTCGGCGGCGTACGCCGACCTCGACTCGGGCGTGGCCGTGGCGGTGATGCGGAACCGGTTCAGCCAGGATCTGTCCGCCGCGGCCGAGATCGACCGCATCGTGGCCGACGCGTTCCCCGGCTCCGCCAGGCCGGACAAGCCAACCACCGACGATCGGAGTAACGATGGATGACCCGGTGACCCAGCTCGACGAGCGGTTCAGCGATCCCGACAGCCAGCCCACCACCTGGGCCGCGGCCCGGGCCGTGCTCGAGGCGGCCCAGATCAGCTGGATCTCGACCGTGCGGGGCGACGGGCGACCGCACGTCACGCCACTGGTCGCGGTGTGGCTCGACGAGGCGCTTCACTTCACCACCGGCCCGACGGAGCAGAAGGCGATCAATCTCGCCACGAACCCCAACGTCGTGCTGACCACCGGCAGCGACGCCTGGGACCAGGGGCTCGACGTGGTGGTCGAGGGCGAGGCGGTCCGCGTCACCGACCGGGCATCCCTCACCCGGCTCGCCGCGGCCTGGCGGACCAGGTGGGACGGCAGCTGGAAGTTCGACGTCGCCGACGACGGCTTCCACCACGAGGCCGGTGGCCTGGCGCTCGTCTTCGCGGTCCGGCCGACGAAGATCCTCGCCTTCGGCAAGGGCACCTTCACCCACACCCGCCACCTGCCCCGGGCCCGCTGACTGGTTCGATGTTTCCAGCCCGGCCGGGCACTGGCTCGCGTACAGCCACGAAACTCGAGTACTGCCCGGGCGGGCGGGTGGAATCGGGAGCGCGGCGGTCCCGCCCGGTCGGTGGTGCCGGAGCAGGTCGCTCAGCTTCGACCGCGTCACCATCCCCGGAGCGCCCGGCCATTTCGCAAAATAAGATCAGGCTGACAATCTCGCTGGTCGACAGCCCGCCACCACCGGCCAGCTCTACCGCCGTCAGGCCCTGCTCCACCTGCCCCCTGCAGCCGAACACTGCAAGCCGACGCGTCCCGGCTCGTGTCCCACCAGCATTCCACCACTCGCCAGCCACCGGCCCTGAAGCCAGAGTCCCCGACGATCGCACGGCGAGAAGCTGCCGGTGATCCGGTGGGATTTTCGGAGCTGGGACTCCGAGGATCTCACCAGATCATGAACGGCCCAGCGATCTGATGGGATCTTGGGTGCGGCCTGGCGCGCTGCTACGGTTTTCCCACCAGACGATCAGATGGAGAAGTCGATCCGCGGCTCTCTGGCGGCGAACCCACGGGTCAAGTTCTGAAATGCCCCGGAACATCAGAACCTCCGGACACGCCAGGGCGGTTCGGTGGGAGCATCATCGTCGTGGCGGATGATCGGGACCTGGTTCCGGACGAGTTGTTTGAGGCGCTCAGCCGCGCGGACGCCTGGTCGCAGTGGGAGGAGCAGACGGCAGAGGTTCGGTCGGTGTACGTCCGCTGGGTAGCGAAGCCGAGAAGAGCCAGCGAGCGACGCTCGCGAGCCGACGTGACGGCCTACTACGCATTCCATGGGGCACTCGACAAGGCCATTAAACGGCCGGGGGTGTGGAATGCCCTGCTCAAACTGCTCGGGGAGGCCGACACAGGGGATACGCAGACCGGGAACACGGATTCCTGACAGGCGCACGCCCGGACGGCCCGCCGAGACGCCCGCGGGGCGTACTCCCCTGCACGAACCAACAAATGTGCGCCTTGACCGGATGTCGGCGGCCGGGGACGACTTCTGCTCCCGGGCCTCCAACCACGTGGTCACCGCGGCGCTCGCGGCGGACGGGCTGCGCCGCAGGACGGATGGTGCGCCGGCCGGGAGTCCGGTGGTTGGTCCCGGCCGGCCGCCATCGTGCTGGTGCGTGCCGAGGGCGGTCAGCCGCCCAGGAAAGCGGCGCGGGCGAGGATGCCGACGTCGGTGTTGTCGGTGAACAGGCCGTCGATGCCGGTCCTGAGGAAGGTCACCTGCTCGTCGATGGCCCGGCCGTAGTCGCTGGCCACCGTGCCGACGCGGTAGTCGGTGGGCAGGAAGCTGTTCTCGGCGCGGAACGTGTACGGGTGCAGGACGAGACCGGCCTTGTGCGCGTCGGCGACGAGCGTGGTCGGGGTGCCGAGGTTGCCGCTGGCGTCCCGCGGGATGATCTGGTTCTTGTCGGGCCCGATGCCGTTCGCGTACGTCGCGATCGTCTTCAGGCCGGCCGGGGTGATCAGGTCCGCGTAGGTGCGCGGGTCGCCGGCGTCGACCAGGTCGAACGGGGCGCCGGCGGCGCTGAGCAGCTGCACGGCGCGGGCCTTCAGGCCGAGCTTGCGCAGCTGGCCCAGGTTCTTCGTCTCGAAGGACTGCACGAACACGGGCGCGTTCTTGTCGTTGAGGCCGTAGCGGACCAGCGTGTCCAGCAGCCGCTTCTCCAGCGCGAGCCCGGCCTTCTGGAAGTAGGTCGGGTGCTTGGTCTCCGGGTAGACGCCGATCTCCCGGCCGAGCTCCGCCGACAGGCGCCCCCGCAGGTCGAGCACCTCGATCAGCGTCGGGATCTCGAAGCGGCCGTTGTAGAGCGTGTTGTGCTGGCGGACGTCCGGGATCCGCTCCTTGGCGCGCAGCGTCTTGAGCTCGGCGAGCGTGAAGTCCTCGGTGAACCAGCCGGTCAGGGCGACGCCGTCGAGCGTCTTCGTCACCTTGCGGGCGGCGAACTCGGGGTGGTCGGCGACGTTGGTCGTGCCGCCGATGTCGGGCTCGTGCCGGCAGACGAGGTGGCCGTCCTTGGTGGCGACGAGGTCCGGCTCGACGAAGTCGGCGCCCAGCCGGGCGGCCAGTTCGTACGAGGCAAGGGTGTGCTCTGGCCGGTAGCCGGACGCGCCGCGGTGCCCGATCACCAGGGTCGCAGGCCGCCCGGGCTTGCCCTGCCCGCTGCCCGCCCCGGCGGCAGCGGCGGCAGAGGCGGATGCGGCGGCGAGGACGGGTGCGGCGGCCAGGCCGGCGATCACACCGCGACGGCCGATCACGCGCCGGCTCGTGGCGGGCCGGTCCTGCTCGGTCAGATCCTCGGCGGCGAAGTCTTCCGTGCGACGATCCACAAGGTCTCCAGCGCGGCGACGTCGGCCATCGACGCCGGCGCGCCGCACAAGCCAAGCAACGACGAAGAACGTCAACGCTGCGCGCGTCTGGCCCGCAACCGTCGAGCAATCGTCCGTGGCATGAACCAGGCCGTCCTCGGGTCCCGGGCGCGACGCGCCAACGCGCCAACGCGCCAACGACTTCTCCAAACGCGGCGCCTCAGAAACCCCGGCGAGAAATCGACCTAGCGTCCTCAGCCAACCACCTTGATCGGCACCGACGTGTTGTCAGCGTCGGGATTTCGCTGCGATCGCGACGCTGACAACACGTGCACGGCGATCTCCTGGGGTGGCGTCAGGCGAGCAGGGCGGACCGGGTGGCCGCGGTGACGAGGGCGTCGCCGGTGTAGGCGACGCCGCCGATACCCCAGCCGCCGTCGGGGGCGTTGAGGATGTTGACCCAGGTGTCGTCGCGGCCGTGGCCGTCCACAGTCAGGTCGTCGACGATGTCGGTCGCCGCGGCGATGAACGCGGCTCGGCTGGCGGGGTCGGGCAGGCCGATGTTCGGCAGCTTGAGCTCCACCATCACGAGCCGGCGATGGACGCCGCCGGCATAGATGTCCTGGGGGTCCAGGACATGGACGGTACCGCCGACGATGCTGGTGAAGAACGGATTGCCGGTCGCCTCGCTGGCCGCCATCAGGGCCTCGGTCAGCAGCGGGAGGATCTGGCGCTCGCCGGTCTCGGTGAGTTCGCCGCGCGGGGCGGTGACGGTGATGGGCATGAAGGTCTCCGCTTCGGTTGCTAGTACGTACGTACTAGCGATTACCCTGCACTAGGATGGTCGTACTAGTCAAGGCGTGCGGAGGTGCGTTGTGGCCGACACCCGTGGCCGGATGGTCGACGCGACAGTCCAGGCGCTGCAGCGCCGCGGTGTGGCCGGGATGTCGTTCACCGACGTTCTCCGTGACAGCGGCGCCGCCCGCGGCGCGATCTACCACCACTTTCCCGGCGGCAAGGCGCAGCTCGTCGCCGAGGCGGCGACGCGCAACGGCGAGGACGTGCGCACCGGTCTGGCCGCGCTGCCGGCAGGCGACCCGCTCGTCGTGGTCACGGCGTTCCTCGACGCCGTCCGGCCCGTGCTGGCCGCCTCGGCGACGGGCGGTGGCTGTGCGGTCGCGGCAATCAGCGTCGCCGATGGTGAGGGGGAGCCTGGCGACACGAACCTCCGGCGCACCGCCGCCAGCATCTTCGCGTCGTGGACCCGGACGCTGGCCGAGCGGATGGCGGCGGCTGGGCTTCCGCCCGACGAGGCGGCCGGCCTGGCCACCGCCCTGCTCATGCTTCTCGAAGGCGCCCACGTCCTGTGCCGTGCCGCCGGAACCCTCGAGCCCTTCGAGCAGGCCGCGCACACCGCGACGGCCCTCGCCCGCGCCCGCTACGAGAGCCGCTGACGCGGCACGTCGGCCAACACCCAGCGTCATCCACCGAGGCGCGGGCGGAGCCGGAGCCGGCGCCGGTCAGCGCACCTCGACGGATTCGCCGCCCGACCACTGGCGCAGGACGAGGTAGCGGCCGTGCAGGGCGCCGCGGTCGTGCTGGCCGAAGGAGAGCAGGGTGCCCTCGTGACCCTCGGCCGCCGGGACCCACTTGATCTGTTCCAGGCCCTCACGGACGCCGGCGCGGGTCAGCTCGGGAGCGCGGGCGATGCCCTCGACGACGAGCCGGCCCAGGTCGAAGCCCTTGGCGACGGCCGCCGAGCGCTCCGGCGGGACGCCGAGGCGGTGGCGCAGCGCGGCGAGCGTCGCGTTGTCGTCGGAGTACATGTCGATGTACGTCCAGCCGTCGATCGCCTGGGCGACGCCGGGCTGGCGGCCGAACATGCCGGCCGAGTTCATCACCCGCGGGCCGTCCCAGCCGGCCGCCGCCGCGGCGAGACCCGTCGCGGAAGCCGTCCGCCCCAGCCCCAGGTAGACGAGCGCGTCGACACCGGCGCCGAGGACCTGCCCGACCTGCGCCGTGACGTCCTCGGCGAGCGGCGGCAGCACCGCGGTCGCCGTGACGGCGAGGCCTAGCAGGTCCGCCTGGGCGGACAGGAACCGCAGGTAGCGCCGCCCGATCGGCGACCGGTCGTGGACGACGCCGAGGCGCCGGGCGCCGAGCGCGGCCAGGCGCTGGGCCAGCACGACGCCCTCGTCCTCGTGCGAGCCGACCTGCAGGTGGAACATCCACTCGCCGCGGGCCCGCTCCGTCCCGGCCCAGTTGATCGTCGCGATCCGGTGGTGCTCGGCCAGCGGGGCGGCGACCAACGCGTTGTCACCGATCGCCGGTCCGACGACCAGCAGCACATCCTCGTCGACGAGCCGGGCGAAGGCCCGTTCGACGGCCGCCGCCGTACCGGACGGCAGGCCCAGGCCATACGCGGGGACGAGCTCGACGTCCCGGTCGAGCCGGCCGCCGGCGACCGCCTCGTCGGCGACGAGGCGCAGCCAGCGGGTGAGGTCCGTCGGGCTCGGCGGCCCGTCCGCGAGGTCGTCCAGTACTCCCACCCGCACCGGCGCCGCCATCGCACACCCCGTCCCGAAAACCACAAAGAGAGTAAATGCCTACTTATCGAGCAGCGACTGATCGCCAGTCCGCCGCCGGGCCGCCCCGAGGAGAGGTGAGACGACCGGCCTGTGGGCCGGCCCGCGACGGGGCCGGCCCACGGGTACCGGTGGGCCGCTCAGGCGGAGGCCTCGCGCCACCACTCGAGCAGCGACGGCGCGAGCAGCGGCCAGCGGGCGAACAGGCCCTCCTTGGCCGCCTCGGGGGTGTGCCGGTCGGCCCACTCGGTGTCGCCCCACGGGGGCTCGCGCAGCAGGGCGTTCGGCAGCGCGGCGGCGATCTTCTCGGACGTCTCGCGGCGGTGGTGGATGTCGCTCGCACCGCTGCGCAGCACCAGCGTGGGCAGGTCGAGCTTGGCGGCCTCCGCGTCCGACAGGCCGGGGACCAGCGCCTTGTCGTCGGGGCAGTAGACCGCCATCCAGCGCTCCAGGGTGGCCATGAACGTCTGCCGGTCCTGGTCGAGGATGCGCTGGCGGTTGCCCGGGTTGGCCTCGATGACCTCGGCCCACTCGGGCAGCGCGGCAACGGCCTCCATGCCACCGTTCCACGCCGCGACGAACGAACCGGAGCAGTAGTGCACGCCGAGGCTCATCAGCCCGTAGATACCGCCGCTGATCCACCAGATCGCCAGCCCTGCGGCGATGTCGCGGTGGCGGGCCGCGGTCAGCATCGAGACCCGGGAGCCGCCGGAGCCGCCGGCGATGATCGTCTGCCCGAGCCCGAGCTGACGGATCAGCCCGCCCAAGGCATCGGCCTGCATCTGGGATTCGGATTCGCCGGTAAAACACACATCCGAGGCGCCGGTGTTGGGACGGTCCCAGATCAGGGCCCGCCCGCCGGTTCCCTCGGCGAGTGCCGTGGCCAGCTCACGGATACCGGGCGTGTCCTTACTGTAACGGCCACCCGGAGTGATCGCCCATGCCTGACCGTCGCCCGAGCCGACGATCTCATAGGAGATCGATAAACCGTCTACGGTTGCGTATGCCATGGGGAAAATCTAGCATTGACGTCTATGTCGAAGGACGGCTTATTTATCGTAGACGCCGACTCCCACTGGTCCGAACGAGCCGATCTTTTCACCAGCCGAGCGCCCGCCGCCTACAAGGACCGGGTACCCCAGCCACGTGACGTGAACGGTGTGCCGACCTGGGTCATGGACGGTCACCCTATGGGGCACTTCAGCCCCGGTGGCGTCATCGCCCGGGACGGCAGCAAGGAAGAAGCCGACAAGGCCCTGTTCCACTGGACATTCGACCAGATCCACCTGGGTGCGCACGACCCCAAGGTCCGCATCGGCGTCCTGGACGACCTTGGCATCGACGCCCAGATCATTTTTCCCAGCACGATCGGCCTCGGCGGCCAGGACCTGGGCACGTCCGCCGACCCGGAGCTCACGAAGCTGACCATCCAGATCTACAACGACGAGATGGCCGAGATCCAGGAGCAGTCCGGCAACCGGCTGCTCCCGCTCCCGCTGATGCCGGCCTGGGACATCGACTTCTGCGTCACCGAGGCGCGCCGGGTGGCCGCGCTGGGCGCGCGCGGCGTGAACATGACCTCGGACCCGCAGGACCTCGGCTCCCCCGACCTCGGGGACCCGGCCTGGGACCCCTTCTGGGAGGCCTGCACCGAGCTCCAGCTGCCGGTGCACTTCCACATCGGCGCGAGCGTCACCGGCATGACGTTCTACGGCAAGTACCCGTGGCCGTCACACGACGCCAACACCAAGCTCGCCATCGGCGGCACGCTGCTGTTCATCGGCAATGCGCGGGTGGTGACGAACCTAATCCTCTCCGGCATATTCGACCGGCACCCCGACCTACAGACCGTGTCGGTGGAAAGCGGCGTCGGCTGGATTCCGTTCATTCTCGAGACGCTCGACTACGAGATGAGCGAGAATGCTCCCCGCCAGCTGGCCGCGATGAAGAAGCCGCCGTCGGAGTACTTCAGGAGCAACATTTACGCGACATTCTGGTTCGAGAAGAACCAGGGCAAGCTGGCGGCGCTCGTCGAGGCCGTCGGCGAGGACCGCATCCTGTTCGAGACCGACTTCCCGCACCCGACCTGCCTCTACCCCGCCCCGCTCGAGGCCGTCGCGGACAAGATGAACACGATCTCGCCCGAGGCGAAGGCCAAGATCCTCGGCGAGAACGCCCGCAAGCTCTACCGCCTCTGACACCCACGTGAACCCGCCGGTGCCGAGGCAGGCGGCTGCCTCGGCACCGGAGTGGGCATTCACATACTGCTGATGTCAGGGAAGCTCCGCGTCACCGCGTGGACCGCGAGCCGGTCCTCGGCCCCGGCGTCGCGTACCTCCACCACTCCGAGGCCGTCAGACACCCGCGCCGTCGCGACCGCGGGCCCCCGCCGCACCGGGCTCAGGAACCGCAGCAGCATCGAGGAAAGTGGCACCCCGGGGGTGAGCGACAGGGCCGCCTCCTCGGCTGCGAGTGCGATCAGCCCGCCGTTGACGGTGTCCGACGAGTTGAGCCCGTTCTCCGTGCGCGCCACCGCGGCGACCCCCGGCGCGCGCACCTCGCAGCCGGCGTGCTCGGCCAGTGGGCCGCGCAGCGGCGGGCGCGGGAAGCGCAGCGTCTCGTCCTCGTCCTCCCAGCGCAGCGGCGGCATGACCAGCGACGGATCCCCCGCCGTCATGAACGCCGCCGTGCCCAGCGCCAGCGGCGTCCCGTCGGGGCGCCGGAAGTCGGTCGCGATGACGACGACCGAGCGCCCCGACTTGACCAGCCGACCGGTCACCCGGATCTCGGGCGTCTCCCAGGAACGGGTGTTGAGCTCCACGCCGAGGTCGAGCGTGACGGGCACCCGCGGCGCCAGCACGCCGATGGACAGTCGCCCACCGAGGTAGTCCGTCCAGATGGCCAGCGCCGCCATCCGCACGCAGGTCGTTCCCGGCACGTACAGCTCGGGCACCATCGGAATCGAACCGTGCAACTCGTCGCCGACGCGGCGCACGAAGACCCGGATCGGCGCGAAGACGTGTTCCTCCGGGGCCACGTGCCGCACGTGCCGGGCACCCGGGATGCCCGGCACGTCGGCGGCCGAGACCGCGCCCGTCAGCGGGGGCGGGCCGCCCGGCGCCGGCCGGCCAGCGACGTCACCGACGAGGTCACCGGTCGTGCCGAGGTCATGCGCGGGGCTCAAAACTTGCCCAGCAGGAAGCGGACGGCCCCCGTGTCCGCCGGCCACGTCTCGGTGTTGCCCGCGGCGAAGTGGCCGGCGTCGGTGATCAGTGTGATGCCGCTGATCCCGGCGGCCGCGTCGGAGCACAGGAAGACCAGCGGGTAGCCCTGCTCCAGCGGGGTGGCCGCCTCGATGCCGACCTCGGCCCGGTAGCCGGCGCCGAACCCGAGCCAGGTCTCGGCGTTCGCCCGCGCCAGCGGCGTGTCGGTCGGCCCGGGGCAGATCGCGTTGATCCGGATGCCGCGCTTGAGCAGCGGCAGCGCCTGGGTCGCGACGTAGGCGCAGACGGCCTGTTTGCTCCACATGTAGTCCGCGTGCTTGCGCTCGATCGCCCACGCCGACGCCTCCTCGAGGTCGGCGATGGCCAGGTACTCCTTCAGCTCGTCGAGGCTGCGCTCCCAGCCAAGCCCGGCGGCCGACGAGATGAAGCCGATGGCCGAGCCGCGCGGCAGCCTGTCCGCGGCGAGCAGCTTCTCGAGCAGGTAGCGGTGGCCGAGGAAGTTGGTCTTCTCGATGCCCGGCGTGCCGTCGGCGACCCCGGCGGCGCACAGCACCGCGTGGACCGGGCCGCCGAGGGTGCCGAGCGCCGCGTCGATCGACGCCGGGTCGCGCAGGTCGACGGGGACGGCCTTGACACCGGGCACGGTGATCTCGGCGATGTCCAGGACGGTGACCTCGGCGCCGGCGGCGAGCGCGAGCTCGGCGGCGGCCGCGCCCATACCGGTGGCGCCACCTACCACCAACACGTGCTTGCCGTCGTAGCGGAACGCGTCGAATAACGACATGTCGACTCTCCCTGACATAGTTGGCGCGAGGCCCGCATAGCCGGGGCCCCGGTGGCCATGGTGAAACTGGAGTACTGGGTACCTGGTATGGCTGGCGCCCGGCGGCGGCCGGCGACCCGTCCCGGGCGGCCGGCGATCTCGCCGTACCGATGGGCACGCATCCGACCGGCCAGTCCGGCCGGTCGGTACTGGCGGGATCGACACGCCCAATTTAATTTTAACGTCGACGTCAATGACAATCCACCGGTAGACTCGTCCCACACCGTCGGTGGGAGGAATTTCGTGGAGGATAACCGTGACGTCCACGGATGACGTGTCCACGGCAGCGCCGGCGGACCGGGAGAAGACCGGGGGGCCGCGCTCCCGCAAGGGCGCCGCGACCAGGGCGCGGCTGGTCAGGGCGGCGAAGGCCGTGTTCGAGGAGGACGGATTCCTCGACGCGCGAATCTCCGACATCGCCGAGCGCGCCAGCCTGTCACACGGCTCCTTCTACCATTACTTCGACTCCAAGGAGCAGATCTTCCGCGAGGTCGCGATGGATCTCGCCGACCTGCTCCAGTCGCCGCTGTCCACCGTCGTCTTCGACGCGACCTCGACGGCCTCCCCCGCCGACCGGATCCGCCAGGGCAGCCGCCAGTTCCTGCGTAACTACCAGGCCGAGGCCCGCATCATCGGCGTCATCGAGCTGGTCTGCCGTTACGACCGGGAGCTGAACATCTCCCGCCACGAGCACCTGCAGGAGAGCAACCCGCGGGTCATGCGGATGATTCGTCAGCTCCAGCAGCGCGGCCACATCGACCCGGCGCTGGACCCGGAGCTGGCGCTGCCGGCACTCGGCGCGATGATGAACCGATTCGCCGAGATGTGGTTCGTACAAAAACTGTTCGACTATGAGTTCGAGGAGGGCGTCGAACAGTTGGCAAAGCTTTTCCTGAACGCCCTTCGGATCACCGAGACCCCCGCGGGCCAGGCCGCCGCCGAATAGTCGGCGGCGGCCGGCTCCGTGCCGGGGAGAATCAGGAATCAGTCAGACGGCGGAATCAGTCGGACGACGGCAGCGGCTTGGCCTGCGCGATGGACATCGCCTCGCCGTGACATACCGGCTCTCCCGCGCCCGCCTTGGCTATGAGCACCTGCGCGTCGCACACCGCGCAGGTGTAACGCTTGCCCAGCGAGACCGGGCCGCCCGGGCGCAGTTCGAGGCTCGACTCCGCCGAGATCCGGACGACGACCGCCTCCGTCCCGGTCGCGTCATCCCGCAGCCGGGCGCCGGCCTTCAGCGCTGTCATGCGTCCTCCAGTCGTTACTCGCTCGCCACGGGAAGGTCACCAGCTGGCCCGTGGGCCATCTCACGCTAGAAGATTTTGACTCTGACGTCAACTTCGCGTTCCGTGGCCGGGAGGTCCGCCGCCGCGACACCGCTCAGCCGGCGGCGTCCTTCTCCCACGCGGCCAGGACGTCGTCGGTCGTGACGATGGTGGCGCACAACGACAGCGAGTTGCGAATCAGGATGTCGCGGTACTCCATCGGGAAGCCAGCGATCGCGTCGCGCGGGACGACGACCTGGTAGCCCAGGTTCACCAGGTCGAAGACCCCCGCCGGGATGGCGACGTTGGTCGACACCCCGACGATAACAACGGTCCTCGCCCCGAGGTTGGTCAGCAGCGCGCCGACGTCGGTGCCCCCGGCGGGCGAGACGCCGTGCAGCCGGACCGAGACCAGGTCGGACGGCTCCTGCCCGATCTCGTCGAGCACCTGGACCGCCGGGGTGCCGAGCAGCTGCCTGACCGGCGACTTCTCCGTGCCGAGGAACAGCCGGGCGTTGGTGCTGGCGCCCAGCCCGTCGGGCCGGCGCGCCGCGATGCAGTGCAGCACGCCGGCGCCCGCGGCCCTGGCGCCGGCGGCCAGCCGCGCGACGTTGGCGATCATTCCCGACGCGCGTGCCACCTCGGCGAGCGCCGGCAGGGAGCTGGGCGTGCCGATGACGCCGTTCTGGCACTCCTGGGTGAGCAGGACCGTGTGCGCCGGCCGTAACAGCTCGGTGAGGTCGACCGCCATGGCGTCAGGACTGGGCGAAGCGCAGGCCGGCGCCCCGGGTCTCGAACACGTCCTGCGCGAGGATCTCACCGAGCTTCGTCGCGTCCCACCGCTTGCCGCCGGAGGCGACGGTCGCCCGCTCCGTCCAGCCGCGCATCCAGATGATCCGGTCGTCGATGACCCGGATGACCTGGCCGGTCACATGGTCGGCCTCGTCGCTGGCGAGCCAGGCGACCAGCGGGGAGCTGTTCGACGGGTCCATCGGATGGAACTCGCCGTCGGGAACCTCGTCCGGCTCGAACGCCTCCCCCATGCCGGGGATGGTGGCGGTGATCCGGGTGAGGCCGGCGGGGCCGACCGCGTTCACGGTGACGCCGGTGCGCTGCAGCTCCAGCGCGAGCGTCAGAGTGAGGCCGACGATGGCCGCCTTGGCGGCGGCGTAGCCGGACTGGCCGAAGTTGCCGCCCAGGCCCGCGCCGGAGGTGGTGTTGATGATCCGGCCGGCGACCTTGCCGCCCGAGGACTTCGCCACCGCTCGCCAGTACTTCACCGCGTGGTGGGAGGTGGCCCAGGTGCCGCGCAGGTGGACCCGGATGACCGCGTCGAAGTCCTCCGGCGGCATGTTCCAGATCACCGCGTCGCGCACGATGCCGGCGTTGTTCACCAGGATGTCGAGCTTGCCGAAGGTACTGACGGCCCGCTGGACGAGCTCGCCGCACTGCTCGGCGTCACCGACGTCGGAGTAGTCGGTGACGGCCGTGCCGCCACGCTTCTCGATCAGCGCGACGGTCTCGTCGGCCGCTCGGCCGGCGCCCTCGCCGCGCACCGAGCCGCCGAGGTCGTTGACGACGACCTTCGCGCCCTGCTTGGCCAGTTCCAGGGCGTGGCCACGGCCGATACCGTGCCCGGCACCGGTGACGATCGCGACCTTGCCGTCGAGCAACCCCATTGCCCGCCCCTTACGTCGGTCAGCCCAGCCAGCTGATCAAGATTTTGTATAAAATATCATAAGTGAATGACGGCCGTCACGCCGCTCCGCCCGCGTCGGCGTCGGCGCCGCCGTCCGCGTCGGCCACCTTGCCGAAGGCGCCGGCCGCGCGCAGGCTCGCCACCTTCGCCTCGTCGTAGCCGAGGACGCCCGCGAGCACCTCGGCGGAGTCCTCACCGGGCGACGGCGCCGGCCCCTGTGGCTCCGGGTTGCGGCCGTCGAAGCGGACCGGGAACGGCAGCTGGTCGATGACGAACTTCGACGCGGGCAGCCAGGGCAACCGGTCCCGGAACTGCGGGTCCTCCATGATCGACTTTGGGGTGTTCACCGGCGCGATCGTCGTGTTGTGCTCGCCCGCGAACCGGATCCACTCCGCCGTCGTCCGGGTGGCGAAGATCTTGACAAGCTCGACGCGTGTCTCGGTGTCGCCGCGGGCGTGGTCGGCGAACTCGGCCCCGGGGCGGCGCTCGAAGAGGTCGAGCCGGCCGACGCCCTCACAGAAGTTCCGCCAGAACTTGCGCTCGGAGGCCATGAACAGGATGTGGCCGTCCGCCGAGGGATAGATCTGGTAGCGGACCCCGTCCTCCATGCCGGCGGTTCCCGGGGTGCGCCGCTCGTAGTTGTCGACCGGGTTGCCGGTCACCTCGTCCTCGGGCCGCTCGTAGGCGCGCCAGCTCTCGCTGCGCAGCCAGTCCATCGCGGCGGCGGCATCGGCCTGGCCGACCTCGACGTGCGACCCCTGCCCGGTCTCGCGCGCCGCGAGCACCGCCGCGACGAGCGCGAACGCGCCGAACAGCGGGCCGGCGTGGATGCCGATCGAGGCGTGCTCCGGCAGGTAGGTGAACCCGTCAT
The DNA here is from genome assembly GCF_000235425.2 of Pseudofrankia saprophytica. Classification (NCBI taxonomy): domain Bacteria; kingdom Bacillati; phylum Actinomycetota; class Actinomycetes; order Frankiales; family Frankiaceae; genus Pseudofrankia; species Pseudofrankia saprophytica. The sequence continues at coordinate 7,536,131 of NZ_KI912266.1, forward strand.
CGTCGACCGCCGGCTTCACGACACCCGCCCAGGTGTCGTAGGCGATGCCGTGGCTCGGCAGGTCGCGGTACGGGCCGGAGGCGCCGTAGCCGGAGATGGAGCACATGACGATCTTCGGGTTGATCTCGCGCAGCGCGGCGAAGCCGAGCCCACGCCGGTCGAGCGCCCCCGGCCGCATCGCCTCGACGACGGCGTCGGCGCCGCGCACGAGCTCCCTGAAGACCTCGATGCCCGCGTCGGTGCGCAGGTCGAGCTCGATCGAGCGCTTGCCCCGGGAGATGTGCCAGTGCAGCAGTGACACGCCGTGGATGAACGGCCAGACCATCCTGCGGACGTACTCGCCGCCCGGTGGCTCCACCTTGATGACGTCCGCGCCGAGGTCGGCCAGATGGGTCGTCAGCGCGCCCGGGCCGAGCATCGACACGTCGACCACGCGTACCCCGGCCAGCGGGGCGGTCGCATCCGGCATCAAGCACCTCGCAGGTCATCGGTTCACTCGTAGGCCATCGGTTCAACGGATCGCGGGCGCAGCCGCCGTCGCACGGCGCACCACCGATCAGTACGCCATCGGTTCGCTTCCCAAGCAAGCGATTGGTCAAATATCGACGACAGATGTCGATCCGCCAATCGATATTGCATACCTTATATAATCTACGAGCTCGGCGCAGCCGATGCGCTCATGACGGGTGCCTTCTCGACGGCGAAGGGGCGGCAGATGGACGAGGCGGTTGGCACGACGGCGGACCCGGAGGCCTCGGAGGCCACGGAGCGGGTGCCCGCGACGATCCCCGCCGCGCTCGCCAGGGCGGCGGCCAGCTGGCCCACCGCCGAGGCCGTCGTCGACGGCGAGGAGCGCCTGAGCTTCGCCGACCTCGACGCCCAAACGGCCGCCGTGGCCCGGGCGCTCGTCGCCAGCGGAGTGCGGGCCGGTGACCGGGTCTCGGTCTGGGCGCCGAACGGCGCGGCCTGGGTGCGGGTCGCCCTTGGCGTCTACCGCGCGGGCGCGGTCCTGGTACCGATCAACTCGCGCTTCAAGGGCCAGGAGGCGGCGCGGGTGCTGCGCACCTCGGGCGCGCGGCTGGCGTTCCTCGTCGACGGCTTCCTCGACACCGACTACCTCGCGATGCTCGCCAAGCACCGCGACGATCTCGACGCGCTCGACGAGATCGTGCTGCTCGCGGCGCCTGCCCGCCCCGGCGCGACGGGGTGGGACGAGTTCCTCGCCCGCGCCGAGCTCGACCCGGACGGCGCGCTCGCCGCCACCGTCACCGCTCGCACGGCGGCGCTCGACGGCGACGACGTCTGCGACATCGTCTTCACCTCCGGCACCACCGGCGCGCCCAAGGGCGCGATGCTCACCCACGGCGCGTCGACCCGCGTCTACACGGCCTGGTCGGACGTCGTCGGCCTGCGCCGTGGCGACCGTTACCTGCTCGTCTACCCGTTCTTCCACACCGCCGGGCTGAAGTCCGGGATGCTCGCCTGTCTCCTGGCGGGCGCCACACTGCTGCCGCACCCGGTCTTCGACGTGCCGTCCGTGATGAAGAAGGTCACCGAGGAGCGGGTGACGATGTTGCCCGGCCCGCCGGCGATCTACCAGACGATCCTGAACAGCGACCTGACCGGCTACGACCTGTCGAGCTGGCGGCTCGCCGTCACCGGCGCCGCGGTGGTGCCGGTCGAGCTGGTCCGCCGGCTGCGCTCGGAGCTCGGCCTGCGCACGGTCGTCACCGGCTACGGCCTGACCGAGACGACCGGGACGGCGACGATGTGCCGCCACGACGACGACCCGGAGATCGTCGCGCGCACCTCCGGCCGGGCGATCCCCGGCGTCGAGGTCCGCGTCGTCGACGACGCCGGCACCCCGCTGCCACCGGGCTCCCCCGGCGAGATCGTCATCCGCGGCTACAACGTCATGAAGGGCTACTTCGACAACCCGGAGGCGACGGCGGAGGCCATCGACGCCGACGGCTGGCTGCATTCCGGCGACATCGGGATCCAGGACGAGGCCGGCAACGTCACGATCACCGACCGCAAGAAGGACATGTTCATCGTCGGCGGCTTCAACGCCTACCCCGCCGAGATCGAGGCCGCTTTGCTGGAACGCGGCGACCTCGCCCAGGTCGCCGTCGTCGGCGTCCCCGACGACCGGCTCGGCGAGGTCGGGGTGGCGTTCGTCGTCCCGCGCGCCGGCGCGGCCGTCGACCCGGCGGAGGTCATCGCCTGGAGCCGCGCCCGGATGGCGAACTACAAGGTCCCCCGCCGGGTCGAGGTCGTCGACGCCCTCCCCATGAACGCCACCGGCAAGGTCGTCAAGTTCGAGCTACGGACGCGGGCCACCGCCTGACCGGAGAGCCGCGGGGCCGTGGCAGGTGTCCGAGTGGGTCGACCGCCTCTTCTGGGCGGTTCGGTCACGGTGGGCGTTCGCCTTTCCCGACGTCTGTGGTAATCATGACGACGCCGCCCCGTAACCCGGGCCAGGGCCCACGGCGGCCGGGACAAACAAGGTATGCGCGGGGCTACCGATGGGGTTGTCCAGGACTCGATGCCGTTCCTCGATGGGGACGAACCGGCGAGAGGACGGACCGGAATGGCGCGCGAATGGCTGTTGGCCGTGGATCTGGGCACGACCTGGACCCGGGCCGCCTACACGACTTCCGACGGCGGCGCCCCGGTCGTCGTCCGGGTGCCGGCGACGCAGCTGGCCTGGTTCCCGACGGCCGTCGCCCGTTCCTCCGACGGGCGCTGGCTCGTCGGGGACGCGGCGCGGTCGCGCCGCATCGGCCGCCCCGACTGGTACTGGAGCGACGTCAAGCGGGAGCTCGGCCAGGACGAGCCGAGGCTGGTCGGTGGGCATCCGTTCGCTCCGGTCGAGGCCGCCGCCCAGCCAGTGCTGCACGCCGCCCGGCTGGCCCGCCGCCAGGCCGGACGCGGATTCGACCGGCTCGTGCTGTCCGCGCCGGTCTGCTTCTCGGCTGACCAGCGCGCCGCGCTGCTCGAGGTCGGGGAGAACGCCGGCTTCGCCCCCGAAACCGTCACGATCGTCGACGAGGCGGCCGCCGCCGCCCGGTCCGCACTCGGGCCGCGACCCGAGGACGGCACCTGGGTCGTCATCGACATCGGCGGCGGAACGTTCGACGCCGCCCTCGTCTCGGCCGACCGGGGTGTGGCCAACGTGCTCGACCAGGTGGGCGACGACGCGGCGGGCGGCCGCGCCCTCGACACGGCGATCGTCGCGCGGCTGCGCGACCGCTACCAGATCGAGGACGCCGACGGCGAGGCGGAACGGCGCCGCGCCCTCTACCTGCGCGACGCCGCTCGGATGCTCCGCGAGGAGCTGTCCGAAGGCCGGGCGGCGGACGTCTTCCTGCCGGACCTCCTGTTGGAGCTCAGCCTCACGCCCGCGCAGTTACGGGACCTGGTCGAGCCCGTCATGGCCCCGGCCATCGAGAGCTGCTCGGCCATGCTGGCTCGCAACGACCTGAGCTGGGAGAAGATCAACGCCCTGGTGCTGGCCGGCGGCGCCACCCGCGGCCCGACGGTCCGCGCCCAGTTCGCCGCGCTGGCGCCGCTGCGCGACGCCGCCGCCCCGGAGCTCGCCGTCGTCCTCGGCCTGACGGTCCCCACCGAGCCGTCCAACCGGACGATTCTCTCGGTCGGGTAGCGATTCTCTCGGTCGCGTAGGGAATCCGCTCTTTCAGGCCCGCAGCGCGCGCAGGAAGAGGCGGACGGCGGCCTCGACGCGGTGGTCCGCCTCGACCGGGTCGGGCAGGACGCCGAACGAGGCGAGCCGGGCGGGCGCGCTGGAGACCATGCCGACGTATAGGTCGGCCAGCGTCTCGGGATCGTCGGTGAGCGTGATCGCTCCGGCGGCGGCGTGGCGGCGCAGCAGATCGGCGACCAGGCGCTGACGGGGTGAGCCGCCGGCGGCGCCGAGCTGGATCCGGTGGGCGAGCTCGGGGAACCGGTCGGCCTGGGCGATCGCGATCCGGCTGACCTTGATCATTGACGGGTCGAGGGCGCGGTGTAGCGCGGCCTGGCCGATGGCGGTGAGTGCGCCTTCGAGGTCGTCGAGGTCGGGCGGCTCGGGTTCTGGGAGCGGCCAGTCGGGTCGGCCCATGGCCCAGTGGAAGACCGAGGTGAACACGGTGTCCTTGCTGGGGAACCGGGCGTAGAGCGAGGCCTTCGTGGTGCCGGCGGCCTGGGCGATGGCGTCCATCGAGGTGCCCTCGTAGCCGTTCTCCAGGAACAGCCGCAGCGCGTGCTCGCGGACGTCCCGGTCGAGCCGCGCCGCCTGTTCGCGGGTCGGCCGGCCGCCACGGCGCGGCGTGGCCGTCGGGCGCGCGTCCGGTGGGGACGTCATGACCTCCAGTCTGGCAGACCTGGGCGCGGATCCCGGCAATAACTAGACTCGCGAGTCTGGTTAAAACTAGACTTCTCGGTGTAGTAACCCCGCCAGGAGCCGCACCGACCTCAGAAGAGGGGCGTCATGTCCGTGACGACCAGGACGACCAGGACGACCAGCAAACCGGCTACCAGCCAGGCGGCCGCGCTCGGCGAGGCCACCGTGGCGGCGCTGGATGCCCGTTTCCAGGAGCGCCGAGCGCAGGTCCCAGTGCTCGCGCGGCGCGCCAAGGCCGAGGGCGTCGAGGAGATCCGGTCCGCGCAGGACATGGTCGGGCTGCTGTTCCCGCACACGACCTACAAGAGCTACCCGGAGACGATCGTCTCCAGGGGACGGTGGAAGCAGCTGAACCGCTGGTTGGACTCGGTGTCGACCTACCGGGTGGCGGATGTGGACGTGGCGGGTGTCGAGGATCTGGATGGCTGGATCGCGCGGTTGGAGGAGCACGGCCATCTGGTGTCGAGTTCGTCCGGCACGTCGGGCAAGGCGTCGTTCCTCAACAAGACGATGGCCGACCGGGAGGCCTCCGGTCAGAACCTGCTCGACAGCCTGAGCTGGCTCGGCATGCCGCCGGCAAGGGAGTGGCACGTCGTACCGGTCGGGCCGGACACGGGCATCAGCTCGGCGATGTACATCCGCGACGTCTTCCTGAGCAACTACCGCCGCCACGACGCGCTGCCGCTGCCGGAGTCGAAGCCGGTCACCGACCATCACAAGTACATGGCCCGTCTCGGCGCGATGCGGCGGGCGATCGCGGATGGCACCGCCTCACCGGACGAGGTCGCCGCGTTCGAGGCCGAAGGCGCGGCCAGGCAGGCCGACGTCGAGGACCGGCTCCAGTTCCTGGCCGAGCAGGTGATCGCGCACAGGGACGAGAACATCTTCTTCAACTCGATGTTCCCGATGCTCTACCGGCTCAGCGAGATACTGCGCGAGAAGGGCGTGGCGCCTGGTGACATCACCGGCGCCAACGGCCTTCAGGTCGCCGGCGGGCTGAAGGGCATGACCCTGCCGCCGGACTATCGCGAACGCATCTTCGAGCTGCTCAACATCCAGCCGAGCCGCTTCCTGCACTACTACGCGATGCAGGAGGTCAACCTGCGCAGCGTGAAGTGCCTGTCCGGCCGTTACCACGTGCCGCCGGGGCTGGTCCTGTTCGTGCTCGACAAGTTCGGCGAGACGCTCGCGCCGCTGTCCGACGGCCAGGTCGAGGGCCGGGCCGCCTTCTTCGACTTCTCCGTCGACGGCCGCTGGGGCGCCACGATCAGCGGAGACCAGATCATCGCCGACTTCGGCGTCTGCTCCTGCGGCCGCGAAGGGCCGACCGTGGCCGAGGACATCACCCGCTACAAGGACCTTCCGGACGGCGACAAGATCACCTGCGCCGGCACCATGGACGCCTACGTCCGCGGCTTCATCGACAACTGAGGGAGCGGCACATGACCATCACCGAATCCACCGCCGGTGCCGCCGCCGTCTCCCCCTCGGCCTCCTCGGCCGCCCCGGCCGCCCCGGCTGCCCCGACCGCCTCGCCCGGTCTCGCGCCGTCCGAGTCGGTGAGGCCGAAGAAGCTGAAGGTTCCGCACGTCATCCGCGGCAAGGTCGTCTGGGGCGAGGACGTCGAATACCTGTCGCGCGACTTCGGCGTGCCGTTCGTGACGCCACGGATCAACTTCAACGAGCTGATCACACCGCGCACCCAGCAGGGGCCGGCGTTCGACGTGCCGGTGACCGACATCATCGACTACCTCGTCGAGGTCGCCCAGCATCTGGACCTGGAGCGCAACCCCTATCTGCAGGAGTCGCTGGAGCTCACGGCGCAGGTCAGCCAGATGCCCCGGCGGATGATCGAGAGCACCTTCCGCCGGCCCGGCCAGTTCCTCACCCGCCAGTCGATGGAATTCCGGCTCGAGAAGACGTTCCGCGACCCGCGGGTCCTTGACGGTTGGGTGGAGCACACCGACTTCAACGGCCGGACGACGCGGATCCGCGCGTTCCCGCCGCGGCTCGTGCACATGCTCGCCGGCAACTCCCCGTCCGGCGCGATGACGTCGATCGCCGACGCGGCACTGGTCAAGGCCATCAACGTGTTCAAACTGCCCTCGGCCGACCCGTTCACCGCCGTCGCAGTACTACGCACCATGGCCGACATAGACCCGGAGCACCCGGTCCTGCGCTCGATGTCAGCCGTCTACTGGCGCGGCGGCGACGCCAAGATCGAAAACATCCTCTACCGCGCCCAGTACTTCGACAAAATCATCGGCTGGGGCGGCGGCGCCGCGATCAACAACATCATCAAGTACACCGGTCCGGGCTTCCACCTCGTCGCCTTCGACCCAAAGGTCTCCATGGCGATCCTCGGCCGCGAAGCACTCGCCTCCGACGAGACCATGCGGGAGGTCGCCGAACTCGCCGCCACCGACGCGACGGTGTTCAACCAGGACGCCTGCCTCGCCGCCCGGCACATCGCCGTCGAATGCGACGCCGACGACGACGAGGAGCTGGAACGCCTCGACCGGTTCTGCGCGGTGCTACGCGACCGGCTGAACGTCGACCGCGAATTCGCCAGCGCCGTCGGCCCCGCCACCCCCAGCGACATCCGCGAAGCCGCCGAGGGCATGCGCTACCTCGAACCCGACTACCGCGTCTGGGGCGACTACGACGGCTCCGGCCTCGTCGTCCGCTCCCCCGAACCCGTCGACTTCCACCCGACGAACAAGACCGTCAACGTCATCCCGGTCGCCTCACTCACGGAGGCGACCCACTTCGCGAACGTCGCGACGCAGACCGTCGGCGTCTACCCACCCGAGCGCAAGGCCGAGATCCGCGACCTACTCGCCACCGCCGGCGTCCAGCGGGTAGTCCGGCTCGGCAGCGCGATGACCGGCACCATGGGCAACCCGCACGACGGCATGTACCCCCTTCACCGCTTCGTCAACTGGGTCGCCGACGACGACGCCTGAGGCGCTCCCGTTGCCGGACGCTCCGCGCCCGCAACCGGGCAGCGCCTGTCGGGCACTGAGCCCAACCTCCCAGATCGGCTTCGCCGATCCGGCAGGAACCCTGCTCCCCACGTAGTTCCGGACCCTGGCCTATGGCGGTGGTCGGGCTGGATCAAGATCGGCAATGTGGTCGCGTTGGCCCCAGCGCTGAGGCGCCGTCACCAGCGGTCGGTGGGTTGCGCGGTTTTCTCACCAGGACGGCGTCAGGCTGCCGTCAGGTCGATGACCTCGAACGGCTGATCCTTCCACCGGGCCGGATCAGCTGTGGCGATCTTTGCCCCCACGGGTCGCTCGGGGCTCGGCCCGGCGGCGTGGCGGGTGTGCGCCGTTGCCCAGCTGGTGTCGCGCGCGACGGCGAGCGCGGCCGACAGGGTCAGATCGAGGACGACGATGTCGCGTAGAGACGCGATGTGCTCTGCAACGCCGCGCCGGACCCTGTCCGCCTCCACCAGCGCGCAGGTCGGAGCGTAGAGGTGCCAGCCCGGGAGGTTGTGCGCGTTATGAATCAACGTGGACGCGACGATGTTGCCGCGCCCAGCAGCAAGCATCGCCGAGTCGTCAAAGACGACATGGTGCTGCTCCATCACCGGCTCGCCTGCGCCTGCGCGATGCGCCGGTCGAGGTCCGCCTGGTGCTCGGTCAGTTCCTCGTCGGTCGGGTCATAACCGTTCCACGCCTTGAGGATGGCGCGGGCCTCGCTCGACCGGGCGGCGCGCTCGTCCGGCGTAAGGAGAGAGTTGGCGAGCCTGGTGAGATAGGTGCGCAGCGACATGCCCTCGGCCTCCGCGGCCCGAGCGAGCACGTCCCGCACCTCGACCGGGACGCCGATGATGGCGTCAGCCATGCGCTGCCCCCTCGGCACAACTCCGACTCTGCGCGGGTACAGATCCGCGCCCACCTCCGAATCGTCCACGACCGACTCGGCCACCGACAAGGCGTGGGTCATTTCCGCCTCCCTCTGCCCGCTAAGGACTGATGGGTCCAGCACTGTCGGATGGGACAGTACCCGCTGACGGAACAAAGATCAAACAGCCGTTACCGTCGGCATTAGCCCAGGCAGAAGGCCTTAGGCGTCTGAGTGGCCCAAGCTGCGTCCTGGCGCGACAAGGTCTCGAACGGCGCGCTTCACGGCGGTCGGCTCGGGGAAACCCTGCTCACGCCGGTCCCAGACCACGGTGCCGTCAACCCGGACGACGAACACTCCGCCGGTGCCGGGAACGAGCGCCACGGCGCCAAGGTCGGTCTCGAACGTCGAGAGCAGCTCCTGCGCGAGCCAGGCCGCCCGCGGCAGCCACCGGCACCGCGTGCAGTACTCGATCTCCAGTCTCGGCTTTGCCGCGCCTGCCGGCGTCTCAACCGGCGGCATGGGAGGCGGCCGCCTGGTCCACGTCGGCGAGCACAGCGGCGAGCCGGGCACGTGCCGGCCGGAAGCTGTCGGCGTGGGTGAGGATCCGCACCCGATTGGCCTCGATGCCGGCGATCGCGATCTCGGCGACCTGCGCGGCGGTGAGCACCTCGCCCGGGATGGGCTGCCGGGAGCCCGTGGCGCTCGGGGTGACCGGGGTGACCGGTTCGGAGGTCTCGGCTCCGTCGGGACGGATCGCCGCCGACGTCGCGACGAGCGGGGTGTCCACGAGGCCGGGGCAGAGGGCGCTCGCGCCGACCTCGGGCGCCGCCGCGCGCAGCTCCGCGTCGAGGGTCTCGGTGAGGCCGACGACGGAGTGCTTGACCGCGCTGTACGGGCCGAGGCTGGGCACCCGCATCAGCCCGGCGGCGGACGCGGTGTTGAGGAAGTGGCCGCGGCCCTGGGCGATCAGGGTCGGGGCGAAGGACCGCACCCCGTTGGCGACGCCGAGCAGCAGGACGTCGATGAGCCATCGCCACGTCTGCGGCGCCTGCTCCCACATCGGCGCCTGCTTGCCGACCACGCCGGCGTTGTTGCAGACGACGTCGACCCGGCCGAACCGTTCGAGGGTGGCGGCGGCGAGCGCCTCGACGGCGTCGGGGTCGCGTACGTCGGTGACGACCGTGGCGACGCCGGCACCGGCCGCGGCGAGCGCCTTCGCGTGGGTGTCGGCCAGGGTCGCGGCGGCGCGGTCCAGCGGTTCGGGACGCACGTCGGCGAGCACGACGGAAAGCCCACGGGTGGCGAACGCCTCCGCGAGCGCGTACCCGATCCCGCTCGCGCCCCCGGTCACCACCGCGACCTGCCCGGCCTCGATCTTCACGGTCCACCTACTCCCACCGGCTGTTGCTAGATCAGGTTGCGACGATACGACGCCCCGGCGGCCCGGCGCCTGACTTCCAGAGCCATGTCCGTCAGGTTCCAGGGCCACGTCCGTCAGGCAGCCGTCAAGCCGTCAGGCAGCCGTCAAGCCGTCAGGCAGGCGTGAAGGCGACGGGTAGGGCTGTCAGGCTGCGTACGACCACGGTGGGCTGCCAGACCAGTGCGTCGGCCGGCACGGCGAGGGTGAGGTCGGGGATCCGGTCGAGCAGCACCGTGACCGCGGTACGCGCGACGGTCTCGGCCACGTCCTGGGACGGGTAGGGGCAGCGGTGCGGCCCGCTGCCGAACGCAAGGTGCGCCTGACTGTCACCGGGTCTGACCGTCTGGTCCGGGCGGACCTGCGGATCGGCGTTCGCCGCCGCGACGGACAGCACCAGCAGATCGCCGCGCCGGATGTGCTGTCCGCCCAGGTGGACGGGACGGGTCGCCCAGCGGCCGAACGCGTTGGAGAACGGCGGGTCCTCCCAGAGCACCTCGGCCAGGGCGTGCGCGACGGAGCGCCGCCCACCGGCGACCGGCACCGCGAGCCGAGGATCGGTGAGCATCAGCCGCAACGTGTTCCCGATCCAGGCGGTCGTCTTGGCCTGGCTCATCAGGAGCAGCATGATCAGATCCTCGAACACCTCGTCGTCGGTGAGCGCGGTCGGATGGGCCGCGAGCCCGGACAGCGTGTCCACTCCCGGGTTCGCCCGGCGCGCGGTCGTGTACGGGCGCACCATGGCGCGCAGCCGCGTCTCCGCCGCGCGCGCCTCGCCTGGCTGCATGAGCATGGCGGTCACGTCGGCCAGGAATGCCGCTGTATCCGCCGGCGAAAGCGCCAGCAGGGCCGCCCCCACCGCCATCGGGATCCGCGCGGCGTACTGGCCTATCAGCTCGGCCTTACCGTCACCCGCAAAGGCGTCGATCAAGCCGTCGGCGATCCGCTCACAACGCCGCGTCAGCTCGAACAGGTCGACAGCACCCAGCGCCTCGTCGACCGCGGCGGAATGCCGCTCGTGCTCGGCACCGTCCGTCGAGAGCACTGTGTCGGTCCAGGCGACGGGGGGCGCAGCGGCCAGTGCGGCGGCGCCAGGTCCCAGGCATTCCAGGTCCGGGAGTCCTTGCCGAAAAGGTCAGACTGGCCCGCGACGTAGTGCAGTTCCCGGTAACCGATCACCAGCCAGGCCGGGACGTCGTCATCCAGCAGCACCGGGGCGACCGGGCCGTGCTTGGCTCGCAGCTGCCGGTAGACGGCATGAGGGTCCCGGTGGAACGCCTCTCCATATAACCGGGTCGCGGCCGCATGGACCGGGTAGCGACGCGCCAGGTCGGCGGCGCGGGCCGCCTTATCCGAGCCGTGCTGGGCATAGCCCAGCCGAATCGTGTCCGGATCCGGATCCGCCAGCGACGGGGTCGATGGGGCCGGGGTCAATGGGACCGGGACATGCGCGTTCGTGTCGGTCATCGCGCCCTCCTTCGGCGGACCGCGACGGCTCGGCTCACGCGGGGCCGTTCCCGTCGTGAGTCAGGCCCACGGCCGCGGTTGGTACGTACAGCCGAGGGCAGTCGCAGAGATCGCGACCAGCCTCGCAGCATTCGTCGCCGCTCGCTCGAATCGCGATCAGTCAGCGTCAGATCCAGCCTGGGAGCGACGGACGCCACGCGGACCGGCGGTAGCATGACCGGCGGGTTCTGGGGCAACGGACGTGCGGGGGCGGGATTCCATGGCGCACTGGTCGGGAGAGCCCACAAGTTCCGAGCCGGGACCCGCACAGCCAGGACCCGGGCAGCCAGGACCCGGGCAGCCGGCACCCGGGCAGCCGGCACCCACGCCCGGCCCCATTCCTGACGGCCAATCCCAGGCGGGTTACCCACCGCCGGGATATCCACCGCCGGGATATTCACCGCCGGGATATTCACCGCCGGACCATACCCAGCCCGGCTATCCGCCTCCGGGCTACGCCCAGCCGGGTTATCCGCCGCCGGGGTACGGCCCGCCGCGGCCGGGAGTCGGACCGCCTGGGGCGCCGCCGTGGCCCCCGGCCGGTGGCCCGGGCCGACGCCGGCGCCGGCGTGGCGTCATCGCCGCGATCGTGGGCGCGGCGGTGGTCGTCCTGGCCTCCGTGATCACGGTCATGGTCATAGTCGTCACCCAGGTGACTCGGGAGGTACACAACGCGGTCGAAACCGCCGAGCAGAGCCAGAGCCCCTCTGCAGGCGCTCCCGCCGGCACCGTTCCCACGGGTTCGGCTCCCACGGGTTCGACCGACAACGCGTCAACCAGCTCTGTTGGCGACTGCGTCTACACCAGAGAGACCTCTGCCTCCGGTTCCCAGATCAGCCGTGGTGGGGCGCTGCCGCCGTCCGCCGCGACGGTCAGCACCAAGCCGGCGACCATGACGATCAGCACCAACTATGGCGTGATGGTCTTCGCGCTGGACCCGGAAAAGGCACCGTGCACCGTGCATGCGCTCCTCTTCCTGGCTCAGCAGAAGTACTTCGACGACACCACCTGCCACCGCGAGACCCACGGCCCCGACGCCGGGATCTACGTCCTTCAGTGCGGTGACCCGACCGCCACGGGCACCGGTTCGCCCGGGTTCACGTACAAGAACGAGAACACCACTGGCGTCACCTACGGCCGCGGCGTGATCGCCATGGCCAACGCCGGAGCGGGCACCAATGGCAGCCAGTTCTTCATCAACTACGCCGACCCATCCCAGGCAGGCGCCCAGGCCCTGGCCGGCGGCTACACCGTCTTCGGCCAGATAACCCAGGGCCTGGACGTCCTCGACAGGATCACCCAGCCCGGTGTCGAAGGCGGCGCCGCCGACGGCGCGCCCGCCAGCAAGCCTCAGATCCTCACCATCACCATCACCCAGCAATAGCGCGCTTTGTCCCGTGCCGCCGCCTGAGGGATCGCGGTCCCGCTCAATCCCACGACCGTCCCAAACCCGATCTCCTCCGCGCCGAGCTCGAAGTCCTCCTCAACCACGCGATCAGCATCGGCCGCCTCGACCAGGACGGCGCCGTCCTCCTACGTTCCTGGTTCGACGGCATCCACGACCGCATGGCCCCCTACCAGCCCGGCATCGACAACCCAACCGAGTTCGAATCCGCACTTCTTCGGTTCAGCATCGAAACACTCACCGTCCGCCGATAGCGGCCTTCGGGACGGAGATATCGACGGCGCCCCGCGGCCAATCCGGTCGGTTCAGCTTGCGGCCCTTGCGGCCTCGTCAGCCGCCGATTCGGAGACCGGCTCGGCGAACGGTCGTTCGCGCTCGGCTGCGACGACCTCGCGGGCGAGTTCCGCCTCGGACACGTCGAACGCTTCGGGAGCGCTGGTGCGGAGACGGCCGGATCCACTCCGGGTCGAAGGTCGCGACAGGGTGTGCCGAGTTTCCGGTGAACGAGCCCCTTCTTGCCCGTTGTCGCGGATTCCGGAAAGCGGTGACATAAGAACGGTGACATGAGGGTGATGCCGGCAGCGGTTCCACCTGGAGGCGGCGATGTTCGTTCTCACGAGAAGACGCTGGGCCGTGGTTTCCCTCGCGGTCGTGCTGGCCGCCGCGCTGGTGACCGGGGCCGTCTGGCTGTTCGCGGTCAGGGACGGCGGCGGAACCTCGTCGCCGACCGACCATGCCACCACCAGCGTCACGCCGGGGCCGTCGAGCACACTCGGCGGCGAACCGACGCCGACCTCCACCACCGCGACGACGACGACCGTCCGGGTCTATTTCCACCGCGGTTCGGCCGACGCCGACCAAGTCGAGGCAGTGACCAGGACCGTCCCCCGCACCGCCATGCCGGCGACGGCGGCCCTCGGCCAGCTGCTGGCCGGGCCGACCGAGGCGGAACGCGCCGCCGGGTACACCTCGTTCTTCTCCGCGCGGACGGCCGGGACGCTGCACCGGCTGACCGTCGAGAACGGGGTCGCCTACGCGGACTTCGCCGACCTCCGCCAGATCATTCCCAATGCGAGTTCCAGCTACGGTTCGGCCGCTCTGCTGGCCGAACTGAATGCCACGCTCCGCCAGTTCTCGACTGTCCGCTCGACCATCTACTCGTTCGACAACGACGCTGTGGCTTTCTACTCGTGGCTGCAGTTGGTGACGCCGCGGGTCGAGGGCACGAACGCGGTCGCGGGCGTTTACGCCGCCCGCCAGTTCCTGGCCGATGTCGCGGGCATGACCGACCCGGCCGGCACTGCGTTCCGCGTGGTGGGCGCGGACAACGCCGAGGTGGACGTTTACCCACGGAGTGAGAACGGCGCTCCGGTGAAGGCCGCGGTGACGACGGTGTCGCTGCGCCGAGGCACCGCCTCGTGGTCGGTGACGGGCGCGGCCACGGCGACGATCGTGGTCGACGAGCCGGCTCGAGCCGCGACGGTCGTCTCGCCGCTGCGGGTCCGTGGCCGCGCGCTGGCCTTCGAGGGCACGGTGGCCGTGCAGGTCCTGGGCGGTCCCGAGGCGGCGGTCAAACGCCTCGGCGAGGGGTTCGTGACGGGTGGCGGCGACGTCTCGCGGCCCTTTGAGGGTAGCGTCTCCTTCAGCCCGAGGCCCTCCGAACGAGGCTGGGTCGTCTTCGCCGAGCGTTCCGCCCGCGACGGTTCGGTGTGGCGGCTGACAGCGGTCCCGGTGCTGTTCGGCCCGTCCAGCCAGTAGAAGCCCCCAGCGACCGCGGACTGCTTCCAGAGGTACACAGCCTCCGTGAGGTTCTTCGGACCTGTCTTCACGTGAGGACATCATCGACAGGCGTCGAGCCTCTACGGGTATGATCCGCGAACAGCCAGGACAACAGGAAACGATGTGTTGATTTCTTTTCACCCGTCTCTTTCCGGAGGTCAGCCGGTCGCCTGGCCGGAGATGGTCAACCTGGCCGGGGAGGCAGGATTCACGGCGGTCGAGGTCCCGTTGCGGGATGCCTACCGCGACGGCGCGCCCAGAACCCGCGACCTGCTCGCGGAAGCGGGAATGGCGGCGGGTGGCGCCCGTTTCCCCGTCGAGTTCAGGGCCGACGACCGGACCTTCGCCGAAGATCTCGCCGCGCTTCCCGCGCTGGCGGGGTTCGCCGCGCGGATCGGTGTCCGTGTCATGTGCCGATCGGTCCCGCCGTCCTCCGATCTGCCCATGCATCTGGCGCTGCCCATCATCCGCGGGCGGCTCGTCCTCTGCGCCCGCGTGCTGGAGGAGGCGGGTATCAGGTTGGCGCTCGAGTTCCACAGCCCTCTGCACCTGCGGCGTGCCCGTCCTCACGAGTTTCTGTGGAGAATGGAGGACACGCTGTCCTTCGCTCGTTCCTGTGGCGAGAACGTCGGGCTGCTGCTCGACTCCTGGCACTGGTATCACGCCGGCGCCGGAACGGCGGAAATACTGGCGGCCGGCGGCGACATACTGTGCGTCGAGGTCGCGGACGCCGCGAGCCTTCGTCCGGCGGACGTCCGTGATGACCAACGGCTTCTGCCGGGCCGCGGGGTGATCGATTTTCAGGCTTTCTTCGGGGCCCTGAGGTCAGTCGGTTACGACGGCCCGCTCACGCCGGAGGTGATCGGTTACCGGCATCCCGGACCGCCCGTCGACGCGGCGCGGGCGGCGTTGGATGCCACTCTGTCGGCACTTGATCGCCACCCTTCGTCGCCCGTGGCATCCTGAAATGACCCTGTCTTCGCTCACCTCCAGCGCACGCGGATCGCGCGCCGGGCAGCGCCCGTAACCGTCGTATGGTCCCTGCCCAGGACGGTGGCGTGGCGTGACGCGCGGTCGGCGGCGGCCGCCAGCGGTTGGACACGACTTCCAACGGGCCACGGAGAACCAGATATGGCCCGAGGTGGAGAATCCACGCATGACGGTGTGGTCACTGCTGGAGACCTGCATTCGTGACCTTGATGAACCGATCAGGCGCGGTGACATCGTCCGTTGGTTCCGCGAGCACCATCCCGAGGTGAACGAGCGCACGCTCGGAGTGCACATCCAGGGCGCCGTCGAGAACGCGCCGAACCGTGCGACGAGTCAGTTCAGCCGTCGCGCGCCGCTGTTGCGCCGGACGGACCATGGCCTCTATGCGAAGGCCACGGGCGATCTGGTGCCAGAACTGTCACCTGACTCTGCCGAGCCGCCGTCGCCGTCGCCGTCGCCGTCCGGCAGGATAGCCGCCGATCTGGTGCTGATTGGCTGTGTGAAGACCAAGCAAGCCCGGGCGGACCGGGCGGCGGATCTGTTCGTGAGCCCGCTGTTCGCCGGTAGGCGTGCCTATGCGGAGGGCAGCGGGCTGCCCTGGTACGTGCTCAGCGCGAAGTATGGCCTGCTCGCGCCTGACGACGTGATCGGCCCCTACGATGTCTACCTACCGGACCAACCGGCTGGCTATCGTCGAGCCTGGGGCCAGTTTGTCGGCATGCAGCTCGCCTCCCTGCTGGGAGACCTGCGCGGCCTGATGATCGAGGTCCATGCGGGCGCCGTCTATCTCGATCCGCTCCGTAGCCCGCTCGAGGAACTGGGCGCACGGCTCTCGGCCCCGCTGGGTCACCTTCGCCTTGGCGAACAACTGGCCTGGTATGGAATCACCCCGCCACCCGACGAACATCTCGAAGCCGCCGATGACCGGCTGCCACGCACCGAGGTCGCCGCGCTGACGGCCGAGCTCACAGAGCAGCGGAGGTCACGCACCCCCACCGAGTTCCTCGCCAGTGACCGGCAGGCGCTGGACAAGCCAGGGCTCTACACCTGGTGGGTCGACGGTCCGGGCGCGCGCGATCTGACTGCCGGCCTCGGTGAGCGCGTCGCCGCCGGTCTGATCTACGCCGGCCAGGCAGGTGCTCGGCGCTGGCCCAGTGGGCGCAGGTCCACCAGCACACTGTGGACCAGGATCTCCGGAATGCACCTGGGTGGACGAGCCCGGTTCTCCACCTTCCGGCGCTCTCTGGCCGCGGCCCTGGGCGGCGCGCTCAACCTGACCGACGATGACGACCCCCAGCTCGACACCTGGATCGAACAGCACCTACGCGTCATCACCGTTCCCGTCGCCGACGTCGACGAACTCGGCCAGTTGGAAGCCACCGTTCTGGCCGTGCTCGACCCGCCGCTCAACCTGGATGGCCGGCCGGCGACACCTCTGCGCGAACGCCTGCGAGAGCGCCGTGCCTCCCGGCCGCTACACGACGACAAGACAGACGACGGGCCGTCACCTGGGCCGGAACCGACCAACGGTGGACGAGAAAGTGCAGGGCGCATGGTGAGCGGTACCTACCGCGAGGGCGACGGGGCGAGCGTCGATTTCGACGCCGCGCGCGCGGCATGGGCGGACGCCGGGCGGGAGGTGCTCATCTCGGTGGCTCGCCGATATCACGCCGTGATCACCTACGCGGAACTGGCCGAAGAGGTCCAACGGTCGTCGGGCATCCGGACCAGGATGCTGATGATGCACTGGATCGGAGGCGTGCTCGGCCGCGTTGCCGACGAGTGCCAGTCCAGACATGAACCCCTGCTGTCCGCGCTGTGCGTCCATCAGGACGGCACGGTGGGCGACGGCTACGGCGGCGCGGTCGAGACCAACCGCGGCTACCGACCCGACGACCTCGACGAGCATGCCGCCGAGGAACGCCTCGCCTGCCACCTGCATTTTGGCGCCGCGCTGCCACCGGATGGCGGCCGACCCGCCCTCACGCCGCAGCTCGCAGCCCGGCGCGAACGACAGATCCGCCAGCAAGCCCCGGCGCCTGCGCTCTGCCCCACCTGCCACACGCAGCTCCCGCTGAGCGGCCAATGCGATACCTGCACGTAGGAGCAACGCTCAGCTCGAACGTCATCCGATGAGTCTTGTCACGACCCGTTGGCGGAACGCTGCCGATGAGGCGTCCGTCGGTTCAGGGCCGTCAGCTGCAACAGGTGCGGCGGGGGCTACGCGCAGGCCTCAGCAAACCCTCGGTGGCTCCGGCCGAAAGGCGTCGAAGGAGTCAACAACCAGCCGGGGCCGGCACGCGCCGACAGGGCGTGCTCATCAGTTCCACGCCAGATACCTGATGGCTACACCACTGACGGGTCCGTCAGCTTGTCGACGGGAAGGTGTCGGATTGCGTGGTTCAGTCAGCCGAGGCGGGATGGGCGTGGTTGGATGCGCAGGGCGATCGTCGAGTTACGGTGACGATTGGTAGCTACACATTGATGGCTGCTTCACCGGAGGTCGTGGATGGCGATCGCGCCGCGGTTTCGCCGGGTGGCGGCGTTGCAACGGGAGTTTGTGGACCGGGAACCGTTGCTGGACGCGTTCACGAACGAGATCGAACGGGTCCGGGCGGCGATGGCCGCTGGCGAGTCCACGCCCCGGGTGCTGAACATGACCGGCGTCGGCGGGATCGGGAAGTCGCGGTTGCTTCGGGAGCTGCGGGTCCAGGCCCCGGAGGGCTGGCGGACCGCGGCGTTCGATCTCCAGGTGCCGGCGATGCGGCAGCAGGAGGACGCCCTCGCCGTTCTGCGCGCCGAGTTCGGCAAACAGGGGGTGCGGTTCGATCGGTTCGACATCGCCTACGCGGTGCTGTGGCAGCGCATTCACCCGCACCTGCGGATCAGCCGGGAGACGCTGCCGTTCGTCGAGGAGAGCGGCGTGCTCACCGAGATCATCGATTCGGTCGCCGGTATACCCGTGTTCGGCACCGCGCTCGGACTCTTGAAGGCCGCGGAGCGGGTGACCTCGGATGCGCGTCGTCGCCATCGGATCAGTCACGACGAGACCTTGTCGTCGCTCGACGACCTGCCGAACGCCGAGGTCGCCGACGCCGTCACCTTCCTGTTCGCCGAGGACCTGCGCGACGCGTCTGCCAGCCGCCCCTATGTGCTGACGATCGACACCTACGAGGCGCTGGTGCCCGCTCCGACTCGCTCGGGACGGACGCAGCTCGCAGATGTCTGGCTACGCGATCTGGTCGCCCAGCTCGACTGCGGCCTGGTCGTCATCGCCGGCCGAGAGCCGCTGCGCTGGGATGCCTACGACGCCGACTGGCATGGACTGGTCCGAGCCTGCCCGGTCGACGAGCTGCCGATGGAGGCGCGACTGACGTTGCTCGGCGCCTCTGGGGTGGCCGAGGAGGGTGAACGGAGGCGGCTCGCGAGAGCGAGTGCGGGGCTGCCGTTCTACCTGCACCTCGCTATCGACACGGGCGACGGCAGCACAAACGCCGAGGGTACGGGTCCGATGCGGGCCCGGACGGCGACGCAACGGGAGATCCTGCAACGCTTCCTGCAGCATGTAGCGGCCGACGAGGTGCGGACGCTGGAGGTCCTCGGCGTCGCAAGGATCTTCGATCAGGAGATTTTCCAGACGTTGACGGCGGCGCTGCGGCTTCCCGGACATGTGACGGCCTGGGAGTCGATCTCGTCCTACTCGTTCGTCTACCCGGCCGGCGACCAGCTCCGGTTCCACCAGCTCATGGCGGGCGCCCTGCGCGACCGACTGTCCGCGCCGGCTCGCCTGGAACTCCACCGGCTGCTGCGCGATGCCTGGGAGCAGCGTGCCTTCGAGGACCCCGCAGAAGGTGGCATCACCGATCAGGAGAGGTCCCGGAGCCTGGGCGGGCGAATGCTGGCGGACCCGGTCGCGTTCCGGGAACTGGTTTTCCATGCGCTGCACGTCGGGGAGATCACCGGAGTCGAGCTGCTCGACCTGGTCGAGGTGGCGGTGCGCGGCGGGGCTGACGGCGCCGCTGGTGGCGTGCTGACCGACCTGCGCGAGTTTCTGCGGGAGAACCCAGTCCGAGCAACGTCGGATCTGACCGAGACCGCGCGGGTGATGGACGTCGAGACGCTGCTTCGCCGCGGCGAGGCCACCCAGGCACTGGAGCTGACCCCGGACGAGAACTGGGATGTCAGCCAGTCTGTCGGGGCACGGCTCGCCGTCGCCGCCGGCCAGGCACGCCGCATCGCGGGCCAGACGACGGCCGCTCTGACGATCTACAACCGAGTGTGGGCCGGCCAGGACGACACCGCTCGGATGGGCGCCGGCCTGTGGGCTGCTGACCTGCACATGTGCCAGGGGCGGTTCGTCGAGGCGGAACGGTTCGCGACCGCGCTGGATGCGATCGCCGAGCGACGGCATCCGGAGTGTCGCGGTGACGTGGCCCGGCTGCGTCACCTGGCGTATCGGTTCGCCTTCGACTTCCCGGCATCGGACCGTCTTCTCGACGAGGCGGCGGCCTACTACCAGGCGGCCCGGTCCTACCTCGGGAACGCGAACATCAGGACCAACCGGGCCGAGTTGCTCGCGTTCGTCGACGCGCCGGCCGCGATCCCCGAGGCACGGGCGGCCATCGAGGTCCAGACCGAGATCGGCGCGCAGCACGAGTTGGGTAAGTGCCACACGGCGATCGCCGTTGCCGAGCTGCGGCTTGGCAACCTCGATCGGGCCGAGGCGGCGTTCGACGCGGCGGTCGAGGCGTTGACCCGGGCAAGCTATCGATCGGGGCTTGCTCGGGCAAGGTTGTACCGAGGGGCGTTGGAGGCACGACGCGGCGAGGTCGGCCTCGCCCGGGAGTCGGCGCGCTGGGCGGTGAGCGAGCTGGAGGCCGCGGAGGTGTATCCGACGCTGGTGTTGTGCGCCGGAGCCGCGCTGCGAGAGCTTGGAATCGAGGACGAGTACGTGACGGACGCCTGCCAGCGCGCCGAAAGCGCCATCCAGCCATTCGACTCTCTCGACGCCATGAAAGGTCGCATCGACGTGCTCACCCGCGACCTGCTCGGCTTCGGCGGGGCCGCCTGATGACGAGTTCCGATCCGCCGACATCGAGCTCGACTGGTTCCACGGCCGAGAATGTCCCAGCGACTGCCGCAGCCGTCGACGAGACGATGCCGGTCGCGCCACGCGCGGCCACGAACGAGCCGGACGAGCTGTATCGGCTGGCGTTGGCCTGCACCGACCGGAGCGCCGGCTTCTACAACCACAACGTCCGCATCGAGACACCGACCGGGCGCGTCGTGGTGCGCATCCCGATCCCGGGGGCCGACACCATGGACCTCACGATCTGGCCAGAGGCCGCGGTCGTGAGCGCCCTCCACCCGGCCATCCCTCGGGCGCCACGACTTCTCCACGCCAGCATCGACCCCGCCTACCAGATCGTCGAATGGGTCGATGGCGACGTCCTCGACGTGATCGCACCCCGTGGCAAGCGCGTGCCCGAACATGTCATCCCCGACGTCGGCGCCCTGTTCGCCCAGCTCGGCCAGGTCCCGCTCGACCAGCTCCCACCGCTCCCCGCCGGCTGGCCCACCGACGGCGACACCACCGCGTTCGCCCAGCGCCTCTCCACCATCACCGCAAACGTGCACGCCGCCTTCTCCGACGAGTTCGGCGACCTCTTCAAAGCTCTCCGCTTCCCGGCCGACCCCCTCGAACCCATCCTCGACCGCTGGAAAACCCTCTCCCCCAGGCCGTTCCGCCTGCTCCATACCGACATCCACCGCAAGAACCTGATCGTGAAGGGTGGGGCGACGTACTTCCTCGACTGGGAGCTGGCTCTCTGGGGCGACCCGGTCTACGACCTGGCCGTCCACCTCCACAAGATGGCCTACCAGCCTGACGAGGAAGAGCTCGCCAGAGCGGCCTGGCGAAACGCCCTCCCCCCGGAGGCAGCCGTCGAGTGGACCCGAGACCTCGCCACCTACCTCGCCCACGAACGCGTGAAGTCCGCCATCGTCGACACCGTCCGCTACACCAAACTCATCGCCGCCGGCTCGGAGACACCCGCCGCCGAGGCCGCCCTGCTGGACAAACTCACCGCTAAGCTGCACGCCGCTCACGCCGTTTGGCGCACTGGACATGCCCCTAACCGTGGCGATATCGAACACCGGGTCCGCGGCTGATACACCTGCTCTACGCGCCCGGAGGTACGGTCAGAAACTTCGGAAGCTCGACGACTGGTCCTTGGACGCCGCGGGTTTCCGAGTACCCGGACGCCGAGGCTACCCTTCTCGACTAGCTCGCGGGCAAGCTGCGGGCGACCCACCCGGTCTGGGGAACAAAACGGTCCGTTGACCGCTCGTGGTCGAGGCGCACCTGCGCCACAATCCCGCAGAGCCCTTGACCACGCTATGTCCGAAGACTGCCGGGCATAAGCCACGGTGCTGACGAAGTGCCAGCACAAGCTCACCGCATGGCCCTTTACCCGCTGCGCTCGTCGGCGTCAGCCTAGTTGGGAATTTTGTCGGCCAGGTGGACATCATCGCCGGGAATGTTCCGTTGAGTAGGGCAGGAGCCACGGTGTCGCGCAGAGCAGTGGTGACTCGAACAATTTCCCGGTGTGTAGCGATCTATTCGTCGAAAGCGGCGAAAGCGGCAACGATCTCACGTTGGGTTCGCAGTGGTGGAATAACAACAGGAAGCGTCTTCATAGCGTCGACAGCGAGAATGTCGATCACCTTACCCGTCACGACGTCAGCGACCCATCGCTGGACTTCCGGATGCCGCAGACAATAGTTTAGGCAGCCGACTGGGCCCGCGGTCAAGGGCGTCACCGCCGGTCTGTCCGCGCAGGACGCGGGGGCGGCCGTGGTCGACAGCGCCCACCCCATGATCTATTCGCTGGCTCCGCCACCCGCGTCGCCGCCGGGCGAGATCGAGCTGGACTACGTCGGGTCGGTCGCGAACGCGGCGAAGGTGCTCGCCTTGCTGCACCAGGGCGAGAAGCGGCTGGTCTTCTGCGATTCGAAGAAGACCGTCGAGGAGCTCGGCCAGGCGCTGCGCTCCCTCGGCGTGACGACGTTCCTCTCGCATGCGTCGTTGTCGGTCGACGAGCGGCGCCGGTCCGAGGATGCCTTCGCCCAGGCGCGCGACTGCGTCATCGTCTCGACGAGCACGCTGGAACTCGGCATCGACGTCGGCGACCTCGACCGTGTCGTCCAGATCAACGCCCCGGCGACCGTCGCCTCGTTCCTGCAGCGTCCCGGCCGCACCGGGCGGCGCGCCGACACCGTCCGCAACTGCCTGTTCCTCGCGCTGTCCGAGCCCGCGCTCATGCAGGCCGCCGGCCTGCTGCTGCTCTGGGGCCGCGGCTGGGTCGAGCCGGTTCCCCCCCCCCCCCCCCGCCCGGAGCCGCGCCACATCGTCGCCCAGCAGGTGCTCGCCTACTGCCTGCAGGAGAACCGCGTCGGCGACCGGCTCTGGGCCGAGGAATGGAACGGCCTCGCCCCGTTCGACCGATCCGCCGAGCCGATCGTGCGCCACCTCGTCCGGATGGGCTACCTCGACTCCGACGGCGGCATGCTCTTCGTCGGCCCGGAAGCCGAGCGGAAGTTCGGCCATCGGCACTTCTCCGAGCTGACCGCCGACCCGGTCCTGCTCACCGACCCGGTCGAGGGCCCGCGCCTGCTGCTGCTCGCCGGCCGCAGCTGGCGCGTCACCCACATCGACTGGAAACGCCGCCGCTGCTTCGTCGAACCCGCCGACAGCGGCGGCCGCGCCCGCTGGCTCACGTCCACCGTCGGCGCCTGCTCGTTTCCGCTGACCAGGGCGATGCGCGAGGTACTACTCGGCGCTGACCCCCCGGTCTCACTGACCCGTCGCGCGACCGAGCACCTCGCGGCAGTCCGTGAGACCCATCTCGACGTCGTCCACCCCGCCGGAACAATGATCGTCCGCACTGAGGACCTTACCGACGTCCGCTGGTGGACCTGGGCCGGCGAACGCGCCAACCGCACCCCGCCGCCACCCTCAGCGACCTCGCGGACCCCAACCAGGCCCCCACCGCCGCCTACCTGCGGCTACGCACGGACCTCACCCCCGACATGTGGCGAGCGGCCACCACCGACGCTGCCGCCCGTCTCTGCCTCCCCCTCGTCACCGAGGAGGCGCTGGCTGGCCTGAAGTTCAGCACCGCCCTCCCGCCCCGTCTGGCCGAAGCCACCCTTGCCAGCCGCATGTCGGACCTCCCCGCCGCCACCACGGTCCTGTCCGAACCCGTCCGCTTCACCCTCCTGCCCGCCTGGCCCCGCGGCACAGACAGCGACCGTCGATGCGAGTCCAGCTCAGGCGTGGGGGCGCCGGGCCAGGCGGAGGCCCAGGGTGCCGTACGTCGCGACCAGCCAACCAGCGCTGGCAAACGTGTACGGAACGATGCCGGCGATGTTCTTGATCGGGATCATGACGATCAGCCAGAGGCTCGCGACGAGCAGATGCCAACGCAGGGAGCCGGTCCACCGGTCCGCCTTCGCGACCGCGGCGCCAACGAAGATCATGCCGAGCATCGACAGTGGCCAGCACACGTCCACGACCTGGAGCCAGGTCGGCTCGTTGGCCGGGTGGCGGTATGTGAACGCTCCCAGGGTCCACACGATCGCGGGCACGAGCAGCACCAGCTCGACGACCGGGAACGCGCGGCCCCGGCGGGTGCCGGTCGCGCCGGTCGACAGCAGCACCAGCATCAGGCTCACCAGGCCGAGCTGGAACATCAGGCCGCCGAGGTTCTCCCAGGTGTTGATGGTCTTGTCCATCTGGTCACCGGCGATCACGGTGCCCACCGCCCACGCGACGGCCCCGGCGGCCAGCGCGATCCCGGCGGGTCTGGTGCGCCCGGTGGGCGGCGGGAGGGGCGAGGACGGCGCGGACGGCGCGGACGGCGCCGGCGCCGGCGCCGGCTGGAGGTGGCTTGGTTCGAGGTGAATGCTCATGGGGTCGACGGTCGCGGCCCGCCGTCCCGGGATGCCAGGGAGCACCGTCCAGATCGGTCCCGCCCGCTGTCCCGGCCGGGTGCGGGACACCGGTCCCGGGACAGCGGGACGGCGCGGTTGGCACGCTGTGCGGGTGCCACACACTCACGACCGCCGGCTGGCCGCCGCGGTGTTCGCCCTGTCCGCCGTGTGCGCGCTCGCGACCGTCGGCGGCTTCTGGTGTGAGGCGCTGGAACCCGACGCGCACCGCCCCGGTCCGCTCGCGTTCGCCGCGTGGGGCGCGACGCTGCCGGGGCTCGCGCTCGCCATCGCCGCCGCGTTACTCGCCGCGCGACTGCCCCGCCACCCGATGACCTGGATCCTCGCCGTCGGCGGGCTGGTCGCCTGCGTCGACGGGTTCACCGCCGCGTACGCGGGGCTCTCCGTCCTGCGGCACTCCGGCGGACTGCCGTTCACCGCGCCCGCGGTGTACGTCGGCGCCCGGTTCGGGCCGATGACGAACCTGGTCGTGCCGCTGATCCTGCTGTTCTTCCCCGACGGCCGGCTACCGTCGAAGCGATGGCGCCTGCCAGCCGCGCTGTCCATGGTCAGCACCTGCCTCACCGTGCTGGTGCTCCTCACCGTGCCATGGGAGGTCATGTCTGGCGGCGAGCCGCGTGCTCCGGGCCTCGCCGGCATCGACCTCGACCCGACCACACCCGCGCTGCCTGCGCGCTACTGGGATTTCGCCCAGCCGGTGGTCGGCGGGTGCCTCGGGCTCAGCCTGCTGGTCCCGCTCGCGGCGTTCGGCTGGCGGTTCCGCCACTGCGATCCGCAGCGGCGTGCGCAACTGCGCTGGCTGCTGCTCGGCGGCGGGCTCAGTCTCCTCCTGCTGCTCGTCGCGCTCGTGACCGAGGGCTGGGTCAACGACGGCGTCTTCGCGTTGTCGGTGATGGTCGTCGCGGCGGCCGTCACCGTCGCGATCACCCGCTCCCGCCTGTACGACGTCGACGCCGTACTCGGCTGGACCCTGCTGTACGGCGCGGTCGCGGCGACGGTCATCGCGCTGGACGTCGCGGTCTTCGTAGGCGCTCGCGCGTTCGTCGACCAGCCGGTGGCATCGGCCGCCGCGGCCGGCGTGGTCGCGGTTCTCTACGGCCCGATGCGCCTGCGGATCCAGCGCCTCGTCACCCGGCTACTGCGCGGGCGTGGTGACCCGTACGACGTGGTGTCGGCGCTCGCGCGGCGCCTCGAGGAGACCAGCGGCCCCGACGAGCAGCTGCTCGCCGTGGCGCGGGCGGTGTCGATGGCGTTCCGCTCCCCGTACGTGCGAGTCGAGCTGGACCGCGCCGACGGGCACACCGTCGTCGCCGAGCACGGCGACGCGCGTTCCGACGTCATCGTGCTGCCCTTCACGTACCGCGGGGCGTCGATCGGCCGGCTCGCGCTGGTCGTCCGGCGCGCGACCAGGCTGTCAGAAAACGATCAGCGGCTGCTCGCCGACATGGTGCGGCAGGCGGCGGCCGCCGCGCGGGCGACGGCGCTCACCGAGGAGCTGCAGCGCAGCCGGGAACACCTCGTCACCGGGGTGGCCGAAGAGCGCCGCAGGCTGCGCCGCGACCTGCATGACGGGCTCGGCCCGGCGCTGGCCGGCGCGTCGCTGAAGATCCAGGCCGCCCGCAACATCGGCACCCACGACATCGGCACCCACGACCCCGCCAGGGCCGACGCCATCCTCGGCCAGGTCAGCGACGAGCTCGACGCGGTGCTCGCCGACGTGCGCCGGCTCGTGCACGGCCTACGGCCGCCGGCGCTCGACCAGCTGGGCCTCGAAGGCGCGGTGCGCCAGCAGGCCGCCCGGTTCGCCGGCGCGTTCGCCGTCACCGTCACGGTGGACGGCGACCTGTCGGAACTACCCGCCGCCGTCGAGGTCTCGGCCTACCGGATCGTGGGCGAGGCCCTCGCCAACGTGGCCCGGCACGCGCGGGCCCACCGATGCGCGATCCACCTGTCGGCGCTGCGGCCAGGCCTGACCGTAGAGATCACTGACGACGGCCGGGGCGTCGGGGCCGATGGTCTGGTCGGCGTCGGGCTCGTCGCGATGCGCGAACGCGCCGAGGAGCTGGGCGGCAGCTGCACGGTCGCCGACGGCGTTGACGGCGGGACGCTGGTCCGCGCGGTACTGCCCTGCGCCGCCGATGATGTGATGGCGGCATGAGTACCCAGCCGAAGCCCGAGCCCGGGGCCGGGGCCGGGGCCGGGGGCGAGGATGGGGGCGGAGGCGCCGCGGTGCGAGTGCTTCTCGCCGACGATCACCCCGTCTACCGCGACGGCCTGCGCATGCTGCTCGACTCCACAGGCAAGGTCGACGTGGTCGCCGTGGCGGCCGACGGCAAGGAGGCGGTCGCGCTCGCCCACGAACTGCGACCCGACGTGGTCGTCATGGACCTGCAGATGCCCGAGCTGGACGGCATCGAGGCCACCCGCCAGATTCTCACCGCGCTGCCGGGAACCGGCGTGCTCGCCCTGACGATGCACGACGGCGACGAGAGCGTCTTCGCGGCGATGTTGGCCGGCGCCCGTGGATACCTTCTCAAGGGCGCCAACCAGCACGAGATCCTCCGTGCCATCGCCGCGGTCGCGAGCGGGGAGGTCATCTTCGGGCCGGCGCTGGCGGCCCGGGTCACCGCCTACTTCACCACGCTGGCCACCGCGGCCCAGGCAGCATCGGAGCCTTTCGGGCAGCTGACAGCCCGGGAGCGGGAAGTACTGCGACTGGTCGCGGCCGGGCTGTCCAACGGGCAGATCGCCGAGCGGCTGTTCCTGTCGCCGAAGACGGTGCGCAACAACGTGTCCAACGTGTTCAGCAAGCTGCAGGTCGCCGACCGGGCACAGGCGATCGTCCGCGCCCGGGAAGCCGGTCTGGCCCGGTAGTACGCGGCCGTCGGCATTCCCTACGGGTGTTAGGTCGGGCGGTGGGCGGGGCCTGTGGGGTGTTTGGGCTGTTCAGATGGGTTCCATGCCTGCCGAACCCTTGTATGGACGACGTCGCCTTTCTCGCAGGGTCGCGTTCGTCGTGGGCTCGGCGACGTTGATCCTGACGTTCCTCGCGTCGGGTACGCCGATCCCGCTGTACAGCACCTATCGGCTCGAGGACGGCATCACGAACTCGGGCTTGGCGCTCACGACCGTCGTCTACTTCACGATGACGGCGCTCTCGCTCCTGCTGCTCGGTCGGCTGTCCAACCATCTCGGCCGTCTCCCGGTCGGCGTTGCCGCCCTGCTGAGCTCGATCGCCGGCGGACTGGTGCTCATGCACGCCGCGGCGCTGCCGGTGCTGGTCGTCGGCCGGGCGCTGCAGGGGATCGCCTGTGGGGTCGCGTCGAGCGCGCTTGGCTCCTACGTCATCGACACCGCGCCCGAGGCGCCTCGCTGGCTGGCGGCGCTGATCACCAGCATCGTTCCGCCGTTGGCGGTCCCCCTCGGGGCCCTGCTGTCGGGCGCGATCGTCGAATACGGGCCGGCGCCCCGGGTGCTGACCTACAGCATCGTGGTCTGCGCCCTCGCCGTGGGCGTCGCGCTGCTGCTGGCCTGTCCGGAGAGCGTCGAACGACGCGACCCCTCGGTGGCGCTGCGAACGCTGCGGCCACAGGTCCGCGTGCCAGCCGGTGCCGGAAGGCCGCTGTTCGTCGCCGGCACGGTCGCGGTCGCGACCTGGTCGCTGGGAGGCTTCTTCCAGGCGTTCGCGCCCAGCCTGACCGCGGACCGGCTCGGCACCGAGAACACCTTGGTCGTGGCATTGGTCTTCGCGTCGCTGTCGGTGCTCTCCCCGATCGGCGGGGTGTTGACGGGCCGGCTGCGGCCGGCACCTTCGGTCTGCCTCGGGCTCGGGCTGTTCGCGACCTGTGCCCTCGTCGTCGCGCTCGCCGTGCGCAGCGGGACGATCGTGCCCTTCCTGGTGGCGAGCTTCGCCGCGGGCATCGGGCAGGGCATCGCCTCCGCGGGCGGTATGCGCGGCGTGCTGGCCAGGACCGATGCGGACGACCGTGCGGGTGTCCTGGCGACCATCTTTCTGATCTCGTACTGCGGAGCGGCCGTTCCCGGCCTGATCACCAGCCGGCTTGCCGGTCACGTGAGCCTCGTGCACATCACCTTCGGCTACACGGTCCTGGTGGTCATAGCCTCCGCTCTCGCGATGCTTGCCAGCCGCACTCCGCCGACCCGCCTGGACGCTCCCGCCGTCGAGCCAGGCTGACGGTGCCCCGGGCGGCGCGCCGGGCGGCGCGCCGGACCAGTGCCATGTCCGACGATGTTCACCGTTCGGAACGATCTTTCGAAGAGTCGGTCAGACGGTGCACGTCGTCGGCGACGTGCACCGTCTGACTGATCTTGATTCCGCTGGAGCCAGCGACTGGGATCAGCGACTGGTAACAGCGACGGCGAACATCCGCTGGCGGGGCGTTAGAAGACGGCGGAGGTGGTGTTGCGGCCGCCGTTGACGCCGATGATCTGGCCGGTGACGTAGCTGGCCTCGTCGCGGCAGAGGAAGGCGCAGGCGGCGGCGATGTCCTCGGACTGGCCGCCGCGGCGCACCGGGGTGCGGGCGATGACCCCGTCTAGGCCTTCCGGACCGAGGCGGCCCTTGGCGGCGTTGCGCTCGGTCATCGGGGTGATGATGAAGCCGGGCGGGATCGTGTTCACGGTGATGCCGAACTCGCCGAGTTCCAGGGCCAGCGACTTGGTGAAGGTGATGACGCCGCCCTTGGACGCCGAGTAGTGCGTCATGAGCTGCTGGCCGCCCTGGGCGCTCGATGACGAGATCGTCACGATCCGGCCCCAGTGCGCCGCGATCATGTCGGGGACGACGGCCTGGCAGGAATGGAACGTCCCGGTCAGGTTGACGTCGATCAGGGCCTGCCACTGCTCGGCGGTGATGTCGAGGAACCGGCGGAAGCCCTCGCGGCCGGCCGACGTCACCAGGATCGTGGCGGGGCCGTACAGCGACTTGATCTCCGCGACGCCGGCGTCGATCTGCTCGCGGCTGGTGACGTCGACGGTGACCGGGTGCGCCTCACCGCCCGCGGCGGCGATCTCGTCGGCAACCGCCTTGGCGTTGCCCGGGTCCAGGTCGAAGACGCCGACCTTCGCGCCGTCGGCGGCTAGGCGCAGCGCGCAGCCGCGCCCGATGCCCGATCCGCCGCCGGTGACGATGGCGACCTTGCCGCCCAGGCTGTCGCTCGGTGCCGCGGTCATCTGCGCGTGGTTTCCCTTCAGTCGATCAGTCGATGGCGGCTGCGTCGGTGGCTGCCGCGCCGGGCTCCAGGCAAGCGCCCAGCGCCTAGGCCACGGCTTCCTCGCCGACGAGGGTGGTGCGGTGCATCAGGCGGCGGGAGGCGGCCGTGTAGGGCTGGGCACGGTGCAGGATTCCCGTGTTGTCCCAGATCACCAGGTCGCCGCGGTGCCAGTGGTGGCGCAGCGAGAAGTCGGGCTGGGTCGCCCAGTCGAGCAGCCGGTCGAGCAGGGCGCGGCTTTCGTCCTCGGCCAGGCCGACGACGTGGTCGGCGGTGGCGCCGACCAGCAGCGACTTGCGGCCGCTTCGCCGGGTCCACACCAGCGGGTGTTCCCCGGAGCGCACCTTGTCCCAGGCGGCACGCGCCTTCGGCGACGCGTCCGGGTTGGCCAGCCGCTGCGTCGCCGCGAAGCTGTGCACCACCCGTAGCTCGGCGAACCGGGCCTTGTCCTCGTCCGACAGCGCCTCGTAGGCGGCATAGAGGTTGGCGAACTCGGTGTCGCCGCCCTCGGTGGCGACCTCGAGCGCGGTCAGCAGCGTGGCCTTCTGCGGGACCAGGTCGTTCGCGCCGTCGATGTGCCAGAAGAACGTGCCCGCCCGGTAGGCCGCGAGCGTGCTCTGCGCCGGGTCGAGGGTGATCGCCGAGACCTCCGGGTGGTCCTTCTCGCCACCCATCGGGGCCACGACCACCTCGCCGAGCATCCGGGAGAGCGTCACCAGGTCGGCGTCGTCGATGTGCGCCTCGCGGTAGACGACGACGCCGTGCTCGTCGAGGTACCTGCGCAGTTCGGCGGCGACCTCGGGAGTGGCGAGCTCCGGCCCGGTACGGCCCGTGATCTCGACGCCTACCTGGGGGCTGATCGGGCTGACGCTGACGGACATGGTCTCTCCCGTCCGGTCACGGCGCGGGCACGCGCCCGCACCCGGCTATGCGGTGGTCGACTCGGTCGACTGGCGGCGGGCGACGGCCGCCAGCATGTCGTCGTCGATGTCGATCTCGAAGGAACGCAGCAGGTAGGCGAGCGACTCGTACGCGCCGACCGTGAAGATCACGTCCAGGATCTGCTTGACCTCGAGCTTGTCCGCGAGGACGGCCCAGGTCCCGTCGCCGATCTTGCCGACGCCGACCAGCTCGTCGACGGCGCGCAGCAGCGCCGCGTCCAGCGGGTCCCACAGCGGGGCGTCCGGGCCGAGCGCGATCCGCTGGATCTCCTCGTCCGACAGCCCAGCGTCCCGCCCGAGGAAGGTGTGCTGCAGCCACTCGTAGCCCGCCCCGCGGTCTGCGGCGACCCGCAGCACCAGCAGCTCGCGCTGGCGCGGCGTCAGGGTGCTCGTCGACAGGATGTGGCCGTTGAAGGTGAAGAACGCCTGCGCCAGCGTCGTGTGGTACGCGTAGACCCCGAGCGTGTTCAGGGCCTTGGAACGGCCCTCGGGGGACAGCTTCGCGGGCGCGCCCGGTGGCTCGAGCGCGGCCAGCACCTGCCGCATCTCCTTGGGCCACTGCTTCAGCGGGAGCGGATCGATTCGAGCCATGTCAGGTGAGTCCCCTATATCAAGATCGCCTGCCGGTGTGGGCGACGTTCCCAGTCTTTCGCGAAGCGGGTCGCCGCGTCGACCGAAGCCGAGCTGATAGGAGCCATGGTCATCGGGGGGCAGGAGGAGGTGGAACAGAACCGGCCGGTGCCGGCGTCACCATGTCAACGGGGCTGGTCAACATGGCTTCGCCGGCACCGGCCAGGGCCGCGCCGGCCCACGAGGAGCCGGTGGCAGCGAGCCCGGATCCGTCCGCCCAAGGGATCTTCTGATCCGCCGGGGACCGGTCAGACCGCGGGGGCGAGGACGTTCGAGATGTGCGCGGCGCCCGCGTCCGGCACGCGCGGCTGGCGCCACGCCTCGACCGGGAACGAGATCGTGCACAGCGAGTAGTACAGGAGAAGCAGGTTGTAGGCGTCCTCGGGGAGGTCGTCCAGGTCGAACTTGTCGAGGTAGGCAAGCGCGTCCTGCATACGCGGGAAGACCACGTCGTAGAACGTCTGCATCTCGTCCATGTTCGAGCCGTACCGCTTGGCGAACCGGTCGTCCTCGGCGGCGAGGCACCAGTCGGTGAACGGCTCCAGATCCGCGAAGTCCGCGGGCAGCTTGGCCACGGGTGGCTCCTTCTCAGTCAGCCTCGGTCAGCCGGGCGATCAGACCAGCGCCGGGGACGGCTTGGCGCCAGGGGTGGTCTTGACGTACTCGGCGCAGAAAGCGCGGGCGGTCTGGTGCAGGTGACGCAGGAGGACCTCCTGGTCGTTCAGCGGGAACTCGCTGACCGCCCGGGACTCGAGCATGCTCTGCGTCGCCTCGAGGGTGTTGGCGTCCTGCAGGCCGTACTCCTTGAACGTCGCCGCCGCCAGCTCCTGGCGCAGCCGGTCCGTCGCGTTCTTCGGCGGGGCGAAGTACAGCGCCGCCTCGAAGGTGTGACGGTTCACCGCGGTCGGCCAGTAGTGGTACGTGAGGTACCAGCCCGGCTCCCAGACGAGGATCATGAAGTTCGGGAAGAACACGAACGAGTCGACGCCCCAGGCCTTGTGCCGGGCGGGGTTGAGCGCCGGCGGCAGCTCGATGTCGAACGGCTTGTCCCACGGGCCGAACAGGCCGGTGCGCAGCTCCCGCTCGATCGGCTTGACCATCTTCGGGTCCTTCGGCGGGGACATGCCGCCCCAGCTGGAGACCATCGAGTGCGGGCCCTCGATCTGGTAGGACAGGGCCTCGTAGCCGTACTGCTGCAGCTTGCGGGACTCCTCCGCGGTCGCCTGGCGGTTGTGCAGCACCGGCGCGTGGTAGAACTCCGCGAACGCGTCGATGAACAGCTTCCAGTTGGCGCCGATGTCGGACTTGTACTTGTAGACCGACGTCATCTCGCCCCAGGGGTAGCCCTCGAGGCCGGCCGCGAGCGGGCCGAGGTACTCGACGAGGGACTGGGTGCCGTCCTTGTCGAAGTTGATGAAGATGAAGCCCTGCCAGACCTCGCAGCGCACATCCGCGAGGCTGTACTTCGCCTTGTCGAGGTCGAAGAACTCGGACTCCTGCTGCACGAAGGTGCAGGCGCCGCCGAGGTCGTACCGCCAGGCGTGGTACTTGCAGATGAACTGCCGCGCCGTGCCGGACGTCTCCTCACGCGGAAAGTCCTGCCAGACCAGCTTGTTGCCGCGGTGGCGACAGACGTTGTGAAACGCCTGGATGCCTTCCGCGTTCCGCACAATGATCACCGAGGAGCGAGCGGCG
This sequence comes from Pseudofrankia saprophytica, assembly GCF_000235425.2. Lineage (NCBI taxonomy): Bacteria > Bacillati > Actinomycetota > Actinomycetes > Frankiales > Frankiaceae > Pseudofrankia > Pseudofrankia saprophytica. The sequence continues at coordinate 7,568,991 of NZ_KI912266.1, forward strand.
TCGATCTCTTTGGTGAAGTAGCTGCCTACCTTCGGAAGCTGCTCGACCCGGCCGACGTTGAGCCACGTCTTGCCGAAGATCGCCTTGCGCTCGAGCTCATAGTGCTCGGGCGAGATCGAGTCCTCGTACGAGGCATCCGCCGTGCTCAGGTCGGGATAGTGCTGGGTCCAGCTGCCCTCAGCTGGCTTCGGGAAGTGAGCCATGTTCGCGCGGTTCCTTTCCGTACCCCGGACTGGAGGCCATGGTAGCAGTCCTCTCTGGTGTTGAGAAGGACGTTCTCATCCGGTGAGTGTAGACCCCCGCGGGATGCGCCAATGCCCTCACGCCGCCGGCGGCGCGGCGACGAGCATTCCGACGCTTCCTGGCCATGGCCACCATGTACCGGCGGCTACGCCGCTGGCCGGCCACGCCGCTGGCCGGCCACGCCGCTGGCCGGCCACGCCGCTGGCCGGCCACGTCAACGGGTCAGCACGCCACCGCGCCTGCGACCGCGCCACTGGCCGGCGTGTCACGGCGCCGGTCACGGAGAGCGCCAGTCCCCGCACGGCTGAGCGGGCCATAGCGGCCCGCGATGGACCGGATCCACGCCCAGGTTGGCCGCGCGTCGCGGTCCTCGCGGGTGGCTGGCGCCGCGCCGCTCCGACTGTGTCGGATGGGCAGGTCTATAGGCACGCTGAACTGACGCACTCCGAACCATCGGGTGCGAACTGTGTCAGCTCAGCCTGCCTATGGACCCGCCCATCCACCACGATCTGGACATGGATGGCGGTCCCGGCGCGGCGGTGCCCCTCGGTGGGGCCGCCGAGCGCCGTCAGGCCCTCTCGGCGGCCTGGTGGACCGCCGCGAGGATGCCCTGGTAGCCGGTGCAGCGGCAGAAGTTGCCGGACAGGCCCTCGCGGATCTCCTCGTCGGTCGGCTTCGGGTTGTCGCGCAGGAGCGCCGTGATCGACATGACGAAGCCGGGGGTGCAGAAGCCGCACTGCAGGCCGTGGCAGTCGCGCATCGCTGCCTGGACCGAGGACAGGGTGCCATCGGGAGCGGCGATGCCCTCGACGGTCGTGACGTCGAGACCGTCGGCCTGGACGGCGAACATCAGGCAGGAGCGGACGGCCGCGCCCTCGACCAGCAGAGTGCAGGCACCGCAGGCGCCGTGTTCGCAGCCGAGATGCGTGCCCGTAAGGCCGCAGCGTTCCCGCAGGAAGTCAGCCAACGTCATCCGCGGCTCGGCGGTCCTCTCGATCGTCTCGCCGTTCACCGTCAGTCGGACCGGCAACTCAGCCATCGATCGCTCCCGTACTCGCCGCCGTGACGCCAGCCCGGTCGGAGCCAGCCGCTTCCGCCCTCGCCGTCGCCCAGGCCCGCGCGACCAGCTCGGCGCCGACCCGGACGCGGTAGTCCGCCGAGCCCTGCAGGTCGGCGGGGATGTCCTCCAGGCCGCTCATGGCCAGCCGGCCGAGCTCGGCCGCGTCCAGCTCGCCGACCCGCTGGCCGACGGCGGCCGCCTCCGCCACCGGCGCGCGCAGCGGCGTCGAGCCAAGGCCCAGCATCCCGATCGCGGCGCGCGCGACCCGGTCGTCGCCGTCCAGCTCGAGGCCGACGACCACGCCGGCGATCGCGAAGTCGCCGGCCCGGCGGGCGAACTCCTCGACCGCGAAGCCGCACCGGCCCGTCCACACCGGGAAGCGCACTCCGACGAGCAGCTCGTCCGGCTCCAGCGCCGTGCTCCACAGGCCGGTGAAGAACTCGGCCGCGGGGATGACCCGCCGGCCGGCGGAGGCCGAGAAGGCCTCCAGCTCGGCGTCGAGCGCGAGCGCGACGGCTGGGTACTCGGCCGCCGGGTCTGCGTGCGCGATCGAGCCGCCGAGGGTGCCGCGGTTGCGGATCTGGAAGTGCCCGATCAGGGGCGTCGCCCGGGCGAGCAGCGGCACCGCGCGGGCAACGCCCGGATCAGCCCCGACGGCGGCCTCGGTCGTGCCGGCGCCCACGTACAGGCTCGGGCCGTCGACCGTGATGCCGCGCAGCTCGGCCAGCCGGGACACGTCGATCAGGTGGTCGAAGTAGGCCAGGCGCAGCGACAGCATCGGCACCAGGCTCTGGCCGCCGGCGAGGATCTTGGCCTCGTCGCCCAGCTCGGCGAGCAGCGCGGCCGCCTCGTCGACGCTGCTGGGACGGTGGTATTCGAACCGCGCGGGCTTCATCAGCCGACCACGACCGGCAGGGACTCCCAGCCGCGCACGGTCGAGGTCGACGCGATCTTCGCCGCCTCCCAGTCGACGTCCCAGCTGGGGAAACGCTTCAGGATCTCCTCCAGCGCGACCCGGCCCTCCAGGCGGGCGAGCGCGGCGCCGAGGCAGTAGTGACCGCCGAGACCGAAGGTCAGCTGCTGGCCGATGCGGCGGCGGACGTCGAAGGCGTTCGGGTCGGGGTAACGGGCCGGGTCGCGGTTCGCGCTCGCGATGATGAACATCATCGCCGAGCCCGCGGGGACCGTCTGGCCGTGGAACTCGACGTCCCTGGTGACGTAGCGGCCGATGGCGTGGCCGGGTGGCTCGAACCGCAGCAGCTCCTCGATCGCGCCCGGGATCAGCGACGGGTCGGCCACCAGCTCGGCGCGGGCCTCGGGGAACTTCGCGAGCGTCGAGGTGGCCCAGCCGATCAGCCGGCCGGTGGTCTCGTTGCCGGCGCCGGCGACGACGGTGACGTAGGTCAGGATCTCGTCGCGGGTCAGGGTGCGGGTGACGCCGTTCTCGTCGGTGAACTCGTTGGTCAGCAGCTCGGTCATCAGGTCGTCGGACGGGTTCTCGCGGCGCCAGTCGATGTAGGGGCCGAAGATCTCGCCGGACAGGAGCGGGCCGTCGGAGAGGTCCATCTGGCCGCCGGCCTCGGTGCGCAGCGCGTCGTTGCCGGCGTCGCGGATGCCGGCCTGGTCGGCCTCGGGAATGCCGAGCAGCATCCCGATGACCCGCATCGGGAACTCCTTGGCGAAGGCCTCGACCATGTCGAACCGGCCCGCGCCGACCAGCGGGTCGAGGGTGCGGACGCAGAAGTCGCGGACCTTCGGCTCGAGCCCGCCGATCCGCTTGGGGGTGAAGACGCGGGACAGCAGCTTGCGGTGCAGGTCGTGGGCCGGCGGATCCTCGAAGATGAGGGTGCCCGGCGGTAGCTCGATCCCGGACTTGATGATTTCCAGGATGCCGCCCTTGGCGGACGAGAACGTCTTCCAGTCGGGCAGGCCGCGCTCACAGTCGGCGAAGCTGCTGACGGCGTAGAAGTCGTACTGCTCGTTGTAGTAGAGCGGGACGTCCTCCCGCAGCCGCTGGAAGATCGGGTAAGGGTCGTCGGCGTAGGCGCGGTTGTACGGGTCCCAGGCGATGTCGGTGGCGGTGGCGGTGGCGGTGTCGGTGCTCACGGTCGTCGTCCTCCGGAGGGCCGCGCGCTCGGAAATGCCGAGCCCGGCGCGAGAAGGGGAATGCGGACGGGTGGTCCAGGACGGTTCGGCGGGGCTTCTCTGACGACAGCGTCAGAGGTTGGGCACGGTTGGCTGTTCGGCACGGTCAGACCTTGGGCTCGGTCAGGCCTTGAGCACGGTCAGGCCTTCGGCACGGTCAGGTGTTGCGCACGATCAGCCAGATGACCAGCCCGACGACGGCCGCGCCGACGAGCACCGGCAGCGCCCGCTTGGCCAGCGGCCCGGCGACGACGCCGAGCAGGCTCACCGGCTCGGCCTCGGCGGTCCGCGCCGGCGCGGGTGCGGCGGGCCGTGGCGTCGATGCGGGTACGGCGGGCGGTGGCGTGGGTGCCGGCACCGTCGCGACCGCACCGGCCGCCGCCGCCGCCGACGGCGGCGGCGGCGGCGGGGTGGCGGCGAGCCCCGNGGGTGCCGGTGCGGATGCCGACGCGACGGGCTGGGCCGAGGGCGTCGCCTCGCTGGCGGCCGGCGAGGCGAAGGAGTGGAAGGAGTGGGTGGCCCGACCAGCGGAGCCGGTGGAGCCGTCCGCCCCAGCCGGCCCCGACGCTTCGGCGGGGCCGGCCGAGATCGCGGGGCCGGCCGAGGCGGCGGGGCCTGTGGGGCTGGCTGGCTCACCGGGACTGACGTCGGCCGGTCCGGCGGTGCCGGCCGCGACCACGTCGGCCTCCAGGTTGCGGACGAACTGGGTGACCAGCTTCCCGCTGACGTCGGCCAGCACGCCGCGGCCGAACTGCGCGGCCTTGCCGGAGATGGTCAGGTCGGTGACGAGGTGGACGGCGGTGCCGTCGCCGTCGGGGGTGAGCCCCATGGTGACGACGGCACTCGCGTTGCCCTGGCCGCGAGACTCCTTGCCGTCGGCCTTGATGACGGCGCGGTGGGTCTCGGCGTCCTTCTCCCGGAAGGTGGCCTTTCCCTTGTACTGGGCGACGATCGGGCCGACCTTGACCTTGACGGCGCCGTGGAAGTCCTCGCCGTCGACCGAGAGCAGTTGAGCGCCCGGCATACAGGGTGCGATCCGCTCCGGGTCGGTCAGTAGCTCCCAGGCAGCCTCGACTGGCAGTGCGACCCGGAATTCGTTCACCAGCTCCATCAGTGCCCCGCCTCGGTGAGTAGCGCAACAATCGCGGCCGGACTCGCCGGCAGGTCTGTGATCTTCACGCCGAACGGCGACAGCGCGTCGGCGACGGCGTTGATGACGGCCGGCGGAGCGCCGATCGCCCCGCCCTCGCCGGCGCCCTTGTGGCCACCCGGGCCGGGCGCCGGCGTTTCCATGTGGCCGTACTCGATGTCCGGCACCTCGGTCGTCGTCGGCAGCAGGTAGTCGACGAACGTGCTGGCCAGCGGGTTGCCGTCGTCGTCATAGACCATGTGCTCCAGCAGCGCGCCGCCGATGCCCTGGACCGTGCCGCCGGCGATCTGCCCCTCGACGATGTTCGGATTGATCATAGGCCCGACGTCCTCGCCGACGATGTAGCGCAGCAGGGTCACCTTGCCCGTGACGACGTCGACCTCGCAGGTGCAGACGTGGGTCGCGTTGGACCACAGCATCGGAGCCTTGGCGGTGTACTCGGCGCTGGCCTCGACCCCGCCCGGCCCGGCGAGCTCCGCGATCTGCGCGTAGGTCATCGACAGCGACGTCCCGGTAACGCTCGCCTGACCGTCGCCGATCTCGATGTCCTCCGGAGCGACACCGAGATGCGCGGAGGCGAGCTCGGCGAGCTTCGCCCGCAGGACCGACGCCGTCTCGGCCACCGCGCCGGCCGTCGCCGAGCCGCTGCGGCTGCCGGCGGTGCCGGAACCGAACGGCGTCACCGACGTGTCGCCCTGGATGGTGTCGACGTTGTGGAGGCTGACGCCGAGGGCGTCGGCGGTCAGCTGGATGACGGTGGTCTCCAGGCTGTTGCCCGCCGAGCCGCCGTTGACGATGACGGTGACCTGGCCCGACGGGTCGATGCGGATGACCGCGCCCTCGCAGGCGTAGTACGGCTGGCCGGTGGCGGTCGGCTCGATGTAGGTGCAGGTGCCGACCCCCAGGTAGCGCCCGGCCGCGCGGGCAGCCGCCTGCTCGGCGCGGAACGCGTCGTAGTCGAGCATCTTCAGCGCGAGCTCGAACGTCTCCAGCGGCGACGAGTGGTCGTACGGCGGCATGCCGGCCGGGTTCGGGTAGGGCAGCTCGTCACGGCTGAGCATGTTGCGGCGGCGCAGCTCCACCGGGTCGAGGCCGAGGTCGCGGGCGGCGATGTCGAGCAGCAGCTCGCGGGCGACCGACTCGAACTGCCAGGGCCCGCGGTAGGCGTGGCGCCCGGCGGTGTTCGAGAAGACCGACGTCGTCGACCAGGTCGCGAGCGGCACCTTGTACGGGCCGGGGAAGAGCAGCCCCACGGCGGCGGCCGCGCCGACCGGCCACGGCGTCGGGTACGCGCCGACGTCCTGGGTGTGCTCGATGCCGGCGGCGAGGATCGTGCCGTCGGCGGCGAAGGCGATCCTGGCGTGGCCGTGCTCGTGGCGGGCCTGGCCGGCGGCCATCAGGTTCTCCCGCCGGTCCTCGATCCACTTGAGGGCGGCCGGGACCTTGCGGGAGGCGAGCAGGATGCACATGTCCTCGCGCATCGGCACGACCTTCTGGCCGAAACCGCCACCGGTGTCGCGCATGAGGACGCGGACGCGCTCGGGTTCGAGCCCCAGTAAGCGGGCGCCGAAGGCGCGCACCTCATGCGGAGTCTGGGTCGCCGCCCAGACTGTCAGCTCCCCGCCGTCGGCGGCCCATTCGACGACCATGCCCCGGGTCTCCATGGGGACGGGGGCGTAGGCCTGCTGGTAGAAGGTCTCGTCGGCGACATGCGCGGCCGAGGCGAAGGCGGCCTCGACGACCGACGGCGGCGGGCCAGCCAGGCCACCCGCGACGTTGTTCGGGAACTTCGGGTGAACGAGGTTGTCCGAGCTCTGGGCGACGCGATAGTCGGCCACGGCGGTCAAGGGCTCGTAGTCGACCTCGACCAGCTCGACGGCGTCCTCGGCTATGTAGCGGTTTTCCGCGACGACCAGCGCGACCGGGTCACCGACGAACCGGACCTCATCGACGGCGAGCGGCGGACGCGGGGTGTCCGGCACATTCGGGCCGTAGGAGGAGTACCACTGCTCGTGCACCTCAGAGTTCAGGTCGGCGGCCGTGAAAACGGCGCGTACTCCGGGAAGCGCGAGCGCGGCGGACACGTCGATCTCGTTGATCAGGGCACGGGCGAACGGGCTGCGCACAAAGCAGGCGTGCAGCATTCCCGGCCGTTGGATGTCGTCGACGAAGGTTCCATGCCCGGTGAGCAGCCGGCTGTCCTCGACCCGTGCCACCCGGCTGCCCGTGTAGCGGGTCGACGGTGACGGGGCCGTGGCCGTGTCGGTCATCGATCTGGCTCCTCGCGTCGCGTCGCGGCATGCTGGTGGTGCCGGGGCTGGTGGTGCTGGGTGCTAGCGGTGCCTGGTGCTAGCGGTGCTGTGGCGGCGGGCGCGGGGCCCTCGGGCGAGTCTCGTGCTGAGCGCTCGCCCAATCGTTATGCTGGGCGCATGCCTACCTTCCCGTCGCCCCATACGTCAAGGGGTGCGGCGTCCGGGCTGGTAGGGGCACGGGTGCCCGAAGGGTCCCGGCCGGCGGCACGGAACGCCGCGTCATGACCACCCCCCGCCGGATGGGCGCGTCGGACTCGAAGACCAGAGCCGCGCTGCTCGACGTCACCGCCCAGATCATGATCGAGGAAGGCTACGCCGCGGCGACCTCGCGGCGGGTCGCGGCGAAGGCCGGCGTCAAGCCCGCGCTCGTGCATTACTACTTCCGCACGATGGACGACCTTTTCCTCGCGCTCTTCCAGAAAGGCGCCGAACTAAATCTGAGGCGCTACGAGCAGGCGCTTGCCTCGGAAAAGCCGCTGCGAGCGCTCTGGGAGCTCTCCAGCGAGCCGGTGGGCACCGTCCTGCTGTCGGAGTTCCAGGCGCTGGCGAACCACCGCAAGGCCATCCGCACCGAGATCGCCGACTACGCGGAACGCTTCCGCGCGCTCCAGATAAAGGCCCTCACCGGCCTTCTCGCGGACGCCGGCGTCGACGTCGAGGCGGTACCGCCGGCGGTGGTCACCCTCGTCGTCGTCGGCATAGCCCGGATCCTCATCTCGGAGGACATTCTCGGCGTCACCACCGGCCACGAGGAGACCCTCGCGCTCATCGAGCGGCACCTGACCCAGCTCGAGTCCGCCGCGGCGGGCGCGGGCGAGAAGACGGTTCCGTAGGGGTCACCGGCCGGACGACGCCGACGGGCTCATCAATGACGTCGACCATGAGGCGGTTGGCGTAGTCGTGGGACTCGGCGAAGGGGACGTTGACGTCGAGGAGGGCCGCCCAGCACCCGCGGGCCCGGCCGGGGTCGCGGGCGACCAGGGCGTCGACCAGCTCGGCGAACAGCGGGACGAGGCGGCTGGTGACGGCGGCCCACGAGTCGTCGGGCGGTACGTTGACCGCCGGCCTCGTGCCCAGGCGCACCCACTGGAGGATCTCGGCGACCACGGTGAGGGCGGGGTTGCCCGTCGTGCCGAAGGCGACGGCGGTGGCGCGCCGCCACGCGTCGGAGAAGCGGGGGATGTCATCGGCCGCGGTCGCCATCTCCGCCACGAGCGACCGCAGCGCCGCGAGCGACCCGTCGTCGATCCGGGTGGCCGCGAGCTCCATCATCGCGGGCTCGATGAGGCGGACGGCGTGGAAGTAGTCGCCGAGGGTGACCTGGCGGGCTTCGAGCACCGTGCCCGCGAGCTGGGCGGCGACCAGCGTGGACGGGTGGTGAACCTGGGCGCCGGCGCGATCGCCGGCCCTCAGTGTCAGTAGCGACTCCATCTCCAGGATCCGCAGCGCCTCGCGCAGCGTCGGCCGGGAGACGCCGAACTCGGCGGCGAGGCCCGCCAGCGACGGCAGGCGGTCGCCGTCGGCGAGGCGGCCCTCGGCGATGCGGGCCCGGATCTCATTGGCGACGACGGCGGCCATCCGCTGTGGCGGCGCCGCGGCACCCGCGAACGTCCCGCCAGCGGACGCCCCGCCGGTGGAGGTCCCGCCCGTGGACGTTCCCGCGGACGCGCCGCCAGTGGACGCGCCGTCGGAGTGGGCGCGCCACAGCGGCACGACGTCGATCGGCACCCGGCCGCGGCCACGGGGAACCAACAGCCGGCCGGTGGACAGCAGGTAGCCGCTCCAGGCCTGGCTCGCCGCGGCCGCCTCCCGCTGGCGAGCGGCCGCGAGGAACGCGCCGTGCGCGGCGACGATCCGCCGGCCGATCCGCTCGGCGGACCGCGGGTCCGCGGCGTCCAGCGCGGTGTACACCTGACCGGCGTGAATCACCCGCAGGATGCCGGCGATCACCGCGATCGAGCGGTTCCCGGAGAGGTCGGTGACGGCCTGGTCGAAGGTCGAGACCGCGGTGACGAACGCGAGCAGGTCGCCCGCGGCGCGCTCGTTGTCGTGCAGCGTGGCGAGGTGGTCGAGCGCGTCGTCGCCGGGGCGCAGGGCGAGCTGCCCCGCCGCGGGCGGCTCGAGCACCGAGCGGGCCTCCTCCAGCTGTTCCAGCGTGGTACCGCGCAGTTGCAGGAGGAGGGCGACGTAGCTTCCCGCGGAGGTCAGGCCGGGGCGGCGCACGACGGCCCCGCCGCCGCGGCCTCGGCGGACGTCGAGCAGCGACTGGGCCTCGAGGATCCGCAGCGCCTCGCGCAGCGTGTCGCGGGAGACGTCGAAGGCCGCCATGAGCTCGGCCTCGGGCGGCAGCCGCGCGTCGGCGGCCAGCGTGCCGCGCAGGATCTGGCGGCGCAGATCGGCCGCCAGCACATGCGCGATCTTCTGCGGGCTACGCCGGACTGGCGGCCGCAACGTCCCGGCGGCGGGGACACGTCCCGTGACCGCCGCCGCCGACGGTGTCATCGCGCCGGCCAAGCCTTCGCGAGCGCGTCGCGCGGGCCCACGGGCTGGCTCACGGCGAAAGGCTTGGTCACGGCTACGGGTTGGGTAACCGCGACGGGTTGGGTAACGGCGGCAGGTTCGCTCACAGCGGCCCGTCCTGGGCGAACTGCTTCGGGACCCATTCCGGCGAGCGCTTCTCCATGAAGGCGCGCATGCCCTCGCGCGGCTCCGGCGAGTTCTCCAGCGCGAAGAACATCGTCTGGTAGTCGATGAAGCCGTAGCGCTCGTTGAGCATCCGCTTGACCTGCGTGCGGGCCATCGGCGGCGTCATCAGCACCTGCCTGGCAGCGTTGACCGCCTCCTCGCGCAGCCGCTCGTGCGGGACGACCCGGGAGATCAGGCCGATCCGCTGCGCCTCGGCCGCGTCGAACTTACGGGCCGACAGGAGCAGGTCGCGGGCGACGGCGATGCCGACGTGCGCCGGCAGGGTGGCGGCGTAGGTCGCGTCCGGGATCCCGCGCAGCAGCTCGGGCACCCGGAAGGTCGAACGGTCGCTGGCGACGCAGATGTCGGACATCATCGCGATCAGCAGGCCGCCGGCCTGGCAGATGCCGTTGACGGCCGCGATCACCGGCGCGGTGCTGTCGCGGATGGTCAGGAACGGCAGCATGTGGGCGCCGATGTTCGGGGGCTGCTCGTCACCCGGGTCACTGCGGCCGGCCAGGTCACCGCCGGGGGCGAAGACGTCACCGGTGCCCGTGATGATGAGGGCGGCCAGGTCCGGGTCGGAGTTGACCAGGTGCACGGCCTTCTTGATGCCGAAGTACATGGCCGGGGTGAAGGCGTTGCGCGCGTGCGGCCGGTCGATGTACAGCCACCCGAGGGCGCCGTCCCGCTCGAACCGCAGACCGCCCGCGCCAAGCTCGTCCGCCACTCGTCCTCCTGAGATGTCGACGGCCCGGGCGCCGCACCGCGACCGGGTCAACTGTATAGGGAGACCGGCTCGCCCCAGCCCGGCTTCGCCGGGTCGCCGCCCCTGGCCGGCAGCCCTATCTCCAGCCTCGCCTAACCTGGCCGCACACGCCATCGGTATACCGGACTGGACCGGCGCGCCGTGGACAGCGGACCAAGTCAACTATATTTTCGTAGCCGGAGCCGAGGGTGGCCCAGGGCACGTCACGTCACCGCCTCCTGGCATGGCGTCCGCACGATCCTCGAGACAAGAATTGACTTCGACGTCGACAACGATTCGGACGGAGGGCGCCCGATGAGGACTCCTGCGGAGCTGTTCGACCTGACTGGCCGGGTCGCGATCGTCACCGGCGGCAGCCGTGGCATCGGCCGGGCGGTGGCCGAGGGCCTGGCGACCGCCGGCGCGGACATCGTCATCGCCAGCCGCAAGCTCGAGGCGTGCGAGAAGGCGGCCAAGGAGATCGAGGTGGCCACCGGCCGGCGCGCGCTTCCCGTCGCCTGTCACGTCGGTAGTTGGGACGACTGCGACCGGCTCGTCGAGACCGTCTACGCCGAGTTCGGCAAGGTCGACGTGCTGGTCAACAACGCCGGCATGTCGCCGCTGTACGACAAGCTCTCCACGGTCACCCGGGAGCTCTACGACAAGGTACACGCCGTCAACGCCAGCGGGCCGTTCCGGTTGTCCGCGCTCGTCGGCGAGCGGATGGCGGTCGGCGACGGCGGATCGATCATCAACGTCACCACCGCCGGCTCGCTGCGGCCCGGCCCGCACGACATTCCCTACGCCATGGCGAAGGCGGGGCTGAACGCGCTCACGCTGGGGCTGGCCGGCGAGTGGGCCCCGAAGGTGCGCGCGAACCTGGTGCTGCCGGGCGCGTTCGACACCGACATCTCCAAGGCATGGGGTGAGGAGGCGCAGCGCCGCGCCGCCGAGATGAACCCGATGGGACGCATCGGCGTCCCGGAGGACCTGGTCGGCGTCTGCGTCTTCCTGGCGAGCGACGCGTCCGGCTACATCAACGGCGCCCAGATCCTCGCCGACGGCGGACTGTTCCGCACACTGTAGGCCCGTTCCGCACGCTGCAGGGCCGCGCCGCCGTACGCGCGGCGGGGCAGGGCCGCGCCGCGCGTCGCACGACCGCGCCGCGCGTCGCAGGACCGTCCGGTCCGCTCAGGCGGTGGCGGGTGGCTCACGCGGCGGCGGGCGGCGACCCTCACGGATCGCGTCGGCGAGCTCCCCGATCGCCCAGGTGATCGCCCTGGTGGCCTGCTCGCCGTCGAACTGCCAGGCCGTCAGCAGCCGCTGGTAGGACGGCACGCTCCACAGCACGTCGAGCATGGCCGCGGCCATCCGCCGTTCCTCGTCGCCCCAGTCCGCGGCCGGCCCCGCGACCGCGCCGATGACGGCCTCCCGGCGGACCGCGTCCGCCTCCACCAGTGTCGGCTGAGACGGCGTCTCGTCGCTCCACCGCGTGACCGCGTACGACGGCAGCGTCGCGAACAGCCGCGCGCTGATCGGGCCCATCCCGTCGAGGCTGAGCCCCTCGTAGCTGATCCCCGACTCCTCGCCGAGGCGGCGCATGACGGCGTCGTGCAGCTCCCGCTCGGTGGCGAAGTACCGGTAGACGGTGCGCTCCCCCACGCCGGCGCGCTCGGCGACGGCGCGGAAGGTCAGTCCCTTCCAGTCCCACGTGGTGAACTCGTGCACCAGCTCGGACCCGGCGGCGAGAATGCGATCTCGCGTCCGCGCCGCGCGCTCGCGCCGCAGCGGGCTGTCGTAGCGGCGGCGGCCGCGGCCCGCCGCCGCGTCGTCGCCGACGTCGCCGACGTCGCGGGGCTCCGGGTCGGGCGTCGTCTCCGGTCGCCCGTCGAGCCGGTCGTCACCCACCTGCCCGCCCGCCTCCTCATTGGGTGTTGCCGGGACGCTGGTATTCATGGCACCCTACTGTCACGAAATAGGCCGGGCCAGCCGGCCGACCGTTCTCACCCATACACGGTCCCCACTCCCCCGCGCGGCACCGGCCACCCACCAGGCGGGCGCCGACCGTGCCCACGTATCCGTAGGGCGTGGGAGTGGCCGCGAGAAGGGAGCGCTCACGTGCGATTAGCCGACGGCCTCATCGACGAGGCACGCACCTCGACCGGTCTCGACGACTTCGGCGGTGACTCCTTCCGAGAGGGCCTGGAGCGGGTCACCCAGGCCCTGGAGACCGAGGCCCAGCTCAACGCGACCGGCCAGGCCGCGCTGCGCGGCATGATGCTCGGGGCGCTCCGGACCCGGCTGCACATCGAGCAGTGGTACAAGGACCATCCCGAGACCGACGATGCGCCGATCATCGGGCCGCTCATCGCCCTCGGCCTTCCCCGGACCGGCTCGACCGCGCTGGCGGGCCTGCTCGCCGAGGACCCGGACATCCGGTACCTGCGCCGCTGGGAGGCCACCGAGCTCGTCCCGCCGCCGGCGTCGGTGCGGGAGTCCCCCGACCCGCGGCTGCTGCGCCAGATCGAGGTCCAGTCCCGGCGCACCGAGCTCGACAAGGCTCTCGTCCCGTCCTTCCCCGACGGCCCGCAGGAATGCCACGAGCTGATGCTCCTGGACTTCAAGGTGCACTACTTCGAGTGCTTCGCCCACGTCCCCTCCTACGCCGCCTGGCTGCTGGACGCGGATCTCACCGAGACGTTCCGGTACATGCGTCGGGCACTGAAGTACCTGCAGTGGGGCCAGCCCGCGAAGCCGTGGCGGCTGAAGAACCCCAACCACCTCGCCCACCTGGTCGACATCGACAGAGCCTTCCCCGAGGCCAGGTTCGTGATGACCCACCGCGACCCGACCGAGGTCCTGGTCTCGGTCTGCGACGTCTACGCCAACGTCGCGCTGCGGTTCAACGACACCGTCGACAGGCACTACATCGGCACGCTGAACACCACGGTCCTGGCGACTGGAATGGACCGGACGCTGGCGTTCCGCGACGACGGCAACTCCCACCGGTTCCACGACATCGACTTCAGGGCCATGCAGCGCGACCCGATCGGCGAGATCCGCGGCCTCTACGACTGGCTCGGCCAGCCGGTCACACCGGCGTTCGAGGAGAACATGCGCCGCTGGTGGAAGGAGAACTCCGAGGACCGCGTGCGCGTCAAGCACTCCGACCCCGCCGACTACGGACTCGACCTCGACACCATCCGGCCGCTGTTCGCGGAGTACACCGCCCGTGCGGGGCGTTGGACCAGCCACGGTCAGCCCACCGACGCCGGCACGAGCTAGGAAGGACACGATCTCCATGGCGATAGACCTCAGCGGTGGCCTGCCCGTCGAGCGGGAGTTCTTCTTTCCCTCCCGGCCGGAGAATCCCGAGATGCGGGACTCGGCGAGCTTCTGGGTGACGGACGACAAGGGCGAGATCGGGCTGCCCCGGTTCGGGATCGAGGCCGTCGCGTCCAGCTGGGACACGCACGTCGTCACGCTCAACGTGGTGTTCGCCGACGGCCGGGTGTATCGGCTGCGCAGCCCCGGTGCGGCGCGTTCGCCGTTCAACGCCGCCGGGCAGCCCGCGATCCTGGGGGCCGGCGGGCTGGCGTTCGAGGTGATCGAGCCATACCGGCGGTGGCGGATGACCTACGACGGCCCGGCGATCGAGACGACGTCACAGGCGTTGGTGGAGGGCAGGCAGGACGGCCCGACGGTCGACCTGCGGGTCGAGGTCGAGACCACGATGGCCGTGCCGCCCTGGGAGCAGGGCTCGCTGCGCGCCGACGCGGCCGAGCAGCTGAAGAACACCAGCGACGGCGACATGATGGGCCACGGGCCCCGTATCGAGCAGTTGTTCACCGCGACGGGTGTCGTCGAGGTGCCGGGTGAGGAGAAGACCTTCACCGGATCCGGGTTGCGGATCAAGCGGCAGGGGGTTCGCCACCTGGAGGAGTTCCGGGGCCACACGTGGCAGTCGGCGGTGTTCCCGAGCGGGCGGGGGTTCGGGTACATCACCTACCCTCCGCACCCGGATGGCCGCGAGGTGTTCAACGAGGGGTTCCTGTATCTGGGTGAGGGGAAGCTCATTCCGGCGCGTGTGGTCGAGGCTCCGTGGCTGCGGCGGCTGGTACCGTCGGGCGACCCGGTCCCGGTGGTGTTCGAGTCGGAGTTGGGGATCACCCGTATCGAGGGTGTGACCGTGAACACCACCCACGACACGGTCCACCGGCCGGAGCTGCCGAACTTCCCGGTGCTGTTTCAGGGCGAGTGCAGGTACTCGTGGGACGGAGAGGAGACCTACGGCATGCTCGAACGGTCTACTGTGCGCGACCAGATCCAGTGGGCATGAGCGCGCCGACCGACGGTGGTATCCGGGGCCCGCTCCCGAGCACCACTCGCCTAAGCCACCTGCAGCGCCTCGAGGCGGAGAGCATCCAGATCTTCCGGGAGGCCGTCTCGGAGAGCGAGCGGCCGGTGATGCTGTATTCGGTGGGCAAGGACAGCGCGGTGATGCTGCACCTGGCGAGGAAGGCGTTCTACCCGTCGAAGCCGCCGTTCCCGTTGTTGCACGTCGACACGACGTGGAAGTTCAAGGCGATGTACGAGTTCCGCGACACGCTGGTCACGGACCTGGGCCTGGACCTGTTGGTCCACCAGAACCCGGAGGCACTGGCGCGGGGCATCAACCCGTTCGACCACGGCTCCGCGGCGCACACCGACATCTGGAAGACCGAGGGCCTCAAGCAGGCGCTGGACAAATACGGCTTCGACCTCGCGTTCGGTGGGGCGCGTCGGGATGAGGAGAAGTCCCGGGCCAAGGAGCGGGTTTTCTCGATCCGCTCCGCGGCGCATCGGTGGGATCCCAAGCAACAGCGCCCCGAGTTGTGGCGGTTGTACAACGCGCGCAAGGGGCCGGGCCAGTCGGTGCGGGTGTTCCCGCTGTCGAACTGGACCGAGCTGGATATCTGGCTCTACATCCACCACGAGAACATCCCGATCGTCCCGCTGTACTTCGCCGCGCCGCGGCCGGTCGTCGAGCGCGACGGCACGTTGATCATGGTCGATGACGAGCGGATGCGGCTGGCGCCGGGCGAGGTGCCCGAGCAGCGCGAAGTCCGGTTCCGCACGCTGGGCTGCTACCCGCTGACCGGGGCGGTGGAAAGCTCCGCGACGACGCTGACCGAGATCATCCAGGAAATGCTGCTCACGACCAGTTCGGAACGCCAGGGCCGGGTCATCGACCACGACTCGTCGGGGTCCATGGAGAAGAAGAAGCAAGAGGGGTACTTCTGATGGCGGGTGAGCGGTAGTGGCGCACGCGGCGGGCGACCTCGTCGCCACCGACATCGAGGAGTACCTACGCCAGCACGAGAACAAGTCGATGCTGCGGTTCATCACCTGCGGCAGCGTCGACGACGGTAAGAGCACGCTGATCGGCCGGTTGCTCTACGACTCGAAGCTGGTGTTCTCCGACCACCTGGCGGCGCTGGAGTCCGACTCGAAGAAGGTCGGCACGCAGGGCGGTGAACTGGACTTCGCGCTGCTCGTCGACGGCCTGGCGGCCGAGCGCGAGCAGGGCATCACGATCGACGTCGCCTACCGGTTCTTCTCCACCGAGCACCGCAAGTTCATCGTCGCCGACACCCCGGGCCACGAGCAGTACACCCGCAACATGGTCACCGGCGCGTCCACGGCCGACCTCGCGGTGATCCTGATCGACGCCCGCAAGGGCGTGCTCACCCAGACCCGCCGCCACAGCTACCTGGTCTCCCTGCTCGGCATTCGCCACGTGGTGCTCGCCGTCAACAAGCTCGACCTCGTCGACTACTCGAAGGACGTCTTCGACGCCATCGAGGCCGACTACCGCGCCTTCGCGGAGAAGATCGGGCTGACCGACATCGCCTGCATACCCCTGTCGGCGCTGCGCGGCGACAACATCACCGAGCCGAGCCCGAACATCCCGTGGTACACCGGCCCGACCCTGGTCGGGCACCTGGAGACCGTCGAGGTCGCAGGCGGCCAGGCCGGCGGGCCGTTCCGGCTGCCGGTCCAGTGGGTCAACCGGCCGGACCTGGACTTCCGCGGCTTCTCCGGCCAGGTCACCGGTGGCACGGTCCGCCCGGGCGACCGGGTCCGCATCGTCCCGGCGGGCACCGAGAGCACCGTCGACCGGATCGTCACCGCCGACGGCGATCTGGCCGAGGCCATCGCCGGCCAGTCGGTCACGATCACCCTTACCGACGAGGTGGACGTGAGCCGCGGCGACGTGCTCGCCGCCGCGAGCGACCCGCCGGCCGTCGCCGACCAGTTCGAGTGCCACCTGGTGTGGATGAGCGACGAGCCGATGCTGCCAGGCCGGTCCTACCTGCTCAAGCTCGGCACCCGCACCGTCGGCGCGACCGTCGCCCAGCCCAAATACAAGATCAACGTCAACACGCTGGAACACACCGCGGCCCGCACGCTGGAGCTCAACGAGATCGGCGTCGCGAACCTCAACCTGGACCGGCGGATCGCGTTCGACCCCTACACGGTGAACCGCGACATGGGCGGTTTCGTCCTCATCGACCGGTTCACCAACGCCACCGTCGCCGCCGGCCTGCTGCACTTCGCGCTGCGCCGGTCCGACAACATCCACTGGCAGGCCGTGGAGGTGAACAAGGCGGCGCGGGCCGCGGCCAAGGGCCAGCGTCCGGCGGTCGTCTGGTTCACCGGCCTGTCCGGCGCCGGCAAGTCCACCATCGCGAACCTCGTCGAGAAGAAGCTCCACGACGAGGGCCACCACACCTACCTCCTCGACGGCGACAACGTCCGCCACGGCCTGAACAAGGACCTCGGCTTCACCGAGGCCGACCGCGTCGAGAACATCCGCCGCATCGCCGAGGTCGCCCGGCTCATGGCCGACGCCGGACTCATCGTGCTCACGTCGTTCATCTCGCCGTTCCGCGCCGAACGCCAACTCGCCCGCGGGCTCCTCGACGACGGCGAGTTCGTCGAGGTCTTCGTCGACACACCGCTCGAGGTGGCCGAGTCCCGCGACCGCAAGGGCCTCTACGCCAAGGCCCGCCGCGGCGAGCTCACCAACTTCACCGGCATCGACTCCCCCTACGAACCGCCCATCCACCCCGAACTCCACCTCGACGCCTCCGGCGCCGTCACCCCCGAGGCAAGCGCCGAACAGGTCGTCAGCTACCTCCGCGAGACCGGCCTGCTCACCCCGCCGCCGGCCCCATAGGCGGCGCTCGCGTCACCCGGGTCCGGGGCCGGCCCTTTCGGCCGCCCCGGACCCGAGCCCTGGGCTCACCACAACGTGCGGCGCACGTCCGTCCCGGCCGCGGCCGGGACACGGCTCCCCCCGAACGCCAGCAGGTGCCGCTTGCGGTCGAGGCCGCCGCCGTAGCCGGTCAGGTCGCCGGTGGACCCGACGACGCGGTGGCACGGCACGATGATGCCGATCGGGTTGCGGCCGTTCGCGAGGCCGACGGCGCGCGCCGCACCCGGCCGACCGACGCGGTCGGCCAGCTCGCCATACGAGATGGTCCGCCCGTAGGGGATCTCGCGCAGCCCGGCCCACACGGCGCGCTGGAACTCGGTCCCGCGCGGGGCCAGCGGCAGGTCGAAGGCCGTCAGCTCCCCGTCGAAGTAGGCCCGCAGCTGGGCGACGACGTCGCCGAACGCGGCCGGGTCGCGATCCCCGAACGTCTCCGGCCCGGGACGATGCCGCTGCTGCTCCATGTACAGGCCGGCGAGCACGCCGTCGACGGCGACCAGGGTGAGGTCCCCGACCGGGCTGTCGACCACCGTGTGGGTCACGTGTGCTGACTGGTGGGCACGCATCTTCTTTCCTTCGGTCAGTCGGGCGGGTCAGTCGGATGGGTCGGTCAGTGGGGTCAGTCGGCCGGAAGCCGGTTGATGGGGTGGTCGCCGGTCGCCCAGAGGTACTGGACCGCGTAGGCGCGCCACGGCCGCCAGGGCGCCGAGCGCTTCGTCAACGCCGCGGGCGTCGACGGCAGGCCGAGATCGCCCGCCGCGCGCCGCACACCGAGATCCGTGGCGGCGAACGCGTCCGGGTCGCCGAGCGCGCGCATCGCGACCATCTCGACCGTCCAGGGCCCGACGCCCGGCACCGCCGCGAGCTGCGCCCTCGCCCGCTCCCAGTCGCCACCGACATCCAGCTCCACGTCCCCCGCCGCGAGGGCGGTGACCAGCGCGCCCACGCCCGCCCGCCGGGACCGGGGCATCGCCAGCGTCTCCGGGTCCAGCTCGGCCAGCGCCGACGTGGTCGGGAACAGGTGGGTCAGCCCGCCGTCGGCGTCCTCGACGGGCTCGCCGTGTGCGGCCACCAGCCGCGCGGCGAGCGTTCGCGCGGCGGCCGTCGACACCTGCTGGCCCAGCACCGCGCGGATCGCGAACTCCGCCGGGTCGGTGGTGCGCGGGACCCGCCGGCCGGGGCTCTTGGCGACCAGCGGGGCCAATGCCTCGTCGGCGCCGAGCTGGGCGTCGACCGCGACCGGGTCGGCGTCCAGGTCGAGCAGCCACCGGCACCGGTTGATCGCCGTCGTCAGGTCGCGCAGGTCGGACAGGGCCAGCCGGCACTCGATGTGCTCCGGCGCCGGGCGCAGTGCCACGACGGCATGTCCGTGCGGCAGCCGCAGCGTCCGGCGATAGGCGCCGTCGTGCCACTCCTCGATCCCCGGCACCGCCGTGGCCGCGAGGTGGCCGAACAGGTTGTCCGGGCACAGCGGGCGGCGGAACGGGAGCCGCACGACGATGGTGCCGGCCGTTCTCGTACCGGCCGTTCCGGTGCCCGGTGCTCCCGGCCCGTCGACGGCCTTCGCCCGCGTCCGCAGCTCGCTGGGCGCGAGCGCGAAGACCTCCTGAACCGTCTCGTTGAAGGCGCGCACGCTGGCGAAGCCAGCCGCGTACGCCAGGTCGGCCATCGGCAGCTTCGTGGTCTCGATCAGCAGGCGCGCGGTCTGCGCGCGCTGCGCACGGGCCAGGGCGAGCGGCCCCGCGCCCAGCTCCGCCATCAGCTGCCGTTCGAGCTGGCGGACGCTGTAGCCGAGCCGGTGGGCGAGCCCCGGCACGCCCTCGCGGTCGACGAGCCCGTCCGCGATCAGCCGCATCGCGCGGGCGACGAGGTCCGCGCGCTCGTTCCACTGTGGCGAGCCCGGCACGGCGCCCGGCCGGCAGCGTTTGCAGGCCCGGAAGCCCGCCTGCTGCGCCGCGGCGGCACTCGGGAAGAACCGCATGTTCTCCGGCTTCGGCGGCGTCGCCGGGCAGCTGGGGCGGCAGTAGATCCCGGTGGTGAGCACAGCGGTGAAGAACCAGCCGTCGAAGCGCTCGTCCCGCGCCTGAACAGCCCGCACACACCGCTCAACGTCCATGTACACACGTCTAGCCTGCTCGCCACCCGGCGCCAGGTCTCGCGGAAATACGACATGACGGTGCGGCCACATCTGACACCAGCCGGCCCAGCCGGCCCAGCCGGCCTGGCTGCTGGCTGCTGGCTGCTGGCTGCTGGCTGCTGGCTGGCAAGAATCGTGATCACATGGCCCCAGGTCGTACCCGTGGCCATCCGGCACTCCGCGTGAGGATCTCGTGGGGGCACATGCCCCCGACGCCGTCCTGGTGCGCTGTCCGGCAACGTCCGGCCGCCCTCACCAGGGAAGATCGCCATGTGTGTACTCACATCCGAGTTCCGGCGGGCCGTCAGCTCGGATTCCAGTACACATCTGCTGATCAAGCTCGTGGCGAGGCAGCACTACCGGACCGACTGCCGCGGACAACACACTGGTGCGCTGACCACGAGCGTGTACCGAGGTAGGTCAGGCGGCGTGTGATCGTGGTCGTCCCAGCGCGTTGTTGGCGCTCGCTGCGGATGCGGGCGCGTCCGCGGCATTGGGCGGCCAGGACGGTGGGGTGGCGCTGGGGTGCCCAGCCGCCAGTCAGTACCGCCTTCACCAACGTGCGGCCCTTGATCACCGCCGACGTGCTGCCAGCGTCGTGATTTCGGCAGATTCACGACGACGGCAACACGTCCGCGCGGATCTTTCGGGGCGAACGTCTGAGACCCACAGGACGGGCACCGAAATGACCGACGTCAGCCCATGGTGTCGATCATGAGACGCCACGCCGCGCCTTACACCCCAGATGCAGACACTGCCAGTTGACACTATCTGTACGATAGCTGCAGCGCGAATAGGGGGCGCCAAAATCGACGGGCAGAATGTCGAGGCGATTCGATGTCAGGAAAATTTGACGAAGAGTTTGACCGGCGCGTTCGCGCAGCAAGAGAACGTCAGGATGAGGCGGCTCGGGCCGAGCACCTGCGGAAAGCCGCCGAGGGGCCGGCGCGCGCTCGACTAAAGGAAGAGAAAGCCAGGTTCATCGCGAGCCTGCCACCCGAGCTATCGGACCCTCACGCATATATTCAAGCTAGGGTGCAGAGGGTTCGCAACATCGCAGAACAAACGGCGCATCTAGCTACGGCCGGTGGCGATGCAGGCGTTCCGATTGTACTGACGAAACGTCGGCGGCGGACCGAGGCGATTCTCTCGGGGTGGGTCCTCGACACCTCGAAGACGGGGACGAGAGAATTCTACCCAGTCACGAATGGAGTAAGCACCGACTTACCGACAATAAATGATATCTATCGAACGATCATATTGAGCAGCCACGGAATGCTGCTTGAGCACACCACCGAGACCCGATCTGGCGAAGGTTTTGGTTTTCACCCGTTCTACGCGTACGGGAACCGGAACCCACTACCGCCCCTCTCTCTAATAGCTCCTGAACCGCAAGCCCTTGTCCGGTCGTTCCGGAGTAGCCGACCGATGAGCGAACAGGAGGAGAGTTGGTTTGTGTGGCACATCCGAGACGCCTTTCTGCACCCGACGGTCGTCAGCACCGACTACATCGAAGATATTCTGGTGGAGTTTACTGCGCAGCATCTCGGGAGATAAAGGGCCGACTGGGGTGTCACAGACGGCTGCCGCGATCCTTTGACCGCGCCCCGTACCTGGCCACACAGAGCTGAAATGCGACTCCGCGAGGCTAGTCGCAAAACCCCTCGCGCAAAGCTCGCATACACCGCTCAACGTCCATGTCCACCCGTCCAGCGGGCTCGCCGCCCGGCGCCAGGTCTCGCGGAAAAGCGACATGACAGTGCGGCCCCGCGGTCCCTGGCGGTAGGTCACCGGCCGGGCGACTGTGCGCGTCCATGCACAGTGGAGTCGATGCGCACGTACATGCGCAGAGGAGCCGATGTGCACGGACGCGCACATCGACTAGAGTGTGCACGTGCGCGCACACGACCAGGCCGGAATACGGCTTACGGATGCCCAGAGCCTCGGGCTGTTCGTGCGGGCGGAGCGCCGGCGACGGGGCATGACACAGATCCAGCTGTGCGCTGAGGCGCTGGTAAGCCGTCGGTGGCTCTCGGACATGGAGGCCGGCAAGCCCACCGCCGAGATCGGGCTCGTCTTCCGGGTCATGGACGCGCTGGGTCAGATGTTGCTGGCCGCGCCCATCGTGTTGGGCCCCGACGACATCGACCTGGACGAGGTCCTCCGACGCTACGAGAATCCAGGCGGCCCTCATGGTGACGCCCATGCCTGACGATCGCCTTCTCGTCGTGTTGCTGGGGGGACGGCGTGTCGGCGAGTTGGCAATGGACGCTACCGGCAAGTTCCGCTTCACCTATGACGAGGCCTGGTCGGCCGACCAGAACGCGACTCCCCTGTCCCTGTCCATGCCCGTAGGCCAGCCCGAGCATGGTGACGGTCCGGTGCGGGCCTTTATCTGGGGCCTGCTTCCGGACAACGAAAGAGTGCTGGAGCGGTGGGCGGCGGAGTACCAGGTCTCGCCACGCAACCCGTTCGCGCTGCTGCGGCATGTCGGCGAGGACTGCGCTGGCGGAGCGCAGTTCGTGATTCCAGAACGCGTCGACGCGCTACTCGCCGGCAAGGGTTCGGTCCGGTGGCTCGACGAAGCCGAGATAGCCGACCGGCTGCGCATTCTGCGTGCGGACCCGACCGCGTGGCACGCGCATAGCACGGGGCAGTTCAGCCTCGCTGGCGCGCAGGCGAAGACGGCGCTGCACTATGACGATTTCACTGGGCGGTGGGGCGATCCTGCTGGCGCGACCCCGACCACGCACATCCTCAAGCCCGCGATCAGCGGACTGGACGACCACGACCTCAACGAGCACCTTTGCCTGTCAGCCGCGAGATTGCTCGGTATGTCGGTCGCACACACGGAGGTGCTGTCCTTCGGCGCCGAAAGGGTTATCGCCGTATCCCGCTATGACCGGGTCCAGAACCCCGCGGGACGAGTCATCCGCGTCCACCAAGAAGACATGTGCCAAGCGGCCGGTGTATCGCCGACCATCAAGTACCAAAACGAGGGCGGGCCCGGCCCCGAGCAGATCATCGATATTCTGCGCAGATACGTCCGGCCGGCGGCCTCGGCCGCCCAGCACGTGGACCGGTTCGTCGACGCGCTGGCGTTCAACTGGGTCATCGGGGGAACGGACGCGCATGCGAAGAACTACTCCGTCCTGCTCGCCGGCGCCCAGGCCCGCCTCGCGCCGCTCTACGACGTCGCCAGCGTGCTCGCCTACGACGACGTCTACCTACCAAAGCTCCGGCTGGCCATGAGGATAGGCGGTGAGTACCGCGTGGCGGCGATTTACGGTCGTCACTGGCGCCGATTCGCGACAGCCAACGGTCTGGACCCCGACGAGATCATCGCCCGAGCCCGCCGCATCATCGAGCGAGCCCCCGACGCGTTCGCGACCGTCGCGACCGCCCCGTCCGTCCAGGTCCTGGACAGCGGACTGCCGTCCAGGCTCGCGGACCGAGTCGCGCAGGCCGCGCAGGCTCGCGGCCGCGCGCTCGACCACTGACCCTCCGGGGAGCCGTACGCGGCGCCCACCGACGACGGCGACCGACCGCACGGATCAGGGCAGGTAGCGCTTCCGCAGGGCGTTCTTGGCGATCTTGCCCATGTCGGTGCGGGGGAGGTCGTCGACGATCTCGAGCTGCTCGGGGAGCTTGAACTTCGCCAGGCCGGCGGCCAGGGCGTGGGCGGCGAGGTCGGCGAGGGTGACGGGCGCGGCGCCTTCGGCCAGGCGGATGACGGCGCAGCAGCGCTCGCCGGTGCGCTCGTCGGGGAGGCCGATGACGGCGACCTCGGCGACGGACGGGTGGGTGACGAGGATGCCCTCGACCTCGGGCGCCGCGATGTTCTCCGCGTTGCGGATGATGACGTCCTTGCGGCGGCCGGTGATGCGGACATGGCCGCGCGGGCCGACGACGCCGAGGTCGCCGGTGCGGAAGAAGCCGTCGGCGTCGAAGAGGTCGGCGGTCTCGGCGGCGGGGACGCCGAGGTAGCCGGCGAAGAGCTGCGCGCCGCGGACCAGCAGCTCGCCCTCCTCGCCGGGGGCGCACGGGGTGCCGTCGAACGCGACCACCCGCAGCTCGACGCCCGGGGCTGGGCGGCCCTCGGTGACGGTGAGCTCGTCGTCGGAGTCGTCGAGGCGGGCGTGCGTCGCCAGCGGGAACTCGGTCATGCCCCAGCTGGAGAGCACGCCGCGGCCGCCGAGCTCGGCGGCGACCTCGGCATGCAGGCCGGGTGGCTTGGGCGCGCCGCCGCTGAACGCCGCCCGCAGCTTCGGGAACAGCACCGCGTCGGGGTCCTTCGCCCGGTCGGCGGCCGCGGCGGCGATGTACGCCCGCAGGAACGGCAGGGCCGAGCCGAGGAAGGTCGCGCCGAGCGCCGCCATCGTCCGCGGGGACGCCTCGGCGTCGAAGCTGTCGAGCAGCAGCAGCCGCATCCCGGACAGCAGCGACGCGGAGAGCATGACGGCGCCGCCGATGTGGGCGATCGGGAACGCGATCGGATAGAGGTCGGCGGGCGTCGACGCGACGCCGGAGACGCTGCCGCGGGCCGCGACCGACACCGAGACATCGGTGTGCAGCACGCCCTTCGGGTCCGCGGTGGTGCCCGAGGTGCTGTAGATCCAGCGGGCCTCCCGCGGCCCGGCCGGCGGCGCCGGGGGTGGGACCGGCTCGGACTCGGCGGCCATCGGCAGGGCAAGACTCGGCAGGGCAAGGTGGTCGTTCGGCGAACCCGCCGCCGCGGCACCGGGTTCGCCGAGCGCGATCGCGCGATGGTCGACGAGCAGTACGTCGATGGCGGGTTCACCGGCGTCGACGCGCGCGGCGCTGATCGCGGAGATCATCGCCTCGTGGTCGAAGCCGCGCCAGCGCGGCACCGTGACGAACAGCGAGGTAGCCGCCTTCGCGGTGACGTAGGCGACCTCGCGCTCGCGCAGCGTCGGGATGATCGGGTTCTGGGTGGCGCCGAGGCGGGCGAGCGCGACCATGAGCACCGCCGACTCCAGCGTCGTCGGCAGCTGCCAGCTCACCACGGTGCCGACGCCGACGCCGCGCGCGGCGAGCGCGGCCGCGACCCGCTCGACGGCACGCCGGAACTGCGCGGCGGTCAGGCTCCGGCCGAGATCGTCGAGCAGCAGCTCGGTGTCGGGCGTGGCCGCCGCCCGGCGCTGGACCAGCTCCCAGAAGGAGCTCGCATCCCAGACGGGTGCGGGCGGGCCCGCGTACACGCCGTCGGTCCGCGCGCTTTCCGCCGTGCCGCTCACCCGATCAACCGCCTTCTTCTCGCAGGTCAGCCCAGGCGAGGGGCCCCGCGACCACGGGTTTCCTCGTGTACCCGGAGCCCGTTCCAGGGGTCAGGAAGCCGCCGCCGACGGCCGTCCGCGCGAGGCGGACGACCGTCGGCGGCCGGAATGAAACAGCGTCAGGCAGTAGCCTTCGAGGCCATCTCGGCGAGGGAGATGCCGTCGTGCTTGATCTCGAAGCGGCCCTTGTCGAACGGGCGGATCTCCACGTCGTGGCCGGCGACCTCGGCGCGCAGCGCCCCGACGGTGCTCTTCTCCTTCGGCCGGTGCGCGAACGGGTCGAACGAGTACCAGCGCATCGCGTTCTCGTACGACATCTTGTTGACGTCCTCAGCCGGCACCCCGACCGCGGACCTGAGCAGCTCCTCGCCCGGCCACGGCCAGCTGGAGTCCGAGTGCGGGTAGTCGCACTCCCACGCGATGTTGTCGATACCGATCTTGTGGCGCAGCTCCACACCGACCGGGTCCTCGATGAAACACGTCAGGAAATGCTCCCGGAACACCTCGCTCGGCAGCTTCCCGCCGAAGTTCTGACCGGTCCACAGGTGGTGCATGTCGTAGGTCCGGTCCAGGCGCTCCAGGAAGTACGGGATCCACCCGGTCCCACCCTCGGACAGCGCGATCTTGATCGTCGGGAACTCCTTGAGCACCCGCGACCAGAGCAGGTCAGCCGCCGCACTGCAGATGTTCATCGGCTGCAGGGTGATCAGGACGTCCATCGGGGCGTCGGGCGCGGTGAACGTGAGCTTGCCCGACGAGCCGAGGTGGATCGAGAGCACCGTGTCGGTCTCGACCAGCGCCCTCCACAGCGGATCCCAGTGCGCGTCGTGGAAGCTCGGGTAGCCCAGGGTCGCCGGGTTCTCGGTGAAGGTGATCGAATGGCAGCCCTTCGCCGCGAGCCGGTGGACCTCCGCCGCGGCCAGCTGCGGGTCCCACAGCACCGGCAGGCCCATCGGGATGAACCGGCCGGGGTAGGCGCCGCACCACTCGTCGATATGCCAGTCGTTGTACGCCTGGACGACGCTCAGCGCCAGGTCCTTGTCGTCCGCGGCCGCGAACAGCCGAGCGGAGAAACCCGGGAACGACGGGAAGCACATCGAGCCCAGCACCCCGCCCGCGGACATGTCCTTGACCCGCTCGTGGATGTCGTAACAGCCAGGGCGCATCTCGTCGAAGGCGGTCGGCTCGACGCCGTACTCCTCCTTCGGCCGCCCGGCCACCGCGTTCAGACCCACGTTCGGGATGATCGAACCGTTGAACGTCCACACATCCGAGCCGTCCTCGCGGTGGAGGACCTTCGGCGCCTGATCGGCGAACTTCGCCGGCAGGCGGCCCTGGAACATGTTGGGCGGTTCGACGAGATGGTCATCAACACTGATCAGGATGAGGTCTTCCACGTTCATGCCGAGCCTCCGCTCACGAGCAAGTCCGTCAGAGGCAACGTGTCCTCTTGACAACTGATTGGATCCAATATGCCGCCCATCGGCAAGTAGCCCGAATCACATGGGACCAGCCGGCGGGCTGAGAGTCCAGGCGACCAGCGGGCCGGCCGCGGCGATCAGTTCCTGAGTGGCGGCGTAGTCGACGGGCAGTTCGAGGACGTGCACGCCCGGGGTGGCGAGCGCGTCGAGGAGCCATTCCCGGTGCTGGCTCGACGATCGGGGCGCGCCCCGATCGCCCCAGACCTCGACGACGAGCGTGACACCGAGGCGCCCGGCCCAGTCCAGGCAGGCCGCGGCGACGCCCGCGCGGGGCGGGTGGTCGACCACCGCCACGCCAACGCCGCCCTCGCCGCCAACGCCGCCCTCGCCGGCGAGGGCGGCGGACAGCGCGCCCGCGATCGCCACGCCGTCCCGTCCGGCCGCCGGCACCCGGACGCTACCCAGCCGGACCGTCGAGAACGTCCGGCCGATCCAGTGCGCGGCCGGGCCCGGCTCAGTCCACACGGAGCCGCCCGCCGGCAGCACCGCGGCGAGGTCGGCCGCCGCGCACGCCGGGTTCAGCGGCGCGCCGGTGGCCGCGTACAGCGGGCCCGCGACGGCGGCGAGCTCCCGGTAGAGCGCGGGACGCGGGCCGCCCTCGACGACGGGAACCCGTGCCCGCATCGTCGCGGCGGCGGCCGGCAGGTCGGCGGGGTCGACGGTGACCAGCCGCGCCGGGTCGATTCCGGCGGCGGTGAACAACATGGGGGCACACTCGTCGGCGTCCAGCCCGACGGCGACGACCACCGCGTCCGGGTGCGCGCCGGCGAGCGCGAGGTCGCGTTCCTGCAGGCAGCCGGTGCCGAGATGGTGCGGGCTGTCCCAGCGGAACACGCCCTTGGCGGTGAAGGCGTTGAGCACGCCCAGCTCGCCGCGCGCGGCGAGCTGGGCCAGGTCCGGCACCGCGCCCGCGCGGACGACGCCTCGGCCGGCGAGCACCAGGTCGACCTCGGTCGGCCCCGTGGAACCCGGCCGCCAGGCGGCGCCCGACAACCGCGGCGCGAGGCTCGGGTCGCCAGGTGTCGTCACGGGAGGCCGGGCCGGATCCGGGTCGGTCATCAGGTTGAAGTGGAGGCGGACGGCGACCGCGCCAGCGCCCGCCTTCCTCGCCCGTAGGACGGCGGCGGCGAGTTCGGACGCGTCGCGGGCGGTCACCGGCTCGCCGGGATCCATCCGCCGGGAGAGGAGGGTCAGCGTCTCGCCGTCCCACAGGGCGCCGAGACCGCCGCCCATCGTCCCCTCGGCCTCGGCGAGCGCGAGCGCGCACTCCAGGTCCGGCGCCGGCACGGCTCGGATGCCGGGGATCGCCCGGGCGGCGCCGCCACCCGGGCCGTCGGGCGTCTCGATCACGTATTGGAGGCCCTGGCGGCGCAGCCAGTCACCGACCGTCATGCTCCCCCTTCGATCCTTCCACCGGTGAAAGGTATGTTATATACAATCTGCGTGTGACGACGAACACCAAGGTCTACACCCACGAGTTCATCGACATCGTGGGCACGAACCGGGCGAACTACGTCCACCACATGACCGCGAACTGGAGCCCGATCGCCCAGGAGGAGCGCAACCAGCTCTGCTACGGCGTCTGGGGCGTGATCGGTACCACCGGGCGCTGGCCGCAGGTGATCAACATGTGGGAGGAGGACGGCTTCGACGGCCTCGCGGCCGGTCTCGAGCACGAGACGAAGTCCGCCACCTTCCAGGACCCCAAGCTCGCCAAGTGGTGGCAGGAGGCGTCCGGCTACCGCAGCGGCGGTCTCGACCGGATCGTCGTCCCGGCACCGTGGGCGCCGACCATCGAGCAGCTGTGCGCCGAGGGCGTGCGCGGCGACGTGTACGCCCACGAGCTGGTCAAGGTCCCGCGCGGGACCGCCAGCGACTTCCTGGAGATCGCCGCCGACGAGGCGGCGCCGGTGTACGCGCCGTTCGGCTGGAAGCTCGTCGGCGCGTTCCGCACCGCGCTGGCCGACGAGTCCGAGTGCCTGCTGCTGTGGGGCATCGAGAGCATGCAGGCCTGGGCCGAGCTGGAGAAGGCGGCCACCTTCGGCGGCGAGGCGGTGAACGGCTGGCGCAAGCGGCTGTTCGAGGTCAGCGAGTCGTCCGGCCGTTTCCTGATGCGCGACGCGCCACTGTCGCCGATGCGTATCGGCCGCCAGCCCAGCCGTTCCGACCGGCACGAGGGCTGGACGGACCTGTAGGCACAGGTCCATGAACGTCGCAGGATCTGTAGCCGTCGAGGAAGGCGTCCGGGAGGGGTCTGGCGTGAGCGTGTCGTTCAGCGAGGAACGCGAGCAGTTGCGCGGGGTCGTGCGCGAGTTCCTCGCGGACGTCGCGGGCGAGGAGGCGGTGCGCGCGGCCATGGTCTCGCCCGCCGGCTGGGACCCGGCCGTGTGGCGCGGCCTGGCCGAGGATCTCGGCGTCCTGGGCCTGGGCATCCCGGAGGAGCTCGGTGGTGTCGGCTACGGCTTCGCCGAGATCGGTGTCGTCTTCGAGGAGAGCGGCGCCGCCCTGCTGTGCGCACCCCACCTGGCCACGGTCACCGCCGCGCAGGCGCTGCTCGCCGCCGGCGACGACGCCGCGGCGGCCGACCTGCTGCCGCCGGTCGCCGCCGGGACCGTCGCGACGCTCGCGGTGACCGAGGCCGACGGACGCTTCGAGGAGTCGTCGGTGCGGGCGACCGCCGAGCGCGCCGCCGTCGGCTGGCGGCTGACGGGTACCAAGATGTTCGTGCTGGACGGCGCCACCGCCGAGCTCGTCCTCGTCGCCGCTCGCACCGGCGCCGGGGTGAGCCTCTTCGCGGTCGACGGCGCCGCGGACGGGCTGCGCCGCACCGGCCTGGCGACCCTCGACCAGACCCGCCGGCAGGCGCGCCTCGACCTCGCCGGCGCGCCCGGGCGGCTCATCGGCGCGGAGGGCGGCGCCTGGCCCGCCATCGAGCGGGCGGTGCGGCTGGCGATTGTGGCGCTGGCCGCCGAGCAGGTCGGCGGCGCGAGCCGGGCGCTGGACATGGCCGTCGAGTACGCCAAGACCCGCGTCCAGTTCGGCCGGCCGATCGGCTCGTTCCAGGCCATCAAGCACAAGTGCGCGGACGTCCTCGTCGAGGTCGAGTCGGCCCGCTCGGCGGCCTACGCCGCGGCGGCGGCGGCGCAGCGGCCGGACGACCCGGAGCTCGCGCTGGTCTCGAGCCTGGCCAAGGCCTACTGCTCCGACGCCTACGTGCACGCCGCCGCCGAGAACATCCAGATCCACGGCGGCATCGGCTTCACCTGGGAGCACCCGGCCCACCTCTACTTCAAGCGGGCGAAGAGCTCGCGGGTGCTGTTCGGTGACCCGGTCCACCACCGGGAGCTACTGGCCCGTCAGCTATAGCCAACTCAGCTATAGCCAACAAGGACGGAGGGCCGTCCCACCAGCGGCTTCACCAGCGACGACCCGTCGGGCATTACGCGGCCGCGCGGCACGGTAGGTTTGTGAACAGCCTCAAGCTCCGGATCGGAGTCCCGCTGTGAGCGATACCGCCGCCCGCGACATCACCACGACGGACGCCGTCACCCGCGAGGTCATCGCGTCGGTGGACGAGATCCTGCGGCCGTACATACGGCGGACTCCGGTTCTCGAGATCGACCGGGCCGACTTCGGGCTTCCGCCGGGGCCACTCACCCTCAAGCTCGAACACCTCCAGCACTCCGGGTCGTTCAAGGCACGCGGAGCATTCGCCAACCTGCTGCTGCGCGACGTCCCCGGGGCCGGGGTCGTCGCGGCCTCCGGCGGCAACCATGGCGCCGCCGTCGCGTACGCGGCCCGTGTCCGGGGAGTTCCGGCGCGGATCTACGTGCCGGAGGTCTCCTCGCCGGCGAAGATCGCCCGGATACGCGGCTACGGCGCCGATCTCGTCATCACGGGCGCGACGTATACCGAGGCCCATGGGGCCAGCGGCGTCTGGGCGGCCGAGTCCGGCGCCTTGCCGGTACCGGCCTTCGACCAGGTCGAGACGATCCTCGGCGCGGCGACGCTCGCCGTCGAACTCGAACGACAGGCTGGCCGGACAGCGACGGTGATCGCATCCGTCGGGGGTGGCGGGCTGCTCGCGGGCATCGCCGGCTGGTGCGCTCGCCGAACACGCGTCGTGGGAGCCGAACCCGAGGAGGCGCCGACCCTGACTCGCGCGCTGGCCGCGGGACGCCCGGTTGACGCCCCCACCGGCGGGGTCGCGGTCGACTCTCTCGCCCCGCGCCGGGTCGGTGAGCACACCTTCCAGATCATCAGCCGCTACGTCGACCGGGTGGTTCTGGTGACCGACGACCAGATCCGGCTGGCCCAGGAGATGCTGTGGGACCGGCTGCGCCTCGTCGCCGAACCGGGTGGTTGCGCCGCGCTCGCCGCCGTTGTCTCGGGCAGGTACACACCCTCGCCCGACGAGGCCATCGCCGTCGTGATCAGCGGCGCGAACACCACCGCGGTGAGCTTCGCCTCCTGACCGTCGGCGTGCGCGGCTAGCTCGACCGATCTCGCCAATCAGTCTGGCCGGCGCGCGGTCCTAGCCGCCTTCGCCTCTCTGGCCGCGCGCAGCCGGTCGCGCAGCTCCCGGACGTGGTCAGCGAAGCCGGGCCGGGCGACCGACCATTCCTGGGCGGCCAGCTCCAGGGCGACGGCCTCGTCCGACGACGTGACCGCGAGGCTCGCTCGCAGCGTCTCCTTGGTACGCGCCACCAGGTCGCGCTGGCGGCCGGCGGCACGGGCGGCCAGCGCGCAGGCCTGGTCCAGCAGCTCGTCGTCCGGCACGCAGCGCCACGCGAGCCCGGTGGCGGCCGCCTCCTCGCCGGTCAACCGGTCGCCGCACAGCACCAGCGCCGCCGCCCCCTGCGGCCCGACCCGGTGGGCCAGCCGCCACAGATGGCCGCCGCCGGGGTGGATGCCGACGTCGAGGAAGCGGGGGTCGAACGTCGCCGACGGCGCGGCGAGCACGACGTCGCAGGCAAGCGGCAGGTTCACCCCAGCGCCGATGGCCGGCCCGCCGACGGCCGCGACCGTCGGCACCGGGGCGTTCGCGAGGGCGAGCATCCCCGCGTACAGGTCACGCAGCGGCGCCTTCGGGGTGATCAAATCGTCCAGGTTCCCACCGGAGGAGAACACCGGGGGGCATGCGGCCAGCACGATCGCCCCGGCGCCCGCCGCCAGCGCCGCCGCCACCGCGGCGGCGAGGGCGTCGGAGAGCTCCAGCGACAGCGCGTTGCGGTGCGCCGGGTCGTCGAGCGTCAGCACCGCATAGCCATCCCGGAGCTCGGTCGCGACCAGCGGCCGAGCAACCGCCGCATCCGGGGCCTGCTGGGTTTCTGCCGTCACGGCAACCTCCGACGAGCTCGGCGCGGTGGGACATCGGTGCGGGGCGGCTGGGCCCCGGCGGTCAGAGCGGCAGCTTCCCGTCCGCGTCGAGAAGTTGACCTTCGGCGGCGCGCTGGCCCAGCTGGCCCAGGGTCGAGGCCTCCAGTGGCGCGCTCGCCGGGTTGAAGGTGACGTCGTCGACGGCGATCTTCGGGTGCGCGAGCGCGAAGGCGGTCAGCTCGGCGACCGCGACGCCCACGTCGTCCACGTGCATGAAGTCGGCGGTGACGACGCCGGTGCCGGCCCACTTGGGCAGCACCTCGCTGAGCACCTCACCGGAGAAGTCGCGGTGGATCTCGGTCGGCATGGTCGCGCCGATGGTCAGCCGCAGGAAGCGGTGCTCGGGGTGCTCGAGGCGCCAGGTGCGGATCGAGTGCTCCAGCGCGGCCTTGCTGGCGCCGTAGGCGCCCATGCCCTGCAGCGGCTGGGCGACGTTGGCCGAGGAGACGTAGAGGAACAGCCCTGGCTCGGTCCTGGCCTTCACCGCGGCGGCCGTGACCAGCGCCGGGCCGACGACGTTGGTGGCGAACGCGCCCCCCCAGGTGTCGGCCGTCAGCCTGGTCATCAGCTGCAGCGGGGAGACGCCGACCGGGAAGAGCACCGCGTCCAGCCCGCCGAGCGCCGCGATCGCGTCCTCGACGACCCGGGCGCAGTCGTCCTCGCGGTGCAGGTCCGCGGGGATCGCGACACCGCCGCCGGCCGTGGCGACGACCTCGTCGAGCTGGGCGGCGCGCCGGCCGGCGACGGCGATCTCGCCACCGCGCGCGGCGACCGCCAGGGCGGTCGACCGGCCGACGCCGGACGAGGCCCCGACGACCAGGATCCGACGACCCTTCAGATCGATCTCGATACCCATGCGGCGCGCTCCCTGAGCTGGCGGACGACGGCGTCAGATCGGATACTATATCCAACCATGATCTTGCACGTCCAGCCAGCCCCGCAATGACGCGGGGCGCTGCCCGGCTCGATTCTCACCGTGCCGGGCAGCGCCCCACGCTGCCGCGCTCGCGCTACGTCAGATGGCGCGCTCGCCCTTGAGCATCGAGCCCGCGTCGAGCCGGATGTTGAGGCCGGTGATGTAGCGGGAGTCCTCGCTGGCCAGGAAGGTGATCAGCGCCGACACGTCACCCGGCTCGATGTACGGGATCGGCATCGGCTGCATGAACGGGAAGGCCGCCTCCGCGTCCTCGCGGGTGGGCGTCTTGCCCTCGGCGACGAGGTCCGGGCGGAACGAGCGGTAGATGTCGTCGTTCATCAGCAGGCGGGTGTTGACGTTGGTCGGGTGGACCGCGTTCAGCCGGATGTTGTGCGGGGCCAGCTGCAGCGCGAGCGTCTCGACGTACTGGAAGACCAGCCGCTTGGCGAACGAGTACGCCACGCCGCCGGTCTTGCCCATCGCCTCCGTCGTGTTCTTCATCAGCCCGGCGGTGGAGCCGGTGATGATGACCGAGGCGCCGGCCTGCAGGTGCGGAGCGACGACGGCGACCGTGTTGTGGGCGCCGACGAAGTCGACGTCCATGCCGTCGATGAAGCCCTCGATCAGGGTGTTGTCGGTCATCGGCAGGATGCCGGCGTTCGCGAGGACGATGTCGACCTTGCCGAAGCGGGCGAGGCCCTGGTCGAGCGCGGCCTTCAGCTCCGCCTTGATCCGCACGTCCGCCTTGACCGCGACGATGCCGCGGCCGAGCGCCTCGACCTCCTTGACGGTCTGCGCCAGGTCATCGGCGCTCGCCATCTCGTAGTTGACGGACGGGATGTCCTCACAGATGTCGACCGCGATGATGTCCGCACCCTCGCTGGCGAGCTTGATGGCGTGACTACGCCCCTGCCCCCGCCCGGCGCCGGTGATGAAGGCGACCTTGCCGTCCAACTTGCCCATGTATTTCTTCCTCCTCAATCGCGATCTCGGTCGCGACCGTGGCCTGGGACGCGATCGTGGCGGCTGCGCCTACGACGCCGGTCGTCATCGTAGTTCTCCGTCGGGGAGAGACGCATTCCGTAACGATCCGATGCGGATCGAGGAAAGAGCTGCTAGATGGGGCCAAGCTCCTCATATCAGGGGTACGGACCACCCGCGCCGCTCAAGCGAGGCCTGCGCCGATGAGCGGGGCCCGGGTCACCGACCCACCTGGCCCAGGCGGGTACAGCCGGCGCCGGGTCAACGGGATCGAGGCGGCCGTGCTGCCCCGCCTGGGCACCCCGTCCTGGACACCCCGCGAAGCCCAGCCGCTCGGACCACAGGCGTCCAGCCGCCTCGATCCGCTCTCGTAACCGAAGGGCAAGATCCGTTCAGCGAAGGCGCCTTCAACGGCACGGCGCCGCCTGCCGGTCAGCTCGGCCTTCCGGCGTCCCTCGGGCAGCCGGGCGATTCCGTAACGCGACTCGGCAGTCGTCAGCGCGGTGACGCAGACCTCGCCTTCCGGCTGGTCGTCAATCCATGCCAGCGCGCCGGGGTCAGGGCGCGGGCGCATCATTTCCGAGACGACGCTGGCGTCCAGGACGATCATTTGGGGAGGTCCGCCGCTCTGGGCCGCTCGGTGCGCGGAGGCAGCGGAATCTCGTCGCCGTCGTCCAGATCCGCGAGCATGATCGCGATTCCGGCCCTCAGGTGGTTGTAGGCGCTGCCGTTCCATGACCATCGGAGCGCACAACCGGCGATCACGTCCGCGGGGCGGCTTTGGTGGCCCGGTACTGGATATTCGGCCAGCGGCCGGGCGTGCGTCGTCATATTCGGCCAGCGGCCGGGCGTGCGTCGTCATATTCGGCCAGCGGCCGGGCGTGCGTCGTCCGGGTCGTGGTTGCGGCGGCCGCCACCATTGCCACCGCCGCCGCCCGACGGCGGGCGGGGTCGCCCACGGCGGTCAGGACAGGTTGCCGGGCGGGCGGTCGCGGCGAACCTGTCCACGCTCCGACGATGGACGGTCGGTGGAGGACGGTAAGTCAACCGACGCACACGCCGAGACACTTCCTAGCTTCAATGCGTAACTGGCCCAGACCAAGCTTGACTTTGATGTCGAGGAATGTAACCTTCGTCACACCCCGCCGGCCGACACAGGCAGCAGGCGGCACGCCACTGACCCGGTAACCGGTCCGTCAAAGGAGCAATGTCGGTGAGAAGGCGTATGACCTGGACCCGTCCAGAATTCTCTGACAGTACTGTCGCGTTCTTACGTTAACGGTCGGCCGATAGGGCTGACGCGGAGGAAGCAGCGTGCTTCAGTACATCCTGGCCGGCTTGGCGCTCGGCTCCATCTATGCAATCGCGTCCGCGGCGCTGGTAGTCACCTACGTCTCGGCTGGCGTCTTCAACTTCGCCTTCGGCTCAATGGCCTACGTCGTCGCCCGGTTCTACTACTGGCTCAACTCCGAGCATGGAATGTCGACCGTCTCGGCCGGCTTGCTGGCAATCCTCGTTCTGGCGCCGTTGCTGGGTGTCGTGCTCTACGGAGTGCTGTTCCGGTTCATCCGAAACTCCTCGATGCTCGTCAAGATCGTCGCAACGATCGGCCTGTCGGTGGCGCTCCCCGCGATCAGCGACCTGATTTTCGGCAACCAGGCGATCACGTCCGCGCCTGGCCTGGCGGCGCTGAACGACAAGCCTTTCCACGTCCTCGGGACGGTGGTCACCACCGACCAGGTGATCACCTACGGGTTCCTCGTCTTCGTCGTCGTGGCAGGCACGGCGGTGCTCCGGCTGACCGACGTGGGCCTGAAGGTGCGGGCGATGGTCGACTCCGAGGCGATGTCCTCGCTGTCGGGCACCCACCCCGGTCGGGTCTCGCTCGGAGTGTGGGCGGTCAGCTCCACGCTCGCCGGGCTCGCCGGCGTCCTGGTCGCTCCCACGAACGGCCTGTCCCCCATCGGGATGACGGCGCTGATGTCGGCGGCGATCGCCGCGGTGGTGGCCGCGCGGCTGCGCTCACTGCCCGGCGCGGTCGCCGCGGCGCTGGCGATGGGCGTCATCACCGACGTGATCCAGAAGTACCTGCCCACGAACAGCTCGCTGACCGCGGCCATCGTGCCCAGCGTCCCGTTCGCGTTCATGGTGGTCTTCCTGATCTTCTACATCGTGCGTTCGGGGTCGGTCGACGAGCACGCCGGTGCCGGCGGGCCGCTCGACCAGGCGATCCGGCCCGCGGCGGCGGACTCGGCGGTCACCCCGGCGGCCACCTACACCGCCCCCTGGGAGAGATGGGTCGGGCTGGTCCCGCTGGTCGTCGTGGCCTTCGTGCCACTGATCTTCAAGGGCTCGCCCTACTGGCTGGGACTGACCGCGCTCGGGCTGTGCTACGGCATCACCTACCTCACCTTCACCGTCGCCACCGGCGAAGGCGGGATGCTGTGGCTCTCACAGATCGTCTTCGCCGGTGCCGGTGCGATCGGCGCCGCCCAGTTCGCCACGAACGCCCACCTGCCCGTGCTGCTGGCGATCGTCGTGGCCGGGCTCGTCGCGGCCGTCGCCGGCGCGGTCCTCGGGCTGCTCACCATCCGGCTCGGTGACCTCTACGTAGGCCTCGCCACCCTGACGTTCGGGCTGCTGGTGGAGACGCTGGTCTTCACCCGCGACCGCTTCCTGCAGGGTGGGCTCGGGGTCATCATCGAACGTCCCGGCTGGGCCGTCGACGACCTGAAGTTCGCCTACCTGGCGCTGGCCGTGTTCGTGGTCCTAGCGGCGCTGACCCTGAACCTGCGCCGCTCCACGAGCGGGCTCGCGCTGCGCGGGGTCCGCGACAGCGCGCCGGCGGCGCGGACGCTGGGCCTGAGCGTCGTGCAGGTGAAGGTCATCGTCGGCGCGCTGGCCGCGTTCGTCGCCGCCGTGGGCGGCGCCTTCGTCGCGATGTACCAGATGACGGCCCAGCCGACCTCCTGGGCGACGTACGCCGGCCTGGTGTGGCTCGCCGTGGTGGTGACCCTCGGGGTTCGTTCCATCTCGGCCGCTCTGCTGGCCGGGCTGTCGTTCACCCTGCTCCAGGGGGTGCTCCAGACCTACGCGCCGGCCAGGCTGACCTCGCTCCTGCCCATCCTGTTCGGCCTCGGCGCGATCGGGGTCGCGCGCAATCCCGAAGGCGCCGTCCCTCAGGCCGGCCGACAGCTGCGCCGGCTGCTGACCAGGGCGCTGGCCCGGACCGCGCGGCCGGCGCCGCCCGCCCGGACCGCCCTGGCCGGGATGGACGCGGGAGCCGGCACACCGCCGCTGGCCACGGCCGAAGCATCCGTAGCCCACGTCGGCGGCCCGGTTCGAGAAGCGGCCGCCGCGACGACGAAGGCGGAACCATGACCGGCGGCCCGGCGGCGACGGACGGCACGACTATCCAGACCGATGACGACCAGCCGGCGGGTGCCGAGCCGGTGGCCGCGCAGGCAGCGCCCACACACGGGGCGGCAACGCAGGCGGCGGCCACCCAGGCTGCGGCCACGCGGCCGGCGGAGGGCGCGGCGTCCACGCACCCGGGCGGCGCGGCGTCCACGCGCCCGGGCCCGGCCGGGACACCACGGCTCGCCTGCGTCGGCGTCACGATGCGGTTCGGCGGTCTCGTCGCCGTCGACGACGTCGACCTCTCCGTCCCGGCCGGGCAGATCGTCGGGCTGGTCGGGCCGAACGGTGCCGGCAAGAGCACCCTGTTCGCGGTGGTGTCCGGGCTGCTGCGCCCTACGCGCGGGAAGGTGCTGCTCGACGGTGTGGACATCACCGGCACCAGCGCGCAGGCGCGGGCGACCCGGGGGCTGGCCCGCACCTTCCAGCACCCGGAGCTCTTCACCAGTCTCACCGTTCGTGATCACCTCGTGCTCGCCCACCGGGTCCGCAACACCAAGCAACGGGTCTGGTCCGACCTGTTCACCGCCGGCAGCCTGCTCCGGCCGCGGGCGGCCGAGACCGACGCCGTCGACGGCCTGCTGGAGCTGCTCGGCCTCGGCGACGTCGCCCACCGCCCGGCCATGGGGCTGCCGCTGGGAACCGCCCGGCTGGTGGAGCTGGGCCGCGCGATGGCGACCTCCCCGACCGTGCTCCTCCTGGATGAACCCTCCTCCGGGCTGGACTCGGCGGAGACCGAGCAGCTCGAACGGGTGCTGCGGCGGGCGACCCACGAGCGCGGCATCTCCGCCCTGCTGGTGGAGCACGACGTCGAGCTGGTGATGCGCCTGTCCAGCGCGATCTACGTCCTCGACTTCGGGAAGCTGATCGCCAGTGGCACGCCCGAACAGGTCCGGGCGAACCCCGCGGTGCAGGCCGCCTACCTTGGCGAGGAGCTGACGGCCGCGACCGACCCGGCAGCCGCCGCCGAGGCCGTGGAGGCCGTGGAGGCCGCCGATTCGGCCGGCCAGACCGCCGCCATCCTGGCCGACGAGGCAGGACCGGCCGCCGTCACGGCCCGCCCCGAGGTCGGGGACGGCGACAGCGCCCAGGACGCCGCCGCGGCGGGCGGGGCGTTGCTGACCGTCGACGGCCTGGCCGTGCACTACGGCGAGGCGCGCGCGCTAGGCGACGTCTCCTTCACCTTGGGGGCCGGCACGGCGCTGGCGGTGCTGGGCGCGAACGGCGCGGGGAAAAGCAGCCTCGCCCGCGCCATCTCGGGGCTGGTGCCTCCCTCCGCCGGACGGGTGGTCTTCGACGGCGAGGACATCAGCACCTGGCGGCCGCACCGCATCCGCCGGGCCGACCTGGTCCACCTCCCCGAAGGGCGCGGGGTCTTCCGCGGCCTCACGGTCATCGACAACCTGCGGATGGCCGCCGGGGCCGCCGGTGGGCGGCGAGCCCGGCGCGAGGCGGTGAACCTGGCGCTGGAGATCTTCCCGATCTTCGCCGCCCGGCGTCGCCAGGTCGCGGGGCTGCTCTCCGGCGGGGAGCAGCAGATGCTCTCCCTCGCCAGGGCGCTGGCCACCGCGCCAAAGATGGTGATCGCCGACGAGATGTCCCTGGGACTCGCGCCGAAGATGGTCGACCAGGTCTTCGACGGGCTGGCCCGGGCCCGCCAGGCCGGCGTCACCGTGATCATGATCGAACAGTACGTCCACCGCGCCCTGGACTTCGCCGACGAGTGCCTGGTCCTGCAACGCGGCGTGGTGGCCTGGCAGGGCCCCAGCGCCGACGCCCGCGGCGAGGTCCTGCGCCATTACCTGGGCGACGCCACGACCGCCGACGCCTGAGCCGAACGACGGCCCTGTCCCGCATCCACAGCCGCGACCCACCACCGATGGCACGGGGAGAGAAAATGATCCGCGGGAGAAAACGAATTCTCGGCGTCGCGGCGGCCGGTGCCGTCGCCCTGCTCGTCACGGCCGCCGGCTGCGGTGGCTCGTCCGGGTCGGGCGGCGGCGGAGGCGGAAACGCCAGCGGCCCAGCCGGCAACAAGACGATTACGGTGGGGATATTAACCGACATCACCGGGCCGGCCGCCTCCGGTAACAAGACCAGCGTCGACGGCGTCAAGGCCGGCGTGGTGTACGCGGCGCGCAACGGCTACAACATCAAGTATGTCGTGGGCGACACGCTGACGACGCCGGACGGCGCGCTCTCGGCCGCGCAGAAGATGGTCACCCAGGACCACGTGCTGGTCGTCATCGCGCACTCGGCCCTGGCCTTCACGGCCGCGAACTACCTCACCGCCCACAAGGTCCCAGTGGTCGGGATGGCCGAGGACGGCCCCGAGTGGATCACGGCGAAGAACATGTTCTCCGTCGTCGGGCCACTGCAGCAGACCAAGGTCGCGACGACCATCGGCAAGTTCCTCAAGATGCAGGGCGTCACCAACCTCGCGTCGATCGGCTACTCGGTCTCGCCGCTGTCCTCGGAGGCCGCGCTCTCGGCCGGCGAGTCGGCCAAGGCCGCGGGCGTCAAGGTCGGCTACCTCAACGCCAAGTTCCCGTTCGGCAGCACCGACGTCGGCCCGACCGTGCTGGCCATGAAGCAGGCCGGGGTCGACGCGTTCACCGCCTCCGTCGACCCGAACACCAC
The DNA here is from genome assembly GCF_000235425.2 of Pseudofrankia saprophytica. Taxonomy (NCBI): domain Bacteria; kingdom Bacillati; phylum Actinomycetota; class Actinomycetes; order Frankiales; family Frankiaceae; genus Pseudofrankia; species Pseudofrankia saprophytica. The sequence goes on from NZ_KI912266.1 coordinate 7,608,840, forward strand.
CTTCGCCCTGATCACCGGGCTGCGCCAGCAGGGCGTCAACCTCAAGGTCGCGCTGTCGCCCACCGGCTACGGCGGTGACCTGGAGCAGGCCGGCCCCGGCGCGCTGAGCGCCGCGCAGAACGTCTACTTCCAGATCGGCTACGAGCCGATCGAGCTGCAGACGGCCGCCACCAAGCAGTTCCAGAGCGACCTCAAGGCCGCCGGCGTCACCGCCGCGCCCTCCTACGCCACGTACAACGGGTACGCCGCCATCGGCCTGCTCGTCCGCGGGCTCAAGGGCGCCGGCGCCAACCCGACCCAGGCGTCGGTCATCACCTCGCTGTCGGGCATTCACGACTGGGACGGCCTGGGTCTCTTCGGCGGCCGCAAGGTCGACATCAACGACCGCGAGAACGTCGTGGGCGGGGCGGGCAACTGCACCTGGATCATGAAGCTCGAGGGCGACAAGTTCACGCCCGTCAAGGGCGCCACCCCGATCTGCGGCGACGTGATCCCGGGCGTCACCGTGGCGCCGCAGTCCTGATCCACGGACAGACCGGGTAACCGGAACCGGAAGTCGGGCTCGGCCGCAACCAGGCGGCCGGGCCCGATCGGTTTCGCCGGCGTTCGGCCGCGTTCAGCGGCGGCGGTGTGATGGGGACGGCTGGGCCCGCGGCCGGCATTGTCGGTGATATGCACCGTCAAAAAGGTAGTCGCGAGCGCTCGACAAGCGCTATACAAAAGAACATCGGGCGGACGGCGGCTGACCGCCGGAATGTCGGCGAACATATTCACGAGAAAGGCGGCGGCGTTCCTTGCCCCGACCGCGGAATTGTCTACCCTGCACGAGTGGGCAATCACGTGGCGAGATGGGCCGGTAACGAGGACGGCGCCCGTGCCGGGCGCCTCGTCGAGGTGGTCGCGTTGCCGCTCGCGCTGCCACCGGTGTCAGCCGTGCGGGCCGTGCGCCCGGCGGGACCGGAACGGGTGTTCGCCGGGGCGGTCGACACCTGGCTGCGGGCGGGTGGCTGGCGGCTCGGCAACCGGGGCGCGGGCTCGGTTGCCCTGCGCGGCGGCGGCGAGGGCGAGCCGGGCTGGCTGAAGGACGCCTGGGAGAACGAGGTGCGCGCGCGGAACTGGCCACCCGGCGCGGTGCGGACCCTGCTGGTCATCAGCTACGACGAGACGCGGCTCTACTGGTGGGCGGCGGACGGGGCCGCCACGCACTGAGCCAGCCGGCCAACCTGTCCCGCCCTGTCCCGCCACGGGACGCGACGCCGACGAGGCGATGACGAGCGCACCGCACCCGACTCGGCGTATGTTTTTTGTAGACAATATACATGATCTTGACCTGATCATGACGGCCGCGCAACCATGACGGCGAGAAACGAAGGAGGCCCGGGTGACGACGACCTCGCGTCCTCGGCTGGCGATCGGCCTGCCCGTCGGGGAGTCGATGTTCCGGACCGACGAACAATACAAGATCATTGACTTGTGTCGCGCCGCCGACGAGGCCGGCGTCGACACCGTCGTGCAGAGCGACCATGTGATCATGGGCGAGCGAACCGACCGGTACCCGTTCGGGACGTTCAACTTCCCGCACGGCTCACCCTGGTTGGAACCGCTCACGCTGCTGTCGGTCGTCGCCGGAGCGACGTCCCGGGTGCGGCTGTCGACCGGGATCCTGATCGCGGGGCTGCGCCGCGCGCCGCTGCTCGCCAAGACCTGCGCGACGTTGGACGCGCTGTCCCGGGGCCGCCTGGAGATCGGCGTCGGCACCGGCTGGCAGCCCGAGGAGTACGAGACCCTCGACCTCGACTTCGACAACAGGGCCCAGATCCTCGACGACACGATCGCCGCCTGCCGGGCGCTGTGGGCTCCCGGCGGCGCCACCGCGGTGGACCTGCCGACGATCGGCTTCGAGAAGATCTGGTGCGACCCGAAGCCCTTCCAGCCGAACGGGCCGGCGGTCCTGTTCAGCGGCCCGCTGACCAGGCGCAACCTGCGCCGGATCACCGAGCTGGGCGATGGCTGGATTCCGATCATGGGCGAGTCGCACGAGGGCGTGGCGGCCGGGGTCGAGAAGATCCGCGCGGCCTGGGCCGCCGCCGGCCGCGGCGACGCCGTCCCGCGGGTGCGCCACACCCTGCCGCTGGTCCGCGGCGAGGGCCGCGCGGTCGACCTCGACCGGACACTCGCCGGAGCGGCGGCGATGGCGGAGATCGGCGTCACCGAGGTCTCGGTGCCGGCCGCGGCGTTCGTCCGCGACGGCGCCGAGGTGGCCGCCTGGATCGGCGACCTCGGCCGGCGCTGGGAGAAGCTGTGGAGCTGAAGGCGATGGAACTGAACGCGGCGGAGCTGAACGCGGCGGAACGGGCGCGGAACGCGGCGCAACGGACGCGCCCGGCCGGGCTGCTCGCCGCCGGCCGGTCGGCCGGTGAGCCGGCGGACCGGCTCGCCCTGCGCGACCTGGTCGACAGCTACGCCGCGGCGGTCGACGCCAGGGACGAGGAGCTGTTCGTCGCGCTGTTCGCCGACGACGCGGTGCTCCAGGTGTGTTACGCGAACCTGGACGAGCCCGCGACCACGGTCACCGGCGCGGCCGCGATGGCCGTGATCCCGCGGGCGTTGCGCGCGCGCTACCCGGAGACGATCCACCTCGTCGGCAACCACCGTTGTCAGGTGGACGGGGACAGCGCGGTCGGCGAGACCTACTGCGAGGCGCATCACCTGCATCTCGGCGCGGACGGCGAGCCCGCCGATCTGCGGATGGTGATCCGCTACGCGGACGCCTACACCCGGGGCGGCGACGGCGTCTGGCGCTTCGCTCGGCGGACGGTGAACGCGCGGTGGCAACAGGTCGGGCCGGTCACCGCCAGCGCCCTGCACCGCCCCTGACCAGCGCGGGCCCGTTCCCGAAGCCAGCCCGTGCCGCCGGCGCCCAGGTCCTACCGGTCGCCCTACGATCTCGAGGAGGAACGCGCGATGGCGCAGGGTCGGCTCGACGGGCTGCGTGCCCTGGTCGTGGGCGGCGGCAGCGGGATCGGCTACGCGAGCGCGCGGCTGTTGGGCCGCGACGGCGCGCTGGTGACCATTGCCGGGCGCACCCAGGACAAGCTCGACGCCGCGGCGGCGCGGCTGAGGGAGGAGGAAGGCCTCGCCGTGCGCACGGCGCGGTGCGACACGCTCGTCCCCGCGGACGTCGAGCATGCCGTCGAGATCGCGGGCGACGGCGAGCGCCTCGACATCGGGGTGACCGTTCCCGGCGGTGGCTCGTTCCAGCCGGTGCTGACCTACGAGCCCGACCAGTTCAGCCAGGAGGTCGACCTGAACGTCCGGCCGGTCTTCCTGCTCATCAGGTACGGCGCGGCGGCGATGACCGGCGGCGGCTCGATCGTGGCGATCTCGTCGACCGCCGCCGTGTTCTCCACCCGCTTCCTGGCGAGCTACGCCGCGGGCAAGGCGGCCGTCGACCACCTGGTCCGGGTGGCCGCCGACGAGCTCGGCGAGCGCGGCATCCGGGTCAACGCCGTGCGCCCCGGCCTGACCAGGACCGGCAGCACCACCGGCATGCTTGGCAACGAAGCGGTACGCGCCGCCTTCCTGGCCGCCCAGCCGATCGACCGGCACGGCGAGGCCGACGACACCGCCGCCGCGGTCCGCTTCCTCGCCGGTCCCGAGTCGAGCTGGGTCACCGGCCAGCAGATCAGCGTCGACGGCGGCCATACCCTGCGCAGCTTCCCCGACGTGCTGTCCCTGCTCACTCCAATCCCCAAGGGCTGACCTACGACATGGACGTTGAAAAGTTACGGACCCTGTTCGACCTGACCGGCCGGGTCGCCATCGTCACCGGCGGCACCCGCGGCATCGGCCGCGCGATCGCGGAGGGCTTCGTCGCCGCCGGCGCGGCCGTCGTCGTCGCCAGCCGCAAGGCCGACGCCTGCGCCGAGACCGAGGCACACCTGAAGGCGATGGGTGGACAGGCCCTCGGCGTCCCCACGCACGTCGGCGACCTGGCCGCCCTGCGCACACTGGTCGAGCAGGCCGCCGCGACCTTCGGCCGCATCGACATCGTCGTCAACGACGCCGCCACCGGCCTCGCCCAGCCGCTCGGCGCGATGACCCCCGGGGCCTGGGGCAAGTCGTTCGACGTCAACCTGCGTGGGCCGGTGTTCCTCGTCCAGGAGGCGCTGCCGCACCTGGCCGCGAGCCCGGCCGCCTCGGTCGTCAACGTCGTCTCGGCCGGCGCCTTCCTGCACTCCCCCGCGGTGTCGATGTACGCCGCCGCCAAGGCGGCGCTCGTCGCGTTCACCCGCTCGATGGCCGCCGAGTACGCGCCGCACGGCATCCGGGTGAACGCGCTCTCTCCCGGCGCGGTCGACACCGACATGGTGCGCGCCACCACCCCCGACTCCCAGGACCGGATGGCCAAGGCCAGCCATCAGGCCCGGCTCGCCCACCCCGACGAGATGGTGGGCCCGGCCCTCCTGCTGGCCGCCGACGCCGGCAGCTTCCTCACCGGCCAGGTGCTGCACGTGGACGGCGGCCTTGTCGTCGCCCGCTGAGCCTCGTCGTCGCCCCGCTGATCAGCGGGCCTGATCGGTGAGCTCTTGATAGTGGGCCTGATCGGTCGGCCTGCTCAATGGGCCGCGTGGAGCTCCGAACGGTCCTGGCGCGGCCAGGGGCGACCCTGGCCACGCTCCATCGCGAGGTTGAAGCGGGCGAGCAGCTGGGCGAGAGTCGCCAGGTCCGCCGGGTCCCAGTCGCCGACCATCTTGGCGATGCCGCCCACCGCCCAGGCACGGTCGGCGTGCAGCCTGGCGAGGCCATGGTCGGTGACGCGCAGCTTGCGGGCCAGGCCGCCTTCCGGGTCCGGGATGCGCTCGACCAGACCGGTGCGCAGCATCGCCGCCGTCTGCCGGTTGATCGTCGAGGTGTCCAGCCCGAAGGCCTCGGAGAGCTGACCGATGGACATCGGACCCTCTGCCTCGATCCGGCTGAGCAACAGGTAGGCGCTACGTTCCAGCCGCTGCTGGGCCTTGGCCGCCTCCGCCCGGGCGGTGGCGGTCATGACCATGTACCGGCTGATCAACATCAGCTCGCGCTCGATGTCGGCGACTTCGGCCAGGCCGTCCGCGTCCGCCGTCGTCTCGGGCTCCATCGCGGCCCCTCCCCTCGCGTGCGCGCCGAAATCCAGCCTACTCGCCATGTGCGCGATACACATTATATGCGCGATACACAAACCAGGCGTTGGACTCGTTGCGATGACTGGGGACCCGTGCCGCACCGGGCGAGCGGGCGCGATGCCATCCCTCTGCCGGTGGCCGCGCCGCTCCCCGCCGACGTGGCCAGCACGATCTCGCTGCTCACGCCCGGCCGCGGCGCGGCCGTGCTCGTCCACGCCGACCTCGCCCGGATGACCGGCCACCACGATTTCTCGACCTCCTTCGGACCCTGCGACGACAGCACGCTCACGCTCTCTGGTTGTCCCAGCCTCCGGCTCTACCCGACCCGACCGAGTCAACTGATTTTCGAATCGCTTCCGCCAGGCGCGACAGAGCGCTCCGAAGATCCGATCGCCTCGGGGCCGGCCCGCGGCAACCCGGACAGCACGACAAGGCGCTCCGGGCCTCCCGGTGGAAGAAGCCCGGCATGGGTCCGGTGGGACCATCTTCGGCAATATCACCGGCTCACGGGCTGACCAGAGACCGACCAACGGTCCCGAACAGACCGGTCCGGCCTCGGCGCACCAGCGGTGTGGTGGGGCGGGCGCAGGCGCCATCGGTCCGTGCCAGGTCAGTCAGACCGGCCGGTCGCGCCTCGTCCCGCGGTGGCGCAAGAGCAAACGTAGACAGCTGACTGGGTCAACTATATTGTTCCCTTCCGGGTCCGAGGTGGCACAGATCATGCTGCGGGGTAGCTCGGCCCGCAGGGCATGACGCCGGCTCGCTCCCGGCAGCAGAAGCAATGTCGACGTCGGCACAGGCCGCTGGGCGTCGTCGGTAACCCCAGCCGTGCCGGTGGAGGTTTCCGTGACAACGGCCTGGCGAGGCAAGGAGCGGAGAATGGCGCAGGAGCCAGGTCACAGCGGCGCGGCTGCCGGCGACGCCCAGGGGGCGGGCGGCCCCTACCGCGGCGTCGCGCAGCTGATGACCATCGACGTGGCGCGCGACCCGCGGCCGGTCTTCAGCGCGTTGAGGGACAGCGGGCGAGTCCAGCGAATGGACGGCCTGTCAGGTCCCGCGGTCGTCGCCACGGGCCGAGCCGCCATCGACGAGATCTTCAAGTACCCGGACGTCTACTCCTCGGCGGCGCACGCCGGAACGCTCGGCAACGTGCGCCCGCTCATCCCGATCGAGTACGACCCGCCGGAGCACCGCAAATACCGCAAGCTCATCAACCCGGTCTTCTCGCCGGCGGCGGTCGAGCGGTGGAAGGAACCGGTGACCCGGCTGGTCCACGAGCTCATCGACGGCTTCATCGACGCCGACGAGATCGACTTCGCGAGGCAGTTCTCGACCCCACTGCCCTCCCAGATCTTCCTCACCCTGCTGGGCCTGCCGCTCGAGGACCTGCCCACGTTCCTGCGCCTCAAGGACGGCATCGTCCGTCCCTCCGTGCTCCTCGGCCTGCCGCCGAACCACCCGGACGTCAAGGCCCACCAGCGCGCGACGGCGCAGGAGATCTACGCCTACTACGACAAGGTGCTCGACGAGCGCGAGAGCGGGCGCAGGGACGACCTGCTCAGCCATCTGCTGGACGTCGAGGTCGACGGCGAGAGACTGACCCGCGACGAGTTGCTCGACATCTGCTTCCTGTTCCTGACCGCGGGCCTGGACACCGTCTCCGCCTCGCTGGAGACGTTCATGGCCTACCTCGCCGAACACCCCGAGCGCCGCGCCGAGGTCGTCGCCAGCCCGGACAACATCGACAACGTGATCGAGGAACTGCTGCGCTACGAGTCGCCGGTCATGCTGGTCTCGCGGTTCGCGACCACGGACACCGAGCTCGCGGGCTGCCCGGTCCACGAGGGCGAACAGGTCTACGTCTTCATCGGCGCCGCGAACCTCGATGAGGAGGAGCTCCCCGACGCGGGGGAGGTCCGATTCGACCGGGCGGTCAACCGCCACATCGCGTTCGGCGGCGGGGTACACCGCTGCCTCGGCTCGCACCTGGCCCGTCTCGAGCTGCGCATCATCCTGCGCGAGTGGCACGCGCGGATTCCGCATTACCAGATCAAGCCAGGGACCAGGCTGGACCTCAGCCCCGGCGTCCGGTCCCTGAACTCGTTCCCGATGCTGCTGGGTGCGGAAACCTCGCGAGGAGGAAATCCATGTCCGGCGAATTAGTGCTGGATGGAAAGGTCGCGATCGTCACCGGCGCGGGTGGTGGGATCGGCGGGGCCTACGCGAGGGGTTTGGCGGAGGCCGGCGCCGCGGTCGTTCTTGCCGACATCGATATGGAGCACGCCGAGGCGGCCGCGAAGGAGCTCGCCAACGCCGGCCACCGCGCGCTCGCCGTGCGTACCGACGTCTCCGACGAGGCGAGCGCGAACGCCATGGCAGCTGCCGCGATGGACGCTTTCGGCTCGGTCGACATCCTCGTGAACAATGCCGCACTCATGGCCGAGATCGTCGGCCAGGGCACGCTCACCACCATGTCGCTCGACATGTGGAACCGCACCGTCGCGGTGAATCTCACCGGCCCGCTGCTGTGTGCCCGCGCGGTCGTGCCCCACATGAAGAATCGCGGATACGGGAAGATCGTCAACCAGTCGTCCGGCGGCGCCTTCATGGCGGCGAACGCCTACGGCATCACCAAGCTCGGCGTCGTCAGCATGACGCTCTCGCTCGCCCGTGAGCTTGCGCCGTTCGGCATCCGGGTAAACGCGATCGCGCCGGGCTATGTGAACACCGAGGCAGGCGCGGTCGCGGCGCCGCCGGCGCTGCGGGCGATGGTCGAGAAGTCCATTCCTTTCCCGTTCGGCGACCCCGAGGACCTGGTACCAGGACTGCTCTACCTGGTCGGCCCCGGCAGTGACTGGGTCACCGGCCACACCCTGAACATCGATGGCGGCTGGATCCCGCGCACCTGACGCGGCCACCGGCTGGACATCCTGATCGGTGTCGGGCGGCCGTCGGCGACAACCGGCAGGCACCCGACAAACGGGCCTACAGACGCCGAGAAACGAGGGGAACATGGCGAACGAAGACCTCCCGCGCTGGATCCTGCACATCGAGTCAAGCCCGGTCAGCCGCGACGCGGAAACCCTGGCCGAGTTCAACCGCTGGTACGACGAAGTGCACATCCCGGAGATGGTGGCCTTCGAGGGATACCTTTCAGGCCGTCGACTCGAGCCGGTCGGCGACGACGGCCCGTATATCGCGCAGTACGTGATCGAGGGCGACCCGGAAGATGTCCTCGGCCGGGTGAAGGCCGCGTCCGCCGCCGGCGAGCTGAAGATGTCCGAGACGCTGCAGATGAACCCGACCCCCAAGATGCGGCTCATGCGAGTTTCCCTCGAGTACACCAAGCCGGACAGGCGGCGCTGAGCGTGTCAGCGCTCCGACGAGCGGCAGATTTTCACACGGTTGGCGTACTGCGGCCGGGAACGGAGGACCTTCATGCAACGTGATGACATGATCCTGATCAGTGTCGACGACCATGTGATCGAGCCGCCCGACATGTTCGTGGGCCGGCTCCCGAAACGGTACGCCGACGACGCGCCCCGGCTTGTGCACCGCGAAGACGGCACCGACGTATGGACGTTCCGGGACACCGTCATCCCGAACTCCGCGCTGAACGCGATCGCCGGCCGCCCCAAGGAGGAGTACGGTCTGGAACCGCAGGGCCTAGACGAGATCCGCCCGGGCTGCTACGACATCCACGAGCGGATCAAGGACATGAACGCCGGCGGGCTGCTCGCCCAGATGAACTTCCCCTCATTCCCCGGCTTCGCCGGCCGGCTGTTCGTCACCGACGACGTCGACTTCTCCCTCGCCCTCGTTCGCGCCTACAACGACTGGCACGTCGAGGACTGGTGCGCCACCTATCCCGGCCGGTTCATCCCGATGACGATCCCCGCCATCTGGGACGCCGAACTGTGCGCCGCCGAGGTACACCGCAACGCGGCCCGCGGCGTCCACTCCCTCACATTCAGCGAAAACCCCGCCGTCATGGGCATGCCCAGCTTCCACGACGAATTCTGGAACCCCCTGTGGGCCGCACTCGTCGACACGAACACGGTCCTGTCGATCCACATCGGCTCCTCCGGACGGATCGCCGTCCCCGCCGCCGACTCGCCACCCGATGTCATGATCACCCTGCAGCCGATGAACATCGTCTCCGCCGCTGCCGACCTGCTCTGGTCCCGCGTCCTCAAGGACTACCCAGACCTCAAGATCGCCCTGTCCGAAGGCGGCACCGGCTGGGTCCCCTACTTCCTCGAACGCGCCGACAAGACCTTCGACGTCCACGCGACCTGGACCATGCAGGACTTCGGCGGCAAGAAGCCCTCCGACGTCTTCCGGGACCACTTCCTGACCTGCTTCATCACCGACTCCCTCGGCCTCGGCCTACGCCACGAGATCGGGATCGACAACATCACCTGGGAGTGCGACTACCCCCACAGCGACTCCGCCTGGCCGACCGCCCCCGAAGGCCTGTGGGCCGACTTCCAGAAATGGAACGTCCCCGACGACGACATCAACAAGATCACCTACCAGAACGCAATGCGCTGGTACTCCTTCGACCCCTTCACCCACATCAAGAAGGAAGACGCCACCGTCGGCGCGCTGCGCGCGGCAGCCGAAGGCCACGACATCAGCATCCGATCCCGCAGCCACCAGATCATCCAACCCCAGGAAAAACTCGAACAGTTCCGCATCCGCGCCCGTGCCGCCGTCGCCGGCACGACGACCAACCGCTAGTGGGCTTCCCGTCGAACTGAACCCGCCGAAAGAGGAGATGGGGCCCTGTGAAGGGATGGCAACTCGTCGAGTTCGGTACGCCACTGCGGCTGGTCGAGAAGGAGGATCCCGAACCCGGCCCGGGGGAGGTCGTCCTCGACGTCAAGGGATCAGGTCTGTGCCACTCCGACGTCATGGAGATCAACAGCCGCGGCGCCGACTGGCTGCTCGGGACGATCATGGGCCACGAGCTGGCCGGCGTCGTCTCCGCGGTGGGGCCCGACGTCACCGATTGGAAGATCGGCGACCGGGCCGCCGTCTGCCCGTCGAACACCATGCGCTGCCCAGGCTTCCACTATGACGGGGGGTTCGCCACGAAGCACCTGTCGCCAGCGGACGACCTGGTCACGGTCCCGCGCGAGGTCGACTGGGCCCTCGGTGCCATGATGACCGACGCCGGTATGACCTCGTACCACGCACTCGTGCGCCGTGGCGGAGCGACCGCTGGCATGAAGGTCGGCCTGATCGGCCTCGGTGGCCTCGGCCAGATCGCCGCCCGGGTCGCCGTTCTGAAGGGCATCGACGTGCACGTCGCGGAGCCGAAGAAGGACGTCTGGCCGCTCGCCGAGCGCCTCGGCGTCACGCACCTCGTCGCCGACGTCGCCGAGTGGGAGAACCAGAACTTCGATCTCATCGTCGACTACGCCGGCTTCGGCACGACGACGGCCGGCGCGCTACGCGCGGTCGGCTTCGACGGAACCGTGGTCCAGGTCGGCCTCGGCGTCAGCGAAGCGATGATCCCGCTCGCAGACATGGTCGGCCGCAAGTCCAAGCTGCTCGCCTCCCGCGGCGGCACCAAGGAGGACATCGCCGAGCTCTACACGTTCGTCGCCGCCGGAGACCTCGACCCCACCGTCACCAAGATTACTTTCGACGACATCCCCCGGGGCCTCGCTGACCTGGCTGCCAACAAGGTCACCGGCCGCCTCGTCGCCCTCATCTGAGCACACGCCGATCCGGGCGCCCCCCGAGAAAGGGGCTTCGGACAATGCCGGCCGGCGACCACGCGGCCGAGGCCTCGTCAGTCTCCGTCTGGCTTCTCTTCCGCTTTCTCGGAAACCTCGGAGACTTCGGGTCCCACCGGGTCGGTGGTTCGGGCGGAACCGCCGGAACCGCCGGAACCGCCGGGGCCGCCGGTCACGGCGGCTTTCACGGCGGCCAGGGCGTCACGGCGGAAACGGGTGGCGGCCTCGGTGTGGGCGGCCAGGGCGGTGAGCTCGGTGCCGGCGCGGATGGCGGCGCGGGCGCCCCAGACGTCAAAGGCACGGTGGACGGAGCGCTTGTTGATCTGGGTCAGCTCGCTGGGGATGCCGGCGACGCGCGCCGCGATCGCGAGCACCTCTTCCTCCAGTCGGTCGGCCGGGTAGGCGCGGTTGGCGAAGCCGATGCGGGCGGCCTCGACCCCGTCGACGGCGTCGCCGGTGAGCATCAGCTCCATCGCGCGGCGCAGGCCGAGCAGCACCGTGTGGTACTGCCAGTCCGGCGGGCTCGCCACCCGGACCACCGGATAGCTGATGCGCGCGTCCTCGGCCACGTAGACCAGGTCGCAGGCGGAGGCGAGCTCGGTCGCGCCGGCGATCGCGTAGCCGTGGATCTGGGCGATCACCGGCTTTGCCAGGTCCCAGAGGCTGAACCAGGTCTCGCCCGCCTGCCGGGCCCACTGGCCGTCGCCCGGCGCCGAGTAGAACGGCGGGTCGGCCATCAGCGGGGACGCAAGGTCGTAGCCGGCGGAGAAACACGGCCCCGCGCCGCGGACGATGCTGACCCGCACGTCCGGGTCGTTGTCGTGCGCCCGCAGCGCGTCGAGCAGCTCGGTGCGCAACGGGGTCGAGATGGCGTTGCGTTTCTCCGGCCTGTTCAGCGTGATCCGGCGGACGCCGTCGGCCGGGGCGTCGACCAGCAGAAACTCGTAGTCGGCGGTCACCGGGCTTTCTCCGCCGCGTCGCCCACCAGGTCGCTGCTCACCAGGTCTCTCGTGCCGGCGAGGTCGGCCATCAGCTCCAACGCCTCCGGTTGGTGTGCGTCGATGATGACGCCGGTGATGCCGGGCACGGCGTAGTCGGCCGCCCAGCGCGCCCGGATCCGGGCCGGCGAGCCGAGCAGGGCGGTCTGTTCCAGGTATTCGTCCGGAACGGTCCCCAGCGCCTCCTCCTTGCGCCCTGCGCGCCAGAGCTCACCGATCCGGTCGGCAGCCTCGGGGAAACCCCGGCGGGCCATCGCGTCACGGTGGTAGTTGTGCGTCGTGCTGCCCATCCCGCCGACATACATCGCGGTCAGCGGGCGCATCGCGTCGAGCGCACCGCGCACGTCGTCGGTGATCCGCACGGACGCGCCGGTGAACACCTCGAACCCGCCGCCCGCGACCCGTTCCTGAACGGCTCCGGGCACACCGTCCGGGCCGAGGCCCATCGGCAGCCAGCCGTCGCACAGCTCGGCGGCGAGCGCGGTGTTGCGCGGGCCGCCGGCGCCAAGCCAGATCGGGATCGGTGCCACCGGATGCATGATCGATTTGAGTGGCTTGCCCTGCCCGAGCGCGCCCGGGCCGGCATAGGGCAGCCGGATCTCCTCACCGTCGTGACGGAGCGGCTCGTCGCGGGCCAGCACCTTGCGCACGATCGTCACGTAGTCGCGCAGCCGGGCGGTTGGCCGTCCCCACGGCTGGCCATACCAGCCCTCGACGATCTGCGGCCCGGAAAGCCCGATCCCGAGGACCAGCCGGTTGCCGCCGGCGAGGGCGTCGATCGTCATCGCCTGCATGGCGAGGGTGGCCGGCGGGCGGGCGGCGAGCTGAACGACGGCGGTCCCGAGCCGGATCCGCTCGGTGTGGGCGGCGAGGAAGGCCAACGGCGTGAGTGCGTCGCTTCCGTACGCTTCGGCGGTCCAGACGGAGTGGTAGCCGAGGCGTTCCGCGTGCCGGACCTCGTCGACGGGCACCGTGAGCCGGGCGGCCCGGTAGAGACTGAGGCGCAGGCCGAGCCTGAGCACGGTCACGGCAGGATCCCTCCCGGCTGGGGTGCGCGGTTCGCGGCCGCCCACTCCCGGCCCTCGCTCAGCGCGAGGCCGGCGAGCAGCGCGTTGCGCAGCTCGCGCGGGTCGATGACGTCGTCGTACGCCAGCCGGGCGCCCCCGGTAATGGATGCCCTGGCCTGTTCGGCCGCGACCCGGGCCCGCTCCTCGGGATCCTCGATCTTGCTTGCCGTCGAGCCGGCGGGCAGTGCGCCCAGCGTGATGGACGGGAAGGCGAGCGTCAGCGTCTGGCCGTCGAACGGGTTCATCGCCATCACCGACGAGCCGAAGCCGAACGCCTTGCGCAACGTCACGTGCAGCTTCGGCACCGTCAGACGGTGCTGCACGGCGTACATCCGGGCCGCGTGGCGCAGGATTCCGGCACGCTCGGCCGCGCTGCCGGCGAGAACCCCGGGATTGTCAGCGAGGAAGACGCAGGGCAGGCCGAAGACGCCGGCCACCTGGAGGAAATGCGCCACCTTGTCGGCCGCGTCGCTGTCGATCGCGCCGGCGAGCACGCTCGGGTCGTTCGCGACGATCGCGACGGCGTGGCCGCCGAGACGGGCGAGCGTCGTGACGACGGATGAGCCGAAATCCGGCTGCACCTCCAGCAGCTCGCCGTCGTCGACGATCGCTTCGAGCACCGGCCGGATCCGGTACGGACGGCGTGGATCGGGCGGGATCAGCTCAAGCAGCTCGTCGACGCAGCGCGGTCCGGTGTCAGAACCGTCCGGGCGGCGCGGCGGCGGCTCGGCGACGTTCAGTGGGAAGTAGGACAGGTAGCGGCGGGCCAGCGCGATCGCGGCGCGGTCATCCGCGACGACGTTGTGGACGACGCCGCTGGTAGCGGCGGCGACGTCGGGACCGCCGAGGTCCTCCTTGGTGATCACCTCGCCGGTGGCCGAGCGGACGAGCGGCGGACCGGCGGAGAAGATCGACGCGGTCGCGGTCATGACGACGAAGTCGCACAGCGGCGCGGTGAGCGCGCCGTGGCCGGCCGAGGCGCCCAGCACCAGGCACACCATCGGCACCAGGCCGGAGAGCTCGACCAGCCCACCCAGGTCGCCGGGCCGACGGCCGGTCGCGCCCTCGGTCACCCGGTGGCCGGCGCCCTCCAGCATCATCACCAGCGGCACCTGCTCCTGACGGGCAAGCTGGGCCAGCCGGTAACGCTTGTCGGCCGCGCCGGTGCCGATCGAGCCACCGAGCACGGTGACGTCCTCGGCACCGGCCAGGGCGGGACGCCCGTCGATCCGCCCGGCGCCGGCCACGAACGCGTCGGCGGGGACCGGCGGGTCCATGGTTGCGCCGACCAGGGCGCCGATCTCGTAGAACGTGCCCGGGTCGAACAGCGCGGCGAGCCGTTGCCGGGCGTTCAGCCGGCCACGCTGGGCCTGCCGGACGAGCCGGGCCTCGCCGCCCATCCCGAACGCCACGGCCTTACGGCGCTCGATCTCGGCGAGCGCCGGACCCCAGCCGTACAGGCCAGGGGCCGGGCCGGAGGCTGGGTGGAGGGCTGGGTCGGGGGCAGGACCAGGCGCCAGGTTGGGCGCCGGGCCGGGGGCTGGCTCGGACGTCGAGTCGGGCGCTTCGTCGGGTGCGCGCACCGGACCACAGTAGGAACCAGGTTTCTCTCCCGCAAGGGGCAGCTCGGGCCTGCCGGACCGTAACGGCTTCTTCCCAGGCCACCACCACTAGAATTTAGTTCCAGCAATCTGGCCAGGACCGGAGCACGGGAGCGAGGAGCGGCGTGGAGATCAGTGGCGCGGTAGCGATGGTCACCGGCGGCGCGTCCGGGCTGGGAGCGGCGACCGCTCGGCTGCTCACGGCGCGCGGGGCGCGTGTCGTGGTCGCCGACCGGGACGACGCCAGGGGCGAGGCCGTCGCCAAGGAGGTCGGCGGCGTGTTCGCGCACGTCGACGTCACCTCGACCGCCGACATCATCGCCGCGACCGAGCTGGCCAGGACGCTTGGCCCGGTGCGCGCTCTGGTGAACTGCGCGGGCATCGGCTGGGCGGCGCGCACCATCGGCCGGGACGGCACCTACGAGTCCGCACACAGCCTCGACGCGTTCCGCAAGGTCATCGAGGTCAACACGATCGGCACGTTCGACTGCATCCGGATCGTCGCGACGGCCATGTCGGCCACCGAGCCGCTCTCCGCCGACGGGGAACGTGGCGCGATCGTCAACACCGCGTCCCTCGCCGCCTTCGACGGTCAGATCGGCCAGGCCGCCTATTCCGCGTCCAAGGGTGGCGTCGTCGGCATGACGCTGCCCGTCGCCCGCGACCTCTCCGTCATCGGCGTCCGGGTGAACTGCATCGCCCCCGGCCTCATCGACACCCCGATCTACGGAGAAGGTCCAGGGTCCGAGGCGTTCAAGGACAAGCTGAAGCGCGACGTCCTCTTCCTGCACCGCCTCGGCACCGCCGACGAGTTCGCCTCCCTCGCCGTCGAGCTGCTCACCAACAGCTACCTGAACGCCGAGGTCATCCGCGTCGACGCCGGCGCCCGCCTTCAGCCCAAGTAGACCGGGCGCACCAGGTCCCCCGCGCACGACGGCGCAGGCAGCCGCTCTCTCGCCGATCTTCATCGACCCAGCGCGAAGGTCCGGTCCACATACCCATTCGGTGATCTTCAACGCGCCCAGAAGATGGACCACCCCATGATCACGATCCGGGTTCGCATAAGTCGGACAAAAAGGTCAACGGCCCGCCAACCCGCATACCCAAACAGCGATCATGGCGCGGGCTTCACCCCCCGAGGGGCAATGATCGCTGGTTGTGTATGGGAACTGGCATTGGCTGACGCCGAGGCCTCGATGGTCACGTTTCGCCGTTCGGTGGACGCCGGTCAGACGGGCGGGGCAGGGGTGGCGGCCGGCTGGTCGAGCACGAAGGCGTCGGACAGCAGGTGGAGCCATTTCGCCACCATCGCGTCGGCGTCCACGGTGGCCGGGTCGACGCCGGCGGTGGCGAGGCCGATCGGGCGGAACAGCCGCCAGCCGAGAGCCACCACCTGCAGGAAGGCCGCGAAGACCCGCGCCTCGTCCTCCGGCACCTCGCGGTCGTGCTGGTGCGCCTCGCGGGAGATGATCCCGGCCACCTGGTCCTGCGCGGGCGAGTGGCCGAAAACATCGAAGGAATAGCCGCCTTCTAGCGCGGCCCAGCCCATGATGCGGCCGATGCTGCCGTCCGACGTCGTCAAGAACATATCGATGACGTCGGCGAGCGCCTCCACGTGTTCCAAACGGTCCGCCGACCGCGCCGCGACGCGCTGGTAAACCTCGCGCAGCAGATCCTCCCTGGTACCGAGGTACTGATAGACGAGGCCGAAGTTCACCCCGGCCGCGTCCGCGATCTCGCGCAGCCGCACATTGGCTGGTCCCTGCTCGGCGATCAGCCGCTGCGCCGCCTCGAGCAGCGCCTCCCGCACCTCCGCGCGGCCGCGCGGCCGGCGCGCGGGGACGCCCGCCTCGGACGCCTCCGAGGCAGCCAAGGCAGCCGACGCGGCCGTGCCCGCGGGCTCTGAGGTGTTGCCGGCAACTCCCACGGGTGGATCGTAAGCCGCCCATCCCCCACCCGGCGCCGCCCGCGGCAGCCTCTTGCGTGGCTCTAGTCACATGGCTATAGTCACCCGACTAGAGCCGACGATGACCCGTCGGGGTCCTCAGAAAGCCTCGTTACGACACGTCTCGAAACACGCGCCAACGAGGCGCGCGGCGTGCCGTTGATTCGCCGTGGCGGCTATTGCGCGCGCCGGCGATTCCTCGTGGCAGATTCATGCTCAGGGACCGGAGTCCACCTGTGGCCGACCATCTCAGTTTTACGCAGCTCTTTATCGACGGGTTACCCGTCGACGGGGCCGCCGAGCCGCTCGGCGTCGAGGACCCGGCGACCGAGGAAACCTTCACCACCGTGCCCACCGCGTCGCTCGCACAGGTGGACGCGGCGATCGAGGCGGCCCGGCGCGCGTTCGAGCGAGGCGCGTGGAGGCGCCAGCCCGCCGGCGAGCGGGCGGCCGTGCTCGCGCGGATGGCCGACGTTCTGGCCGGGCGGCGCGCCGAGCTCATCGAGACGGCGATCCGGGAGACCGGCTCGACGGGCCTCGTCGCGCAGTGGGCCCAGGTCGACATGGCACTGGAGCACGCCAGGGCGCTGCCGGAGCTGTTCGCGACGTTGCCCGAGTGGGAGCACAACGAGCTGCCGCTGACCGAGTCGCTCGACCCGACCGGCCGCGACGTGGTGCTCAGCATCCGCCGCTACGAGCCGTGCGGCGTGGTCGCGGCGATCACTCCGTACAACTTCCCGCTGCAGACGAGCGTGTGGAAGGTCTTCTCCGCGCTGGCGGCCGGCTGTTCGGTCGTCCTTCGGCCAAGTCCGCTGACGCCGCTCACCGCGCTGGCGCTCGGCGCCGCCGCGGCGGAGGCGGGCCTGCCTCCCGGCCTGCTGAACGTCGTCGTCGAGGCCGGTTCGGCCGGGGCGGAGTTGCTCACCACGGACCAGCGGGTCGACTGCGTCTCGTTCACCGGGTCGACCGACGTCGGCCGGCGCATCGCCGCGCAGGCGGCGCCGACGGTGAAACGGCTCCTGCTGGAGCTCGGCGGCAAGTCGGTGCAGTTGTACCTGCCCGACGCCCTCGGGCCGGGCAGGCTCGAGAGCGGGGTCACAGGCGTCTTCGGGTCGATGGCCGGCCAGGGCTGCGCGCTCCAGACCCGGGTGCTGGTGCCCAGCGAGAGCCTGGCGGACGCCGCCCTGCGGGTGGGGGACGTGGCGCGGTCGCTGCGCGTCGGGCACCCGCGCGACCCGGAGACGGTCGTCGGGCCGGTCATCTCGGCGGCGCAGCGCGAGCGGATCGAGCGGCTGGTCGCGGCCGGCGTCGACGCCGGGGGGACGCTGGTCGCCGGTGGCGGGCGCCCGGCCCATCTCGACGTCGGCTACTACGTCGCGCCGACCGTCCTGCTGGTCGACGACAACCGCAACCCGCTCGCCCAGAGCGAGGTCTTCGGCCCGGTCGTGACCATTCAGGGCTACGACGACCTCGACCACGCCGTCGACATCACGAACGACTCGGAGTACGGCCTGTCGGGCGGCGTCTACACCGGCGACCTGAGGCTGGGCCTGAGCCTCGCCGAGCGGATCCGGTCCGGCACGGTGCAGGTGAACCGGGGCGCCGCGAACGCGTACACGCCGATGGGCGGAGTGAAGCAGAGCGGCATCGGCCGTGAACGTGGCGTCGCGGGATTCCGGGAGTACCAGGAGATCAAGCACGTCGTCGTCTCCGGTGCTCGCTGAGGACCTGGCACGCCGAGGACCGGGAGCGGCGACGGAGAACAAGGACGGGAGCGGCGAGATGGAGAACGTGGAGCTCGATGTCCAGGTGGACCGCGAGCTGTGCATGGGGTCGGGATCGTGTGCCTTCCACGCGCCGGCGACGTTCGATCTCGACGACGAGATGAAGGTCGTCGTGCTGGCCGGAGGCGACCCGGGCGCCGCCGTCGACGCCGCCGTCGACTCCTGCCCGTCGGGGGCCCTGCGACGAAGGGAAACGCCATGACGGACAACGTCACGGACAACGTCACGAAAGAAGGCGCGGGTGCGGGCTCGGGTACGGGCTCGCCGGGCTACACGGCGCCCGACCTGGCGCTGCTGGGCGAGGAGCACGTCCGGCGTTACCTGGAGACCGGGGGCGCCGTCGGCCACACCTGGAACGGCGTCACCTGTCTCGTCCTGTGGACCGTCGGCCGGCGAAGCGGCCAGCGCCGCGTGACACCGCTCATCTACGCCCACGACGGCGACGCCTGCGTCGTCATCGCCTCCCAGGGCGGGGCGCCGGTCCACCCGGGCTGGTACCACAACATCGTCGCCGAGCCGCGCGTCGAGGTGCAGCTGCTGGCGGACCGGTTCGAGGCACGGGCGCGCACCGCCGAGGGCGAGGAGCGCGAGCGGCTCTGGAAGCTCATGGCCGAGCACTGGCCGAACTACGACGAGTACGCGAGACGCACGTCCCGGCGCATTCCCGTCGTGGTCCTGGAACGCGCGTGACGAAACCGGGACTCGGACATGACAAGGGCTGACCTGACATGAGCGACATCGTGACGCTGGACCCGCGGCGGATCCGCGAACTGTTCGACCTGCGCAGCGACGTGTACGCGTCCCGGGGTGGCTCGTTCGAGAAGGACCCGTACCCGGACTTTCACCGGCTGCGGGAGACGGGCCCCGTTCACCCCGGCGTCCTCGGGCCGCTCGTCGGCTACCACGGCGAGGGGTTCTTCCAGGGGCTCCCCTTCCCGGAGCTACCGCATTTCTCGGTCTTCGACTACGCCACCTGCCAGGACGTCCTGCGCGCCGGCGACACGTTCGTCTCCCGGCCGACGGCCCCCGGCCCCGAGCTCGACATGGCCGACTCGGTCATGCTCTATTTCGACGGCGACCGGCACCGCCGCTACCGGGCGCTCGTCCAGGGGTCGTTCGTGCCCAAGCGCGGCCCCTGGTGGACCGAGCGCTGGGTCCGGGCAACGGTGGACGCCCTCATCGACACGTTCGAGAGCAACGGGCGGGCGGACCTCAACGTCGAGTTCTGCGCCGCGATCCCCCTGCTGACGATCTGCGGCAGCTTCGGCGTGGGCGCCGAGGACGCGCTGCGCATCCGCGAGGCGGCGACCTCCGACGGCCGCGACCGGGCCGTGCTCGCTGAGATCCTCCTGCCCATCATCAGGGCGCGGCGGCTCGAGCCGAAGGACGACATCATCAGCGTGCTCGTCCAGGCCGAGCTCACCGAGGACGGCACCCGCCAGGCCCTGTCCGACACCGACATCCTGGGCTTCGCCCTCCTCCTGCTGGCCGCGGGCTCGGGCACGACCTGGAAGCAGATGGGCATCACGCTGCTCGCGCTGCTGACCCACCCGCACTCGCTGGAGGCCGTCCGGGCGGACCGGGCGCTGCTGCGCCCGGCGATCGAGGAGTCCCTGCGCTGGCTGCCGACCGACCCGATGTTCTCCCGCTACGCCCTCCGGGACACGGAGCTCGGTGGGGTCGCGATCCCGGCCGGCTCGGTGGTGCACCTGTGCTTCGCGGCGGCGAACCGCGACCCGGCCCGCTGGGAGCGCCCGGACGAGTTCGACCCGTCCCGCCCGCCGGGTGCCCACCTCGGCTTCGGCGGCGGCCCGCACATCTGCCTGGGCATGCACGTCGCCCGGGCGGAACTCCACACCGCCATCGACGCGCTGCTCGACCGCCTGCCCGGCCTGCGCCTCGACGAGGACGCCGAGCCGCCGAAGATCGTCGGGATGTACGAGCGGGGACCGACGTCGGTGCCGGTGGTGTGGGAGACCCGATGACCGAGCAGACGTCGAACGAGCAGGCGCCGCCCGGGTCGACGCTGGTCGTCGAGGCGTTCGAGCGGGTGGCGCCGCCGCTGACCGAGCGGACCGCCGCGTTCTGGACCTCCGGCGCGGACGGCGTGCTGCGGATCGCCCGCTGCCACGACTGCGGGCGTTACCTGCACCCACCGCGGCCGACCTGCCCTGCCTGCCGGGGACGCGACGTCGGGTTCACACCGGTCTCCGGCCGCGCCGTGGTGTGGTCGTGGACGGTGAACCGCTACGGCTGGGTGCCGTCGATGCCGCCGCCGTACGTGGTCGCCGACGTCGAACTCGTCGAGCAGCCCGGCCTGCGGCTGCTCACCAACGTCCTCGACTGCCCGCCCGAGTCGATGCGCGTCGGCCTGCCAGTACGGGTCTGCTTCAGCAAGGTCGGCGACGCGTACATACCGCTCTTCCGGCCGGAGGCCGGCGATAGGCACAGCCGGCCGGAGGCCGGCGATGGGCACAGCCGGCCGGAGGCCGGCGATGGGCACAGCCGGCCGGAGGCCGGCGATGGGCACAGCCGGCCGGAGGCCGGCGATGGGCACAGCCGGCCGGAGGTCGGCGATGGAGCGGGCTGAGGGTCGGGCGGTCGTCAGCGGGGTGGGGCGGTCGCGGATCGGGCGGCGGCTTGGGGTCGATCCGTGGGAGCTGACCGCGGACGCGGCCCTGGCCGCGATCGCCGATGCCGGGCTTACGGCTGACGACATCGACGGGGTGTCGACCTATCCGGGGGCGTTCTGGTCGACGCCGGGGATCACCGGCGCCGGCGTCGATGACGTCCGGTCGATGCTGGGGCTGAAGACGCGCTGGCACACCGGCGGCGGCGAGCTCGCCGGCCAGCTGGGGTCGGTGGTCAACGCGGTCCTGGCCATCGCCACCGGCTTCGCGACCCATGTCCTGTGCTTCCGGACGGTGTGGGAGTCCACCGCGCAGCAGGGCTTCGGCAACCGCGCCGCGACACTGCTGAGCGGCGGCGGCACATCCGGCCAGCCGGTGCGTTTCGGCCGCGAGCTGACGCAGTGGACCACCCCGTTCGGGATCGGCTACCCGAGCCACGCCGCGCTGGACATGCAGCGACGCATGGAGCTGGCCGGCGCCACGCGGGAGCAGTTCGCCCAGCTGGCGCTCGCCGCTCGCCGCTACGCGGCGCGCAACGAGTCCGCGGTCTACCGCGAGCCGCTCACGCTCGACACGTACCTGAACGCTCGGATGATCTCCGATCCGGTCTGCCTCTATGACTGCGACGTTCCGGTGGACGGTTCGGTGGCCTTCGTCGTCTCCAGCGTCGCCCAGGCCGCCGACCCCGCCCGCGCGGTCGCGTTCGAGGCGCTCGGCAGCGCGTCCGGCTTCGACGAGGCGGCGGCGATGATGTGGGCGCGTACCGACCTCAAGCCGGCGGACGTCGACGTCGCGCAGGTCTACGACGGGTTCACGGTCTATGCGATCCGCTGGCTGGAGGCGCTCGGCTTCTGCGGTCGCTACGAAGGCACCGCCTACCTCGACGGAGGCGAACGCATCGGCCCGGACGGCGAGCTGCCGACCAACACCGGTGGCGGCCAGCTCTCCGGCGGCCGGCTGCACGGGTACGGCGGCCTACTCGAGGCGTGCCTGCAGCTGCGCGGCGAGGCCGGCGCCCATCAGCTCGCCTCCGGTCCCCAGGTGGCCGTCGTGACGAGCGGCGCCGAGCAGTTCACCTCCTCGCTGCTCCTCGGCGCGCCCCGATGACCGCCATCCGAGCCACCGCCATCCGAGCCACCGCCGCCCGAACCGCCGCCGCCCGAACCGCCGCTCAAGTCCTTGCCCGAGCCGTCACCCGACAGGAGCAATGCTGATGTTGCCCGAGTCCACGAAGATCATGTCGGCTGACGATCACATGATCGAGCCGGCGCACCTGTGGGTCGAGCGCGTGCCCGCACGGTTCCGCGACGCCTGCCCGCGCATCGTCGAGGTCGACGGCCGCCAGGCCTGGCTCTACGAGGGTGAGCTCACCTACATCCCGATGGGTTCCTGCCGGGCGTTGCCCGGCTTCTCCGAGGCCGGCTACCCGCCGGCGCCGGGCACCGCCCGTTACGACGAGATCCGGCCCGGCTGCTACGACCCCGACGAGCGGCTGAAGGACATGGACATCGACGGCGTGTGGGGCCAGCTGTGCTTCCCCAACTACGCCCGCTTCGCCGGCCACCGGTTCTTCCTGAACGTGTCCGACCCCGAGCTCGCGCTCGCCTGCCTGCGCACCTACAACGACTACCTGCTCGACGAGTGGTGCGCGACCGACCGCGACCGGCTCTTCGGCGCGGCGATCCTGCCCCTGCACGACCTCGACGCGGCGGTCGCCGAGCTGAAGCGGGTGCTCGCGAAGGGCGCCCGGACGATCGCCTTCTCCGAGAACCCGACCGTGCTCGGCCTGCCGTCGGTGCACACCGACCACTGGGACCCGCTGTGGGCGGTCATGAACGACGCGGAGATCCCGGTGTGCATGCACATCGGCAGCTCGTCGCGGCTGATGACGACGTCGGCGGACGCCCCGCCGCCGGTGCTGGTCGCGCTCCTCGGGGTGAACTCGATGATGACCTGCGCCGACTGGCTGTTCAGCGGGATCCTGGAGCGTTTCCCCCGGCTGAAGGTGGTGCTCTCCGAGGGTGGCGCGGGCTGGATTCCCTACATCCTGGAGCGCGCTGAGAAGGCCTTCCATGACAACCGGATCAGTACGGACGTCACCATCGGCCAGGCCGGCGCGAAGGAATCTCGCCCGCCGCGCGAGGTCTTCGCCCGGCACATGTACGCCTGCCTCGTCGACGAACGGTTCGCGCTGCGCAGCCTCGGCGACGTACCCGTCGACAACCTGCTCTTCGAGGGCGACTACCCGCACGGCGACGGCCTGTGGCCGAACAACCGCGCTTACCTGGAGAAGACGCTCGCCGACGTCCCGGCCGCCGACGCCGTAAAGATCGCCGAAACAAATCTTCGCGCCCTGCTGCGCGCCTGACGGGCATTCGACTACTCGGCTGTCGCCATACGCCGTAGCAAAAGCCCGACCACCGGTTGCCCAGTCACCGGCCCATGTCTGGCGCCCTGAACATATACCCGCCCGTTAGGGAGTGGCATGCCGTACAACCTGCTCGCCGGAGTACGCGTCGTGGAGGCGTCGATGTACGCCTTCGCGCCGTCGGCCGGCGCGGTGCTCGCCGACTGGGGCGCCGACGTGATCAAAGTCGTGCCGCCCGGAACCCTGGACCCGATGAACGGAAATCCCGTCGCCGGGCTGCCCGACCGCGAGGTCGGCGTCGCGTTCATGTGGGAGATCACCAATCGGGGAAAGCGGTGTGTCGGCGTCGACCAGCGCACCGACGGGGGCCAGCGGGTGATGGCCGCGCTGGTCGGCTCGGCCGACGTCTTCATCACCAACCTGCTGCCCAGCGCGCGGCGCCGTTTCCGGGTCGACGTCGGCGACCTCACCGCCGTCAAGCCGGATCTCGTCTACGCCAGGGCCAGCGGGCACGGCCCGCGCGGGCCGGAATGCGACGCCGGCGGTTTCGACCACACCGACTTCTGGGCCCGCACCGGCATGGCCCACGCGGCGAGCCAGGTCAGCGAGGAGTTCGTGCCGCAGCCGGGCCCGGCGCTCGGCGACCTCGCCTCCGGCGCGTTCCTCGCCGGCGGCATCGCGGCCGCGCTGTTCCGCCGGGAGCGCACCGGCCACGGCGCGGTGGTCGACGTCTCGCTCCTGTCGTCGGGGATGTGGATGTTCTCGCCCGGCGTGGTCGCGAGCCAGCTCTACGACGTGGACGCGATTCCGCGCAACCGGCACCGCCACCTGCCGAACCCTTTCGTCGCCGCCTACCTGACCCGCGACGGCCGGCTCGTCTACCTGTCCGGTATCCAGACGGAGAAGCACGTCGAGGAGTTCTTCCAAGCCGCGGGGCGGGCGGACCTGCTCGCCGACCCGCGGTTCGCGACGGCGGCGGCCCGGGCCGAGAACGCGGCGGCCTGCATCGGGGTCCTCGACGAGATCTTCGCGGACCGCGACCTGGCGTACTGGACCGAGCTGCTCGGGCGGCTCGCGACGCCATGGTCGCTGGTGCAGACCGCCCAGGAGGCCGCGAACGATCCTCAGGCCCGGTCGAACAACTTCGTGACGACCGTGCGGAAGGGTTCCCAGGAGTACCCGCTCGTGGCCAGTCCCGCACAGTTCGACGACGTGCCACCGGCCCTGGCACCGGCCCCCGCGCACGGCGAGCACACCGACGAGGTCCTGTTGGAGCACGGCTTCACCTGGGACGAGATCATGGGCTTCAAGGAGGCCGGCGCCGTTCTGTGAGAACGGAAACAGAAGCAACTCCCGCATTCCTTTCCCGTACGCCTTTCCTGTACGCCTTTCCAGTAGTTCCGCTCCATTAATTCCGCCCGTCACCATGACAGGAATCGCGCGGCCCCGGCCGGATCGATCCGCTCGGCTGGAAATCCTCAGCCAGCACACGCGGTCTCGTCCGCCCGGGCCTGCGACACAACGGAGGTTCAACGTGCGAAACACCCGAAGACTCGCTTCCACGGCTGCCATCGCGGGCCTTTTATTCACCGCCGCCGCGTGCGGCGGCGGCGATGACGGCGGCAGCGACGGCGGCGCGAAGCCCACGGCGTCGACGCAGGCGCTCGGTCCCGACGCGTTCAAGCCGGGGCCGGACTCGGGCTGGACCAACAACGGCGTCAAGGTCGACCCGGCCAAGCTCGACTGCGCCACCCCGGGCGGCGAACCGGCCCGCGGCGTGACCGACACCGAGATCAAGGTTGGCGGCCTGATCAGCCAGTCCAGCACGAGCGGGCCGATCAACACCGGGATGGACGTCGGCGCAAAGGTCCGGTTCAGTCGCGAGAACGACGCGGGCGGCGTCAACGGACGCAAGATCAACTTTATCGGCGCACGTGACGACGGCTCCGACGCCGCCCGGACGTTGACCCAGGCCGAGTCCCTCGTCGCCGACGGCGTCTTCGCGGCCGTGCCCGCCGTCGTCCGCACCGGCAACTTCCTCGACTCGTTCTGCAAGAGCGGGACGCCGTACTTCGGCTGGGGTGTCGCCGCGCCTTACTGCGACAGCGCCATCGGCTTCGGGGTGACCGGCTGCCTGGTGGCCGAGGCGGACTCGCCAGCACTCACGACCACGTGGGCGATGGCCGCGAGCGGCATTCTCGGCGGCAGCGCGGGCAAGAGCGTGGCGTTCATCGGCGTCGACATCGACTCCGCGAAGAACGGCATCAACCTCGCGGCGAAGGGCGTCAAGGTGGCCGGGTTCTCCGTCCCCTACTCCAAGAACCCGGTGCCGGCCTCCGGGCTCACCGACCCGACGGCGCTCGTCAACGACCTGATGCGCGCCGACAAGGGCGCCCCGCCGGACCTGATCGTGACGATCGTGGACTTTGCCCCGGCGCTCAAGCTCATCGACGCGCTGCGGGCGGCGGGCTACCAGGGCAAGATCCTGACACCGCTCGGCTACGACCCGCGGCTGACCGGTCTCAAGGACCTCGACGGGACCTACACGCTGGTCCAGTGGGCACCCGCTGAGAGCGGCTCGGCCGCCGACGACCAGCTCAAGGCGGACTTCGCCAAGTACGCCCCCGACCAGGCGATCGGCCTGACCGCCATGGCCGGCTACTGGACGGCGGACTTCTTCATCGACGCGCTCAAGAAGACCGGGAAGGACCTCACCCTCGCGAACCTGCTCAAGACGCTGAACGGCGGCAGCTACAGCTACCACGTCCCGGGTGCGGTCGGCGAGACCCAGTGGCCGGTCAACCACAGCACATCAGTGCCGTGCGCCTCCGTGGTCCAGCTGACCGGTGGCAAGTACGAGCAGACCGTGAAGCTCGCCTGCACGCCGCTCTTCCCGAACAACTGATGCGACCGTTCCCGATCCGGGCGGCGCGTCGACCGCCGGCCCTACGGTCCGCCCGGGCCGCAGCGGCCACGGCCACCGACCGGCCCGGATCGGGAACGAACGGAGGGCGCCCGGTGACACACGCGCACCCGGCAACGCGGTCGGCGCAACCAGCACAGTCCGCACAGCCAGTGACACAATCAGCACAGCCAGCGACACAGTCCGCGCGGTCGGCACGGTCCATCCTCGCGGCAGACCAGGTGACCATCGGCTGCCTCGCCCCGCGCACGGGAGACAGGGTCGCCGAGTTGGAGGACGCGGGCGCCGACGCGCTGTGGGTCGGCGGGCATGTGGCCTCGCCGAACGGCAGCGCCGAGGCGATGGTGTGGCTGGCAAGACTGTCCGCCCAGGCTCGGCGGGCAGTCATCGGATCAGCCGTGCTGCTACTGCCGCTCTACCAGCCGGCGATCGTCGCGAAGCAACTGGCCGACCTCGACGTGGCCACCGACGGCCGGATCGCCCTCGGCATCGGGGTGGGAGGCGAATATCCCGTCGAGTTCGAGGCCTGTCAGGTCCCGCTGGCCGGCCGGGGCGGTCGCACCGACGAAGCGATCGGCCTCGTGCGCGAACTGTGGAGCGCGCAGCCAGTCACGTGGCCGGGGCCGTTGTTCCCCATGGCGGGGGTAAGAGTGCAACCGGCGCCCTGCCAGCCCGGTGGGCCACCGGTCATCGTCGCGGGGCGGCAGCCCGCCGCGATGCGGCGCGCCGCGCTACTCGGCGACGGTTGGATGCCGTACTTGTTCTCTCCTGAGCGCTACGCCCGCTCGGTCGCCACCGTACGGGCCGAGGCGGACGCGGCCGGCCGGTCGCTGGACGAGTTCATCTGGGCGGCCTACGTCCCGTTCGTCATCGACGACGACGTATCCCGCGCCCGTCGCCGGGCCGCCGAGTTCCTCGGCGGCACCTACCGCCAGGACTTCGCCGCGATGATCGACCGGGTCGCCGTCACGGGCACTCCGGCGCAGGTCGCGCGGCGCCTGGCTGACTACATCGAGGCGGGCGCGCGACATCTCGCCCTGATGCCCGCCACCCGAGAGGGAGAGCACGACATGCTCCTGCAGGTCCTGACCGACATCGCGCCGCAGCTGCGCGCGGGCGGCCCGCGGCCCGCGGCCGGCGCCGCGCCGTCATCCACCGGCACCGGAGCCGCGCGATGACCCCCGCCGGGGATCACGCCACCGGCGCCGCGCCGGCCGGCACCATGTCCACCGCCACCGCCACCGCATCCACCGCCACCGTGCCGCCGGTGCCCGACACCCTCGAGCGGATGCTGTCGCCTGACTGGCTGACCGCGGCGCTCGGCCACCGGTTCCCCGGCATCGAGGTCACGGCGGTCACGCCCGGGCCGGTCATCAGCCGCGTCGCCACGAACGCCCGCTTCCGGATCACGTGCGCGGACGGCACCGCTCCGGCGGGGTTGTCGGCCGATCTCTGCGGCAAGGGCTACTTCACCGAGGCCGGCCGCGCCTTCCGGCAGGCGGGCGAACCGGAGGCCTGTTTCTATCGGGACGTGGCCGCCGCCGCCGGCCTGCGCACGCTGCACGCCGTGTACGCCGACTTCGACCCGTCGACCCACTACGGCGTCGTCATCACCGAGGATGTCGTCGCCGAGGGCGCCACCTTCCTCGACGCGCTGTCCGCGTACACCCCGGACCAGACGGCCGAAAGCCTGACCCAGCTCGCCGCGCTGCACACCGCGACCTGGTGCGACCCGGCGCTCGCCGACGCGCGCTGGGTCGCTCCCCGGCTGTCCAGCTACCTCGTGCAGCGCGGGGCCGACGAGATCCGGATGAACTACGACGGCCCGATCGGCGCGGGCGTCCCGGTCGAGATCCGCGACGCCGACCGGCTCGTCGCCGCCTACCGGCGGCTGGCCCTCGACGCGGCCGCCGCGTCGCCCTGGTCGCTGATCCACGGGGACCCGCACGTCGGCAACGTGTACCTGGACGCGGACGGTCGCCCGTCGTTCCTCGACTGGCAGCTGGTGCAGCGCGGGCCGTGGTACCTCGACGTCGGCTATCACCTCGCGTCCGCGCTGACGGTCGACGATCGCCGCCGCACCGAGGAGGACCTGGTCCGGCATTACCTGGACCAGCTGCGCGCCGGCGGCGTCGACGCGCCGTCCCTGGACGAGGCCTGGCTCGGCGTGCGCCGGGGCTTCGTCCACGGGTTGTTCCTCTGGGGCATCACGCTCAAGGTCGACTCGGCGATCACCAGCACTCTGCTGGCGCGCCTCGGGGCCGCGGCCGCCGACCACGACGCCCTCACCACCGTCCTCAACGACAAGGAGTAGCGATGACCACCACGACTTCGGCGGCCCCGTCGATCGAGGACCGCTGGCTACGCCTCGAGCCCATGAAGATCGGCTGGCTGGGCATGGAATGGGCGCGCTTCGAGCGCGAGATCCGGATGGCGTTCGACGAGGGCATCGAGCGGGGCGTGCTCGACCGCCGCTACGAGTTCCTGTTCGAACAGGACGCCGGCCTGCCCCAGGGAACGGCGAAGGGCGGTGTCGACGCGTTCCACCGGCTCGTCGACGCCGGCTGCCTGGCCATCGGCGGCGCCAACTACACCGACTCGGCGATAGCGCTCGCGGACCACGCGAACACCGCCCAGGTGCCGCTGGTCAGCATGTGCGGGACCGACATGTTCCATGGCGAGTACTGCTTCCGGCTGGGCAACGGCGACGTCGGCATCGACCCGGGGCTGATGGTCAACTGGCTCAAGCGCCAGGGTCACAAGCGGGTCGCCGTCGTCGCCCCGTGGTCGCCCATCTCCGAGGAGTACTTCCGTTTCTTCCTGCAGGAATGCCGGCGGCTGAAGATCTCGATCGCCGCGGTCGAGCACATCACCAACACCACGACCGTCGACGAGCTGGCGGCGAAGTTCGACGTGCTGCGCGCGGCCAACGCGGACGCCCTGGCCTGGCTGGGCTACGGCGGCCTCGTCGTCTCCGGGGCGGTGCGGGCCGCGCTGGAGAAGGTCGACTGGGACCCGCCGCGGATCATGACCACGGCGTTCATGCAGTACATCTGGGGCTTCGAGCAGCTCGACGGCTGGGTCGGCATCGACCAGTGGTGTCCGGAGAACCCGCGGATGCACCTGTTCCACCAGCGGTTCGTCGCCCGCTACGGCGAGGATCCGTGGATGTGGCCGAACGCCATCCCGGGCCTCGCCTACGACATCGCCGCGACGATCGTCGAGGGGCTGCACCGCGCGACCGTCCTCACCGGCCCGGGCGTGAAGCAGGGCATCGAGCGGATCCGGTTCATGCCGGCGGTCACCGGCGGCCCGAACACCCACATCGCCGGCGGCCCGTTCGACCACCAGCTGTTCAAGGGCGACTGGCTGCACTACGGCCGGGTCCGGGACGGGAAGCTCGAGTTCGAGGGGCTCTTCGAACCGACCGACGACTACTGAGCCGCCGCGTCCGAGCTCGACCAGCCAACCGGCGAAGAGAGTCAGCCAACCGGCGGAAAGAGAGGCAAGCACCGTGCGGACGAGAGCGGCCGTGCTGTTCGAGCAGCCGGGCAAGTGGGAGATCACCGAGGTGGAGCTCGAACCGCCCCGGCAGGACGAGCTGCTGATCCGGATGGCGGCGGCGGGCCTGTGCCATTCGGACGACCACATCGGGACCGGCGACCTGCCGGTGGCCGCCGGGTCGCTGCCGATGGCGGGCGGCCACGAGGGCGCCGGGGTCGTCGAGGCGGTCGGCCCGCACACGCCGGGGTGGCAGGTCGGTGACCGCGTCGTCCTGTCCTTCCTGCCGATGTGCGGGCTGTGCCGGTGGTGTGCGTCCGGGCTGCAGAACCTCTGCGACAACGGCTCCCGCGTCCTGTCCGGGATACGCGCCGACGGCAGCCGCCGGATGCGGGCGGGCGACCGTCCCGTGGGCCAGGCCGCCGGCGTCTCGACGTTCAGCGAGCTCACCACGGTCTCGGTGCAGTCGGCCGTGCACTGCCCGGATGACATTTCGCTGGAGGCCGCGTGCCTCACCAGCTGCGGGGTGAGCACCGGGTGGGGTGCGGCCGTCCGGTCCGCCGAGGTGAAGCCCGGTGACGTCGTCGTCGTGATGGGTGTCGGCGGCATCGGCATCAACGCGGTGCAGGGCGCGGCGCACGCGGGAGCCTCGGTCGTCATCGCCGTCGACCCGGTCGAGATGAAGCGGACGGCGGCGCTCGCCCTCGGGGCGACGCACGCGGTCGCCACCATGACCGAGGCGACCGACCTCGCCCGTGGCTTCACGAACGGGCAGGGTGCCGACTCGTCGATCCTCTGCGTGGGCGTGACCAAGCCGGAGCACATCGCCGAGGGCCTGGACGCGATCCGCAAGGCCGGAACCTGCGTGCTGGTCGGCATGGGCCGCGCCGATGAGGATCTCGGGCTGCCGGTCTCGATCCGGCACATCGTGCTCTACCAGAAGCGCATCCAGGGCTCGTTGTTCGGCTCCTCCAGCCCGTCGAAGGACATCCCGGCGATGCTCGCCCTCTACCAGCAGGGACGGCTCAAACTCGACGAACTCATCACCAGCCGTTACACGCTGGATGCCATCAATGACGGCTACGCCGACCTGCGCGCCGGCCGCAACCTGCGGGGAGTCATCACCTTCGACGGCTGATTCTCGGCCAGGCCTGGGCAGAGCCGCTGTCCCGTGAGCGACACCTGCGCGGAAACTCCGAGGAAGGTTGCGCCTCTACCGTCTCGTCGACCGGACGAACCCATCGGTGCTGCCGCCGGGGGCGTTTCTCGATTGGGGCGCGATGGCAACCACGCTCAGCATCCGTAGCGGACCGAACGTGGTGGTGGTGCCTCCCGGCCGGCCGTTCGTGGTGGGCCGCTCCGCGGCGTCGGACCTGGTCCTGTCCGACGGCCGCGTGTCGCGGCGCCACCTGCTGATCGAGCCGGCGCACGACGGCTGGGCCGTCGTCGACCTCAGCAGCAACGGCACCTGGCACGACGGGAGGCGGGTCCGCAGGGTCGAGCTGACGGGACAGGTCCGCCTGCGGCTCGGCACGGCGGACGGGCCCGAGGTCACGCTGCTCCCGGCTCCGGTCCCCGACCCGGAGCCACCGCGGGCGAGGACGGGCACACCCGCGGCGTACCTCACGGTGGAGCCGCCCGACCTGCCGCTCCCCCAGGTCCCCGAGGCGCCGCCCGCCCCGCGTCCCGCGCCCGCGACGCAGCCGCGCTCCGGCCCGCGGTCCGCGCCACGGACCGCGCCACGGACCGGGTCGCGGGCGCAGCCCCCGCCACGCGTCGGCGTCGGCGGCCTGACCGCCGGGCCGGGAGGCGCCACCGTCCCCACGCCGCCCACCGAGCGGGTGCCCATCACGTCGATCCCGCCAGCCATGGCGGCGAGGAGACCCGCCTCGCCCGCTTCCGTCGTCGCGGGGCCCGGCCGGGACGCCGGCCGCGGCGCGGACCAGGGCGCCGACGCGGGGCGCGACCTCGCCGACGCCGAGGACAGCCTCGGAGGGGACGTCATCGAGGCGCAGATCGAGGCGGACGCCAAGGCCGCCGCCGAGGCGGACTTCGACGAGCCAGACGACCCCGACGATCCCGCCGCGGACGGCCACCACGAGCTGCGGACCATGCAGCGCGACGACCTCGACCGGCTGCCCGGCCCGCTGCTGCCGCCCGTCGGCCGAGGTGGGCCCGCGACCGTCAGGCCGGGCGAGGGGCGCGTCCACCGACTCACCCGGGGCATGACGTCGATCGGGCGCGCGCTGGACAACGACATCGTCGTCGGCGACCTGCTGGCCTCCCGGCAGCACGCGGAGGTGTTTGTCGGGCGCAGCGGCGTCGAGGTCGTCGACCTCGGCTCGGCGAACGGCACGTTCGTCAACGGCCAGCGGGTCGAGCGCAGGCTGCTCGCCACCGGCGACGTCGTCGCCATCGGCCACCACATCCTGCGTGCCGGCGACGGTGAGCTCGTCGAGTACCTCGACACCGGCGACGTGACCTTCCAGGTCGACGGCCTGTGCGTCGACGCCGGTGACACCCGGCTCCTGCACGACGTCTCGTTCCGCCTGCCGGGCCACTCACTGCTCGCCGTCATCGGGCCCAGCGGCGCCGGGAAGTCGACGCTGCTCGGCGCGCTCACGGGGTTCCGCCCGGCGGACCTCGGCGCGGTGCGCTACGGCGGCCGCGACCTGTACGCCGAGTACGACGAGCTGCGCCGCCGGATCGGCTACGTGCCGCAGGACGACATCCTGCACACCTCGCTGACGGTACGCCAGGCCCTCGAGTACGGCGCCCAGCTGCGCTTCCCCGCCGAGACCACGAAACAGGAACGCGGCGCCCGGGTCGACGCCGTGCTGGCCGAGCTCGGCCTGACCGGCGGGCTCGCCGACCGGCAGGTCTCGACGTTGTCCGGCGGCCAGCGCAAACGCACCAGCGTCGCCCTCGAACTGCTCACCCAACCAACCCTGCTCTACCTCGACGAACCCACCTCCGGCCTCGACCCAGGCCTGGACAAGGAGGTGATGGAATCGCTGCGCCGCCTCGCCGACGGCGGCCGAACCGTCGTCGTCGTCACCCACAGCGTCGCCCAACTCGAACTCTGCGACTACGTCCTCGTCCTCGCAAAAGGCGGACACGTCGCCTACTTCGGCCCACCACAACACGCCCTGCCGTTCCTCGGCGAGGCCGACTGGGCGGACGCCTTCCGCGCGCTGCAGACAACCGAGGGCGCGGCGGATGTCGCCCGCCGCTACCGGGCGTCCAACCATTTCATCCAGGGCACGGCGGTCGTGCCGGCCGCGCGGCCACGGCCCGTCGCGCTGCCGAGCATCCGGCAGCAGTCGGTGTTCTGCCAACTGGGCACGCTGTCCCGGCGCTACCTGCGGGTCATCGTCTCCGACCGGTCCTACCTGCGACTCGTCATCGCCTACCCGTTCGTACTCGGCCTGATCCCGCGGGTGATGGACGCGCCGTTCGGGCTCACGGCCAGGCCGGACGGTCAGCCCAACCGGCAGGTCGCGCCGGTGCTGCTGGTCCTCGTCCTGTGTATCTGCTTCATGGGCGCGGCCAACGCGGTCCGCGAGATCGTCAAGGAACGCGAGATCTACCGCCGAGAACGCGGGATCGGCCTGTCGATCACCGCCTACCTCGGTTCCAAGATCTGCGTGCTGACACTCGTCACCGCCCTGCAGAGCGCCGTCGTGACGGCGATCGGCCTGGCCGGCCGCACGCCGGCGGCCGGCGTGGTGTCCGGCTACCCGCTGCTGGAACTGCTCGTGGTGGTGACCGCGACCGCGCTCGCGTCGACGATGCTCGGCCTGTTGATCTCGGCGCTCGTCGACGAGGCCGACAAGACGATGCCGCTGCTGGTGCTGGTGTCGATGGCGCAGATCATCTTCACCGGCGTGCTGATGCGCGTCACCGGCCGGATCGGGCTGGAGCAGGTCAGCTACGTCTTCCCGGCCCGCTGGGGCTTCGCCGGGCTCGCGTCGGCGACGGGCCTCGTCGACGTCGAGAGGCTGAACGACCCACGGCTCAATCCCGAGTCCGTCGTCGACCCGCTGTGGCTCCACACGCCCACGACGTTCCTGGTCGCCCTCGGCGGCACCGTCGCGCTCGGCGTCGCCTACACGGCCGTCACCGCCCTGCTGCTGCGGCGCCTGGACCCCCGCATCCTGCGCCGCGCCGCGCCGCGCGCCGCCCGGCGGCGCTAGCCGGCGGACCTCGATCCGCCAGAGCCGGGCGAAGCGCGAAGATGCCCAGGTGCCGGTCATCCGCCGCGGGCGTCCCGCGGACCTCGACACCCTGCTCGTCCTCATCCGCGAGTTCAACGAGGTCGACGGTCATGACCACGACGACGCCCGGGTGGCGCGCGCGCTCGGACCGCTCCTACGCGACGACGAGCACGGCCAGGTCTGGCTCATCGACGCGCCCGGCGTGCCGGGAAACGACGCGGCGGGCGGCGCGGTAGACGACGCCCTGCCGGTGGGCTATGCCGTCCTGTGCTGGGGCTACAGCCTGGAGTCGGGTGGGCGTGAGGCGGTGCTCGACGAGATCTTCGTCCGCGACCGCGGCCGCGGGCTCGGCTCCGTCGCGCTGCCCGAGCTGCTCGACGCCTGCCGGGCCGCCGGCGTCCTGCGCGTCTTCCTGGAGACCGAGGGGCCCAACGAGCGGGCCCGCCGGTTCTACCGTCGCCACGGTTTCCAGGACGAGACGTCCATCTGGATGACCCGCGACCTCTGACGCTTCCGGAAACCATTTCACGGACACGCGTTCTCGGCGCACCATGAGGTGACGAATGGGCCTTTCCCACCGCCGTCGCTGAATGCCCGCCCCATCGGCCGGGTCGAGAGACCACCGGGTCTTCCCAGCGGGTGCGCGGGCGTTTTCGGCGCGGCGGTACAGGCCGGCCCGAGGCGGGTCGGAAAGGCTCGGCGGCCGCGCGGTCGGGGGGGCTGGCGCAATGGTTGTGGTTACCGGGCTGCTCGCCCTGTGGGCGGTGGCCTTCGACCGGTGGATGGTCCACGTCGACACGGCCCTGCACGAGGGCGGCCACGCGCTCGCGGCGTACCTGACCGGCTGGCGGGTGGAGAGCATTCTCATCGACCGGGACGGCGGGGGCTCGACCTCCTCGTACACCTTCAGCAGGAAAGGACGAACCAGCCGGATCGCGATAGCCGCCGCGGGCTACACCAGCCCGCCGCTGGCGGGTCTCGCCGCCGCGAACCTGCTGGACACGGGCAACGTGACCGCGGTGCTGATCCTCACGGTGCTGGCGCTGGGCACGCTGCTTCTGGTCGTGGAGAACCGGTTCGGGGTCTTCGTCGTCCTGGCGACCGGGGGGATGCTCTACCTGCTCGGCCGGTGGGGGCCGGGCTGGGCCGAGGTGTGGGCCGCCTACTTCCTCACCTGGTCGCTGCTGCTGTCGGGCGTGAAGTCGGTGGTCATCCTTCGCCAGGCACGCTGGCACGGAGCACGCGGCTCGGACGCCGACCGCCTCGCCGAGCTGACCCACCTACCGGCGTTCCTCTGGGTTCTCGGCTTCGCTGCCGTGAGTGCGGTCTGCCTGGTGAAGGGCGCCGTCATCCTGGTTGGCTGACGGCGCCCCGCACCCGCGCATCCACCCGGCCGGGCGCCCGCGGGCGCCGCCGCGTCGTCCGCGGCGGCGCCGCGTCAGCCCTGCCGGGTGAGGGTCGCGTCGCCGGTGCCGTAGCCGACGTCGTCGAAGTGGTAGGTCAGGTTGCCGCTCCCGTCGAGCGCCAGGAACAACGTCGTGTCGAAGCAGTCGCTCTGGCCGATGGTGATGTGCTCGGACACCTGCACCGTCGTCCCGGTAGCGGAGAGCAGCAGGTCACCGGAACAGGGAACCGTCGGGTAGCTCGACGTGCCGACGACGCTGCCGACCGCCCCGCCCGTCAGCGTGATGGTGACGTTGTACTGAACGGTGTTGGTGCCCTGCTGCCTCACCGAGCCGGACCAGGTGCCGCGCATGGCTGCCGGAAGCTGGTTCGGGCCAGCCGACGCCGGGGCGCTCGGCGTCGGCGTTCCGGGAGCCGACGGCGTGGCCCCCGGGGGCGTCGTCGCCGGGGGCGCGGGCGCGCCGGTCCCGCCGGCCGGAGGCGGGAACCGGGTGGCGAAGTCCTTGGCCGTCTGGCCGCGGCTGGGGTAGACCGGCGCGAGCGCCGTCAGGAGGACCGCGGCGAGGATCAGCACGCAGGACACGCCGACGATGATCTGGTCGAGGGCGGGCAGCGCCTGGATTCCCCGGCCGCGTTCCGGGGCCGGCGTCGGCGCGGGTCCCTGTGCTGGCCCGAATGCCTGTGCTGGCCCGAATCCCTGTGCTGGGCCGAATCCCTGTGCTGGCGGGGTGCCCCATGCCGGCGTCGTCGGCGGCGGCCCGGCGATCGGCACCGGTGGGCCGGCGGGCGGCGCGGGCGTCATCGGCGGCGCGGCGCCTGCCAGCGGCACAGGGCCCGTCC